>NZ_JBGLRL010000030.1:0-32758 GCF_041402505.1 Aeromonas sp. S2(2024)
CAAGGGGTTGCTGAAAAACGATAACCAACTGGCGATGTTATTCACGCTGGCCAACCTGTTTCGGGCGGACCAAATGATACGTCAGTGGGAGAGATCTCACTAAAAACTGGGAATAACGCCTTAAATGGCGAAGAAACGGTCTAAATAGGCTGATTCAAGGCATTTACGGGAGAAAAAACGGCTCAAACATGAAGAAATGAAATGACTGAGTCAGCCGAGAAGAATTTCCCCGCTTATTCGCACCTTCCCTAAGCCACGATAGTAAAACTAATAAATATGTACGCAAATATCCACCCACTGATTCAACAAATAAACCCCCGACAGAATTTATTCTGCCGGGGGTTTATTTATTTCGCCGCCTGATCCACCAGATAGAGGATGCTGTGATAGGGAATGCCGGCGTGCTGGCTCAGCCCCATCTCGCAGGTGCGGCTGTTGCTGAAACCCTGGCGGCAATGGCTTGGTACCTGCGCGGGCAGGCTGGCGAGCGCGGCAGCGTTGAGCTCCGGGGTCATCAACCCCTTGTCGCCGGCAAAGCCGCAGCACTGGATATGCTCCGGCACTATCACCTCCCGGGCGCAGGCACGGGCGACGCTGAGCATCGCCTCCCCCAGCCCCATGCGCCGGCTACTGCAGGTGATATGGAGCATCACGGTCTCATCGATGGGGGTCAGCTCAAGGTGCGGCAGCAGGTGTTCCAGCACAAAAGCGGAGGGCTCGAATATGCGCAGGCCCTTGCCCAGTGCCCCCGAGAGCAGCCGCTGCACGCAGGGACTGGTGTCGAGCAGCACGGGCCAGCGGCCGGCTTCGCTTGCCTGCCACAGGGCCTCGGCCAGCTCACTGCGCTTGGCCTCTGCCACCTCGACCATCCCCTTGCTGTCATAGGGCATGCCGCAGCAGAGCCCCTCAATGCCTTGCGGCACGATGACCCGGCAACCCGCTTTATTGAGGAGTGATTGCACCACGTCCGGCAGTGACGGGGCATCCTCCTGTTGGCCAAACACCCGGCTGGCGCAGGACGGCAGATAGACCACGGCGCGCTCGCTGGATCCGCTATGGCTCCCCTCCCCTGGCGGCCACTGGTAACGGCTCGGCCCAGGCAGGGTCGGCAGCCAGGCGGGCGTGCGCTGGCCGCTGACGTTACGTACCCCGTTTACCAATCCTGCCAGCGCTTTGTCTCCCAACAGCTTGCCGGCAATGCCCCTGAGCCCCAGGGCACCGCGCGCCGTGCGGGTGACGCCGGCGAAGTGATCGGCGCTCCAGCGGGCGATGGGCACGAAGCGCTGATACTTGTCGCTGCGCAGCTTCTTGATAAGGCTGCCGGTGTTGATGCCAACCGGGCAGCGATCGGCGCAGAGCCCGGTCGCGGCACAGGTGTCGATGCCCTGATAGTCAAACAGCCGGGCAAGATCCCCTGCCGCTTCACCGCTGCGACCACGGCGTGACAACTCCCGATAGAGCACGATGCGCTGGCGCGGCGAGAGCGACAGGGTGCGCGAGGGGCAGACCGCCTCGCAAAAACCGCATTCGATGCACGGATCGACGATGGCATCGCTCGCCGGCATGGGCTTGAGGTGGGCCAGGTGGGCCTTGGGGTCATCGTTGATGATGACGCCGGGATTGAGCAAGCCATCGGGGTCGAGCAGCGCCTTGATGCGCCGCATCAGCGCCATCCCCTCCGGCCCCCATTCCAACTCCACATAGGGGGCCATGTTGCGGCCGGTGCCGTGCTCGGCCTTGAGGGACCCGCCAAAGCGCACCGCGACGAGTTCGGCCACCGCATCCATAAAGGCGCCGTAGCGGGCCACCTGGGCCGGATCGTCGAACCCCTGGGTAAAAACGAAGTGCAGGTTCCCCTCCAGCGCGTGGCCAAAGATGATGGCTTCACCGTATTCGAAGCGATCGAACAGTTGCTGCAGCCCCGCCACCCCTTCCGCCAGACGCTCGATGGGAAAGGCGACATCCTCGATGATGACGGTGGTGCCGGTGGTACGCACCGCCCCCACCGCCGGGAAGAGCCCCTTGCGAATGGCCCAGAGGCCAGCGCTATCGGTAGTAAAGGGCACCGAGGCAACCTGGGCGAACCCGGCGGCCATGGCCGTCACCTGCTCGCAGCGATCCACCAGCTCCTCTTTCGATTCCCCATGCACCTCGACAAGCAAGGCGCAGGCAGCCAGATCCAGCGTCTTGATAAAGTCCGGCAGGCCGGGCTTGCCCGCGACCGAGCGAAGGGATCGTCCATCCATCAGCTCCACCGCCACCACCGGCGCACTTTTCAGGCGCGAGGTGGCCAGACACGCCTGCTCGGCGTCCCGAAACACCAGCAGGGCCGAGGCCTTGTGGGGGTATTCCGGCACGGTATCGAGCACCACCTCGGCGATAAAGCCGAGGGTCCCCTCCGAGCCAATCATCAGGTGGGTGAGGATATCGACGGGGTCCTCATGGTCGAGCAGGGCATTGATGGCGTAGCCGGTGGTGTTCTTGAGCCGGTACTTGTGGCGAATCTTGGCGGCAAGCTCGGCGTTCGCCAGCACCTCGGCGCGCAGGGCGGCGAGCCCGGCCAGCAGCTCCGGGCGCTTGGCCGCCAAGGCGGCGCGGCTTTGCGGATCGCCACTGTCCAGCACGGTGCCATCGGCCAGCAGCAAGGTCATGGCATGCAGGGTGTGATAGCTGTTGTGGGCGGTGCCGCAGCACATGCCGCTCGCGTTGTTGGCGGCGATGCCGCCAAGCTTGCAGGCGTTGATGGAGGCGGGATCCGGCCCAATCTTGCGGCCCAGAGGCGCCAGATAGCGGTTGGCATCGGCGCCGATCACCCCGGGTTGCAGGGCAATGCGCGCCCCCTCGTCCAGAATGCGGTGGCCGCGCCAGCTGTCGGTCAGGGTGATGAGCACCGAATCGCTCAGGGCCTGGCCCGAGAGGCTGGTGCCGGCGGCGCGAAAGGTGCACGGCAGGCTCAATTCGCGGCACACCCCGAGCACGAAGCGCACCTCATCGAGGGAGTCGAGGCGCACGATGCGCTCTGGCACCAGCCGGTAGAAGCTCGCGTCCGTGCCGTGGGCGAGGCGCAAGTCAGGGTCGCTCACCAGCCGCTCCGGCGGGATGCGCGAGAGCACGGCGGCGTCAAATTCATTCCAGCCCATCAGCAATCCTCCACCAGCACCACCAGCAGGCGGCTCGGGCCGTGGGCACCGTAGGCCAGGGTCTGCTGGATGTCGGCGGTCTTGGAGGGGCCGGAGACCAGCAGCAGATTGGCGGGCATGGCCTGCTGCCAGCGCCCGCCCTCCACCAGCCCCGCCAGGTTGTCGGCGATGGTGGACGCCGCCAGCAGGGCGATATGGCAGGGGGGTACCAGGGACAAGGTGCGCGGCTCGCCGCCATCCGGCAGCAACACCAGGGTGCCGGTATCGGCGATGGCACCCGCGCAATGGGTGATGCCTGCCTGACAAACGTCAAACAGATCGTCCTTCCAGCCGGAAAACTCCCCCGCCGGGGTCAACACAGAGCGCCCGGCGCTGGCGGCCGCGACTTCGGCTTGCCAGCGGCCGCCCTGGCCACAGGCCAGATGCGTCACTCCCTCTTCATCCAGCCAGGCGGCCAGATCCCGGGCAAGGTTTGCCTGTTGGACTGTGAGGATCTCGGCATGGCTGGCGCTGATCCCGGCAACAAAGCGCTCACGCCGCGCGCTATCGTCTGCCCCGCGCCAGGGCTGCCAGCCATGGGGGGCGTGGGCAATGGGGGTGGCGGCGCCGCGAAGGCGGCTTAATATGGCCTCTTTGCTCGACATCTCAGGACTCCTTTTTCTTCTGGCGCAGCAGGGCGTGCAGGCTCTGGGGGGCGGGTTTGGGGGCCTCGCGGCACTGGGTCCAGGGGCCAAGATGCTTTGGCATCAGCCCCCGCAGGCGACCGGCCACCCCGGTCGCGGCGTGATAGAGGCGCGGGTGGGTGGCGGCAAAGGCAAAGCCCTGCATGGCCAGCGTCTCGAGCCGGCTCCTGGCCGCCCCCTGCCCCGCCAGCGGTTCGTGGCCGGGCTGTGCGTCGTGCTTGGCCTCCCGGCGCAGGCGCTGCAACATGTCGGGAATGGGGATGCGCACCGGGCACACCTCGCCGCAGGCACCGCACAGGCTCGATGCGGTTACCAGATCCTGGGTGCTTTCCAGCCCCAGCAGGTGGGGGGAGACTATCTTGCCGATGGGCCCCGGGTAGATGGTGCCGTAGGCGTGGCCACCGATGCGGGTGTAGACCGGGCAGTGGTTCATGCAGGCGCCGCAGCGGATGCACTGCAAGGTCTTGCGCAGCTCCTCGTCCCGATAAGCCTGGCTGCGGCCGTTGTCGAGCAGCACCAGGTGCACCTCGTCCGGGCCGTCCAGCTCCCCTGCCCGGCGTGGGCCGCTGATGACGTTGAAGTAGGTGGTGATGGCCTGCCCGGTGGCCGAGCGGGTCAGGGCACTGTAGAGGGGCGGCACGTCGGATAAGAACTCCACCACCTTCTCGATGCCGGTGATGGCCACGTGCACTTTCGGCACCGTGGTGCACATGCGCCCGTTGCCCTCGTTCTCGACGAGGCACAGGCTGCCGGTCTCCGCCACCGCAAAGTTGACCCCCGACAACCCCATGCCGGCGCGGCGAAACTCTTCGCGCAGGGCCCGCCGCCCGGTCTGGATCAGGGCGTCCACGTCCGTGGTGGGGGTAAAGCCATCGAGGTTATGGGCGAAGGTGTCGCTCACCTCCTGCTTGTTCTTGTGGATGGCGGGCATGATGATGTGGGACGGGGTGTCGCCGTCGAGCTGGACGATAAACTCCCCCATGTCGCTCTCAAGGCAGCGGATGCCGTGGCGCGCCATCTCGTGATTGAAACCCACCTCCTCGCTCACCATGGACTTGCCCTTGACGATGCTGCTCACCCCGTGTTGCTGGGCGATGCGAAGGATGATGGCGTTGGCCTCCGCCGGCGTCTGGGCCCAGTGCACCCGGATGCCGTTGCGCTCACAGTTGGCTTCGAGCTGCTCCAGCAGCGCCGGCAGGCGTGAGAGACAGCGCTGGCGGATCTGCTCCGCCGCATCGCGCACCGCCGCCTCCTCGAGCGGGTCGGCGAAAGCATCCCGGCGCTTGGCGCGCAGGTAATCCATGGCGCCGCGAAAATTCTGGCGCAGCACGGGGTCGGCCAGAGCCGCCTCGGCCTGGGGATGGAAGCGGCGCGGCGAATACTTGGCGTGCTCACTCATGATGGGCCTCCTGTTTTTCTGACAACGGCTTGCTGTGGGCGAGCAGGAAGCTGGCCAGGTGCATGGCGAGCAGTGTCTTGCCCTGATAGGCCAGGGAGCCCTTGATGTTCAAGAGACACCCCCAGTCGGCGCTCACCAGGGTGTCGGCGCCGGTGGCCAGCAGGTGGCGGGTCTTGTCCTCCACCATGGCCTGGCTGATGTGGGGATGGCGCACCGAGAAGGTGCCGCCAAAGCCGCAGCACTCGCTCTCGTAGGCTTGTTCATGCAGGGTGACCCCATCGAGCTGACCCAGCAGGGCGCGGGCCCGGCTGTGTACCTGCATCTCGCGCCGGGCCGAGCAGGAGGTGTGCATGACGATGCTCGCCCTCCCCACCCCGTACCAGCGCACCCGGCAGACCTGGGCCAGAAACTCGGTGAGCTCGAACACCCGCTCGCAAAACGCCGCCACCTCGCGGCTCTCTGGAAACAGGCGCGCATAGTGGTGGTGCATCATGCCGCCACAGGAGCCCGACAGCACCACCACCGGCCAGGGCTCGGGGAAGAGCGCCATCTGGCTTTGCGCCACCTTGCGCGCCTCCTCTTCATGGCCCGAGGTGTAGGCCGGCTGCCCGCAGCAGGTCTGTTTCTCGACAAAGTGCACCCTTATCCCTTCCCGCTCGATCAGGGCGATGGCATCGAGCCCCGCCACCGGGTCGAACAGGTCCACCAGACAGGTGGCGTAGAGATAGACATCGGCCGGCTTGGCCGGATAGACCCGCATTACCTTCATCACTTGCTCTCCTTTACTTGAGCTGCAGCAAGACGTCCGAGATGTGGAAGCTGTACATGAGCACCAACCCGATGAGGCCGGTGGCCAGCAGATAGTAGAGGGTCGGCAGCGCGGTCTTGCGCAGCGTCTCCCCCTCGCGCCCCAGCAGCCCCACGGTGGCCGACGCCGCCACCACGTTGTGGATGGCAATCATGTTGCCGGCCGCCGCGCCCACGGCCTGCAGCGCCAGCATGGCGGCAGTGGATACCCCGAGGGTCTGCGCCACTTCAAACTGGAACTGGCTGAACATCATGTTCGACACCGTGTTGGAACCGGCGATAAAGGCTCCCAGTGCGCCTATGGTGGCGCTCAGGGCCGGGAAGAACTCCCCCACCAGCCCGGCGGCAAAATTCGCCGTGGTCACCGGCATGCTGGCAAGATCCGCCCCGTTCACGCCGGAGTTGATGAAGATGCGCACCATGGGCACGGTAAAGATGAGCACGAAGCCGGCGCCTAGCAGGGTGCGGCTGGACTCCCCCATCGCCCGACCAAAGGGGGCGAGGGAGCGCGATTGCAGCAAGGTGGCGAGCAGGGCGCAGAGCACCAGCAGACCCCCCGGCAGGTAGAGCGGCTCGATGGAGGCGCTGACCCCCTTCTCCCCCAGCAGATCGGTGAAGGCGAGGCTCACCGACAGGAGGCTTGCCTTGAACGCCGGGCTCACCCGGCTCGCCACCAGCAACAACGCCAGCGCCACATAGGGGAGCCAGGCCAGCAGCAGCGACATGGGGCGGGCGGCGGCGTCTTTCAGATCCAGCTTGATGGAGCCCAGCCACTCGGCAGGCCACTCTTTCTCGGGGGCAAAATCCCACTGTGCCTTGGGCACCAGGAAACCGCGACGCGCCGCCGTCACTACCAGGGCGAGCCCCACCAGACCGCCGATGAGGGACGGGAACTCGGGACCGAGCAGCATGCCGGTCAGGGCGTAAGGCACGGTGAAGGCGAGCCCGGCGAAGAGGGCGAACGGCAGGATGGCGAGCCCTTCGGTCCAGCTGCGGTGGCGGCCGAAGAAGCGGGTCAGCATCATCACCATCAACACCGGCATCAGGGTGCCGACGGTGGCGTGAATGAGGGCCACGTTGGTGGTCACCTGCTGCAGGTAGATGTCCCAGCTGCTGCCACCAGCGCTTAAGGTGTGGCCGATGGCCTGGTTATCCAGCCCCTTGTTGATACCAACGAGAATGGGGGTGCCCACCGCGCCGAACGACACTGGGGTGGACTGGATCATCATGCCGAGCAGCACGGCGGCGAGCGCCGGAAAGCCGATGGCCACCAGCAAGGGGGCGGCGATGGCCGCCGGGGTGCCAAAGCCAGAAGCCCCTTCGATGAAGGCACCGAAGCACCAGGCGATGATGATGGCCTGGATGCGCCGGTCCGGCGAGATGTTGGTAAAACCGCCGCGAATGGCGCTGATGGCGCCGGTGTGTTTGAGGGTGTTGAGCATCAAGATGGCGCCGAACACTATCCAGAGCACGGTCACCGTGATCACCAACCCCTGCAGGGTGGAGGCAAAGACCCGGGTCGGGCTCATCTGCCAGCCCCAGAGGGCGATGAACACGGTCAACAGGAAGGCGATGGGCATGGCGCGCTTGGCGGGCCAGTTGAGGCCAACCAGCAGCACGGCGGCCACCAGGATCGGCGAGAAGGCCACCAGGGCCAGCAGGGTGTCTGTCATCATTGCGTCCTTGTCCAGAAGAGGCACCGTGGGGGCACCTTGTTGTTGTTTTGTTAATCGGACGTGACCTTACCCTGTTCCTTTTTCGCGATATATGGAAATAATGAACAACATTCGTTCCAAAAGTTGATCAATATGGCCAGTACCGACGACCTCATCCTCTTCGCCCAGGTGGTGGAGGCAGGCTCCTTCAGCAAGGTGGCTGAGCAAAATTCCATTACAAATTCAGTGGTTAGCAAACGGATCGGACGCCTTGAGGAAGAACTCGGGGTGCAGTTGCTCTATCGCACCACCCGCCGGCTCACCCTGAGCGAGGCAGGCAAGGAGCTCTATCAGGGTGCGAAAAATGTGAAGGCCGCCGCACTGGACGCCTTCGATGCGGTGGCGGGGTTTGGCGAAAAGGTGAGCGGCCATGTGCGCATGTCGGTGCCCACCATCTCGGGAGAGCTGCTGCTGGCCGATGCGGTGGCCGATTTTTGCCAGCAGCACCCGGGGCTCACGGTGGAGATGTCGCTGGACAACCGCTTCGTCAATCTGGTGGAAGAGGGGTTCGATCTGGTCATTCGCACCGGTTATCTGGATGACTCCAGCCTCATCGCCCGCCATATCCTCGACTCCCAGTGGGTGATCTGCGCGGCCCCCGCCTATGTGCGCCACTTCGGAGCGCCGCGCGAGCCCGCAGACCTGCAGGCTCACAACTGCCTGCGCTACGCCTACCAGAGCACGGGGGCGTCGGAGTGGGCCTTCAAGGGGGAGGACGGTAACTATCTGGTGTCGGTGTCGGGGAGCTTTTCAACCGACAACGCCGGTGCCCTGCGCAAGGCGGCGCTGGGGGGGCGCGGCATCGTCTATGTGCCGCGCTGCCTGGTCTATCACGATTTGATGAGCGGGAATCTGGTGGATTTGTTTCCGGAGCGGGTGGGCAAGAAGCTTGGCATCTACGCCGTCTACCCCTTCACCCGCCAGCCGCCGCGCAAGATCCGGCTGCTGATCGAGCATATCCGCCAGCGCTATCTGGATATCGCCCACTACTTCGTCTGAGAGGACTGCGCTCACCCAGGAGGGGGCTTGGCGCGGGATCAGGCTTCTAGCGGCGCAGCGGGCAAGACGCTCGCCTGGGTAGAGAGAAATGCCAGGGATTGACGATTGAAGTGGTCGGGCTGCTCCACGTTGCAGACATGGCCGCAGTTTTCGATGATCTCGAGCCGGCTGTAGGGGTCGCGGGCCACCTGCTCGCGCACCGGGGTGAGGAACATGTGATCCTCCTCCCCCATCACATAGAGGGTCGGGATCGGCAGGGCCCGCTCCTTGAAGTAGCGCATCAGCAGGTTGACTTCGGTGGCGAGGCGGAACCAGCGTTTGAACTCCTTCTGGCAGAGTTTGCGAGCCTCGCGCACGAAGAGGTTGCGGGACTCCTGATGGTGCTGGCGCGGCATGATGATGAAGGCGAACAACCGGTAGAGCCACATGTAGGGCAGGATGTGCTGGCCGACCCGGCCAAGCTGCACCAGCACCCGGGAGCGGATATCGAGGCGCAGGATGGCGCCGCCGAGCACCATGCTCTTGACCCGCTCGGGGCAGAGCTCGGCCAGGTGGCGGATGAGGATGGTGCCAAGGGAGATGCCGACAAAATGGGCGCGGGGAATGCGCAGGTGATCGAGCAGTCGCAGGATGTCCTCGGTCACGGCCCGAAAGCTGTAGTGCCCCTTGACAACCTGTTGCAACTGGTTGGACTGGCCGTGGCCGCGCAGGTCGAGCAGCAGCACGTTGAAGTGCTCCCGGTAGGCGCGCAGCTGCTTGAACCAGATGGAGGAGCTGCCGCCGGCGCCGTGCACGAACACCACCCAATCCCGATCGGGGCCCAGCTCAAAGGTCTTGTGGTACAACATCTTATGGGCTCCCGGGGGGTTGAGGGATATACTCGGCGGGCATATTAACAGATGGGGCGCCCCGCTGAATATGCTGCCACTTATCATCGGACCAGCATGGAGTCCTGTATGAGCCTTGTATCGTTACGTGAATTCCTGCTCAGCCTGCCGGGGGCAACCGAGGATACCCCCTTCGGCCCGGAGTTCCTGGTCTACCGCATCGCCGGCAAGATGTTCGCCCTGGTGAACTGGCAGGCCGAGCCCCTCACCATCAACCTCAAATGCGAGCCCGAACTCGCACTTTTGCTGCGGGAGATCCATCCCGAGGTGAAACCCGGCTGGCACATGAATAAGCAGCACTGGAACACGGTGACCCTGGTCGAGGGTCTGGACACCGACCTCTGGCAGGGCTGGATTGAACACTCCTATGAGCGGGTGGTGGCCGGCCTGCCCAGGGCCAGGCGACCGCAGGTGCCAACCCTGTCAGGCAGGGCAGGATAACATCGATGCCGCAGACACAAAAAACCGCGCCCGCCCGGATCAGGCCTCTGAGGGAGCAGCACATCCCCGCGCTGCTGGCCCTGTTCGAGCAGTCGGTGCGCCGCATAGGCCCGGAGCATTACAGTCCGCAGCAGGTGGAGCAATGGGCGCTGGGCGCCCGTCACCCCGGCTTGGTCAGCCAGTTGCGCGAGCACCACGGCTGGGTCATCGAGCAGCAGGGCATCCCCCTAGGCTTTGTCACCCTGAGCGATGACGGCCACCTCAGCCTGCTCTATGTGAGCCCGGATCATCCGCGTCAGGGGCTCGGCGGCCTGCTGCTGGCACGGGCGCTGCAGGCGGCCAGCCAGTTGGGCCTGCACAGCCTGACCACGGAGGCCAGCGCCTTCAGCCTCGCGCTGTTTCTGCGCCACGGGTTCGAGCAGGCCGGATTGGAAACCGTGGAGCGCGGCGGGGTCAGTTTTGTCCGCCATCGCCTCTACTGCCGCTTGCCAAGCCAAGGCCAGCCACTAAAATACCCACCATTTCCCCAAAGCAATGAATGAAGGCAGCCATCATGGTGGTAGAGAGCGACGGTTATATTGCGCTGATCGAGTATCTGGTAGAGAGTCTGGGCCTGTTCGAGAGCCAGCAGCAGGGCACTGGCTCCCAGACCATAGAGGATCTGGTGAGCAACCGGGTGGCAGGCAACCTTATGGCCATCTGCGAGCAGAACCCTCAGCTCGACCCCAAGGTGCGTTTCATGATCATGCAGGAGGCCGACGCCGTGGTGGCCGATCTGGAGGAGGTGCTTTCCGCCGTCTGGCTGCGGGCGCCCACCCCGGCACAGCACGCCTTCCTCGATGAGTTCATCAGTCTCATCAAGAACCTGTTCGACAGCACCATCCGCTAGCCCCTCCCCCGCGGCCGCACGGCCGAAAAGTGAAAAGGGCCGCCTCAAAGGGCAGCCCTGCTTGCTATCACTTCCGATTCATCGCGCTTGTCAGTGGAATGAATGTCGAGGCAAGAAATGTGTCTGGTCTTGGCTGCCGTCCATGGTAGCTAACCTGTTAGTCTGCCGAGGTTCGGTTAAGTTCCCGACCAGGACACTTTTTTTAATATTTCTTTCAAAAAAACGAAACAGGGGCCGGATGGCCCCTGTTTTATACATGCTGCGCCTCAGCGGTTCAGGCTGGGCGGCAGGCAGACGCCAATGCCGCCCAACCCGCAATACCCTTCCGGATTCTTCTCCAGATATTGCTGATGGTAATCCTCGGCGTAGTAGAAAGGGGCCAGCGGCAGGATCCGGGTGGTGATGGGACGGGCATCGCCGCTCGCCATCATGGCCTGCTGATAGGCGGCCAGACTCTGCTGGGCGATGGCCTCCTGACTGTCATCCCCATAGAAGATCACCGAGCGGTACTGGGTGCCGATGTCACCACCCTGGCGCATGCCCTGGGCCGGATCGTGCTGCTCCCAGAACAGCTTGAGCAGCTCGCCATAACTGATGACCTTAGGGTCGAACACCACCTGCACAGTCTCGGCATGACCGGTCAGACCGCTGCACACCTCCTTGTAGGTGGGGTTTGGCGTCAGACCCCCCTGATAACCGGCGGCGGTGGAATAGACGCCGGGCTGCTGCCAGAACAGGCGCTCCACACCCCAGAAGCACCCCATGCCAAACCAGGCAAGCTCCATCCCCTCGGGCCAGGGGCCCTGAGTCGGGTGGCCGTTGACGGCATGCTGCTGGCCGATCGCCAGCGCTTCCCGTCGTCCCGGCAGCGCCTCTGCCGGTGAAATAATCTGCTCCATATGCCCTGTCCTTGAATAAAACCCCGCGCGATGCGGCTGACGAAAAGGAACCCCGAAGATAACAGGTTATGAGCCCGGATCAACCGAGGCGGCCCCTTCACCGGGCTGACCGCCCCCCGACTCGCCCTGGCACAGGGCGTCTGCGACTGGTCAAAATGGCGGCACAAAACACCAAAACCAATATTTAGTCTTGATTTGTGAATTTATTTTCATATATTGAGCAAATTGCTGCTTTTTTATGGAATGAAACACGTGCGTGAACGCGAACCCAGCCTGGTCCATGCCTTTCGGCAATCCACCCCCTATGTCAACGTGCACCGGGGCGCCACCTTCGTGCTGATGATGGGCGGGGAAGCCATCTGCCACCCCAACTTTGCCAATATCGTCAGCGATATCGCCCTGCTGCAGACGCTTGGGATCCGTCTGGTCCTGGTATTCGGCTCGCGTCCGCAAAACGACGAGGCGCTGGCCCGCGCCGGCATCGAGGCCCAGTACCACAGACGGATCCGGGTCACCGATGACAAGAGCTTCGCCATCATCAAACAGGTGTGTGGCGGTCTGCAATACGACATCACGGCCCAGCTCTCCATGGGGCTGGCCAACACCCCCATGCAGGGCGCGCGCATCAGCGTGGTGAGCGGCAACTTCGTCACCGCCCAGCCGCTCGGCGTCGAGGATGGCATCGACTACTGCCACAGCGGCCGGGTGCGGCGCATCGACGTGGAGGGGATCACCCGCCAGCTGGATCAGCATGGTCTGGTGCTCATCTCCCCCATCGGCTGCTCGGTCACCGGCGAGAGCTTCAACCTGAGTTCCGAAGAGGTGGCGCGTCGGGTGGCGGTGGATCTCAAGGCAGACAAGCTCATCTGTTTCAGCAGCACCCAGGGGGTGATGAACAGACAAGGCGAGGCCATCTCCGAGCTCTTCCCCGAGCAGGCAGAAGAGCTGCTGGTGGAGCTCGAGCAGGCCGGCGAGGAGATGTCCGGCACCGCCCGCTACCTGCGTGCGGCCATTGCCTCCTGCCGGGGCGGCGTGCCGCGCTCCCACCTGGTGAGCTATCAGGATGACGGCGCCATGCTGCAGGAGCTGTTCAGCCGCGAGGGGCTCGGCACCCAGATAGTGCGCGAAAGCGCCGAGCGGGCACGGGCCGCCACCATCGAAGACATCGGCGGCATCCTGGATCTGATCCGGCCGCTGGAGGAGGAAGGCATCCTGGTGCGCCGCTCCCGTGAGCAGCTGGAGATGGAGATAGACAAGTTCACCATCATCGAGCGCGACGGCCTCATCATCGGTTGCGCGGCGCTCTACTGTTTCATGGAGGAGGCGATGGCCGAGATGGCCTGCGTCGCCATCCATCCCGAGTACCGCAACTCCAACCGGGGGGATCAGCTGATCGCCAAGGTGGCCGAGCGGGCCAAGCGGCTCGGCATCCGCCGCCTGTTCGTGCTCACCACCCGTTCCATCCACTGGTTCCGGGAGCGGGGCTTCGATCCCCTGGAGGTGGAAGATCTCCCGGTGGCGCGCCAGCGGCTCTACAACTGGCAGCGTCGCTCCAAGGTTTTGTCCAAGACCATTTCGTAACTGATTGATCTTGTGCCTGGTTGTTGCCAATTGTGTACTTTTTTACGAACTCGATTGACAGTGCAATCCAGAGCAAGGTATTTCTACATGCACGCCACCTTTCAGGGTGGCACCAGAAGAGGAGCGCTGCCCAGGCAGCCCAAGGGAGGACACCAGAGTCCGGTGAACTTGGGTCAGGGGGAGCAGCGCCGAGACGAGTGAGGCAACTGGTATACCTCAACGTCGGCTGCGGGGGCTGAATCCCCCGGGTTGTCATCGGTCGTGTGCATCCCACAGGCATCCAGCAGGATCCTTGTGGGATGGGCACCGCGGATGGAGTGCTTCTGGCCGGGATCCTTCGCTATTCCTGCCATTTTCTGCCTCCTCCTCTCTTTTGCCCGATGAAACCGGATTTTCACCTTGAGACAGGAGTATGCAATGAACCCGATCAACGTCGCCAAGTTTGGCGGAACCAGTGTCGCCGATGCCGCGGCCATGAACCATTGCGCCGACGTGGTGCTGGCCAATCCGGCGACCCGGGTGGTGGTGCTGAGCGCCAGCGCCGGGGTCACCAACCTGCTGGTGAGCCTGGCTCAGGGTGAACTGGACGAAGCCGGGCAGGATGCCCAGCTCGCCAGACTGACCGGGATCCAGCAGGCCATCCTGACGGCGCTTGGCAACCCGGGCGAAGTGAGCGCTCTCATTCACGCCCAGCTTGGCGACATTCGCACCATGGCCCGCCAGGCCTGCCAGCACACCGATGCCGAACTGGCAGACCGCCTCATCGCCTGCGGCGAGCTGATGTCCACCTGCCTCTTCACCGAACTGCTGCACCAGCGGGGCATCAAGGCCTGCTGGCAGGACGCACGCCAGCTGCTGCGCACCGACAGCCGCTTTGGCAAGGCCACCGTGGATCTCGCCGCCACCCGCACCCTCTGCCAAGCCACGCTGGGCCCGCTGCTCGGTGACAGCCTAATCATCACCCAGGGCTTCATCGGCGCCGACGCCGATGGCCGCACCACCACCCTGGGCCGGGGCGGCTCCGACTACAGCGCGGCCCTGCTCGCCGAGGCGCTGGACGCAGGCAGCATAGAGATCTGGACAGACGTGCCCGGCATCTACACCACGGATCCGCGCCTGGTCACCCGGGCCCGCCCCATCCCGGAAATCAGCTTCGTGGAGGCAGCCGAGATGGCCACCTTCGGCGCCAAGGTGCTGCACCCGGCCACCCTGCAACCCGCACTGCGCCAGGACATTCCGGTGTTCGTCGGCTCAGCCAGGGATCCCGCAGCAGGTGGCACCTGGATCCGCGCCAGCACCGAGACCTGCCCGCTGTTTCGCGCCGTGGCCCTGCGCCGCCAGCAGGTGCTGGTCACCCTGCACAGCCTCAACATGTTCCACGCCTACGGCTTTTTGGCGGAGGTGTTCGGCATCCTGGCCCGTCACCGCATCTCGGTGGATCTCATCACCACCTCTGAGGTGAGCGTGTCACTGACCCTGGATCACACTGGCAGCCAGAGCAACGGCGAGCCCATCCTGGGCGACAAGGTGCTGGCGGAGCTCGGCCAGCTATGCAAGGTGGAGGTGGAGACCGACTTCGCCCTGGTGGCCCTCATCGGCAACCGCATGAGCGAGGCCGCCGGGGTGGGCAGCCGGGTGTTCGACGCCATTCGCGAGCACAACATCCGGATGATCTGCTACGGCGCCAGCGCCCACAACCTCTGCTTCCTGGTCAAGGAGAGCGAGGCAGGCAACATCGTCAACCGCCTCCATCAGGAGCTGCTCGACTGAGCCTGACGAAACCTTGTCAGACCCTTCTCCCCTTGGGGAGAAGGGTCTGTTATCAGGGGAAGGCCATAACGCCAGCATCGATATCAACGAAGAGGGGCGCCGATGCGCCCCTCTTGTCATTGAGTCAGCCGTCATGTCAGCCCATGGGCTGGCTTGCCGGGGTTGGCAGCAGGTTGGCCCGGATCTGCTCACGCAGCGCCCCCAGCCGTTGCAACAGCGCAGTCTGGCTGAGCCCTGCCTCGTCCGGCCCCAGGTTCTCGGCCAGCGCCGGGAAGTGATCCCGCACCGCCTGCTCCAGCCAGTCGAGGCGACGCAGGGTCATGGGGCCGCAACTCTTGCCGCTGAGATCGTCCTGAATGTCGAGCCGGTGGCTGCGATACATGTCGCGCCACCAGTTGGCGGCGAGCGCCTCGTCGCTTGCCAGCGCCGCACTCCACTCTCCCACCAGCCCCTGCATGCGGGCCAGCACGGGGGCACTGGCCCCCTCCCGGCTAAGGTACTGCAACTCCCCCTTCGCCCAGGCGAGGCAGAGCCCCCGCCAGTGGCGAAACAGCGGCAAGGGATCGGCATCATCCAACCAGAGCCCTGACAGGGTGCGGGTCTCCAGCCGCTCCGGCACATGAAATTCAGGGTCGCTCAGACCATTGGAGTTGAACTCGTGGAGGGGATCGAAGGGCCACATGTAGCCAAAGTCGAACACCGAGATCTGCTGGCCGTCGTCGAGCAGGTTGCCCGGGCTCGGATCCCAGTCAAACCAGCCCCAGCGCGCCAGCTCGGCCTCCACCGCCAGCATCTGCGCCAGGTTGCGCTCATTGAGCCTGCACACCGGCTCTCCCCGCAGCCAGGGGGAAACCAGCACCCCGGCGCGGGCCGAACCGAAGCTGGTGCAGACCACGTTGGAGAGGATGGTGGGGTGCAGCTCCCGCAGGCTCTCTATCTCCCGACGCCGCTCCAGTTCGGTGAGAAAGGCGGTCTTGCCGTCGACGTTGGCCACCAGGGAGTCTGGTCGGCACCGCTTCAGGCACCAGTGATGGCCCTCCACCTTGAGGTGGAACACCTCGGCGGTGAGCCCGTGACCATAGACCCTGACGACGTCCGGGTGATCCTCGGTGAGCCTTAACAACTGGGCAAGAGGCAGGGGACAGTCTCGCTCACGTCCGATCCGGATCTCGTCGTTGTTCTCCAGCATCTGGAGCAATCTTGCCTGACGTGCCGCAACCTTGGGATTCATACATGTACCTCCAACCGTTACTGAGAGACTAAACAGCGCCCCCCTCCCAGACCAGCGGCAAAGCCCCATGATGACGCTTTCATCACAGAATGAATGCCCCTCCCGGATCGGGATCACAATTCGCACGCCCGGGTCGTCACCCAAGATTCATCCCGTTGTCATTAAATTGACATCAAGGAACAAGCCCCTCACCATCGGGTCAAAATAGATGCAGCCATCGCTGCCCTGCCCGCTCCAAGGATGAGCCCCTATGAATGCCCCCGTCTGTGGTCACAGCCCCTCCCTTTCCCAGTCTCTGGCCGGGTGGCTGTTCGGTCTGCTGATAGCCCTGCTGTTGCTGACCCTCGCCCTGCCGCTGCTCAATCCCGCCGGCTGGCTCGGGCGGGCACAACCGTTGATCCTGGGGCCCGCCGATCAGCCTATCGCCACCCTCAGCCGCCACAGTCTGCTTTACAAGAGCGACAGTCGCGGCCTCTATCTGGTGGTGCGCAGCCAATGGCAACTGCTCAAACCGCTGCAGGAGGGGGACAAGGTGCGGGTGGAGCTGCTCAACGACAAGGGCATTCGCATCGATCAGTTGAGCCAGGCGGTGGAGAAGCGCCAGAAGTGTCGCCAGGAGCGCTGCACCCTGGATCTCAACAGCGCCCTGCGGGCACCGGATGACGCCCTGGACAGCCGCTATCAACTGCGGATCGGCCTGCTGCTGGCGGACAGGCCCGAGAGCGCCGAATACAGCCAGATACTGCAGACCCTGCCGGAGCGCGGCTTCAACCTGAGCTACCTGATGATCAGCCTGCTGCTGGTGCTGCTGATGAGTGCCGCCGTGCTCAGGGCGATGCTGCCGCGGCTGCGTCGAAGCTACCGCTCGCGGGTCTTCGGCAGCCTGCTGCTTGGCAACCTCACCTTCGTGTTGCTGCACGGCTTCGTGGTGTTCAAGCTGGGAGAGTTTTTGTTCTGGTCGGGCTTTCGGCCCGAGCACTATTACCTCGCCTGGGGCAGCATGGTGCTGGGCTGGAGCCTCTGTGCTCTGGCGGGGTTCAACCTCTATATGGGGCTGGTGTTCACGGCGCTCTCCGGCATAGGCCTGCTCGCCAACTTCATGAAGATCGCCATCTACGGGGTGCCGCTCGGGGGGGACGATCTCGGCAACCTGCTGGCCCTGCTGCACATCCTGCTCGATCAGCACCCCGTGCTGCCGGTGCTGGCCGTGCTGGGGTTCTTGTTCCTGTGCTGGCGCTTTGCCCTGTCGCGCTGGATCCTGCGCACAGCCGCCGCCACCGCCGCCTTCTTCGCGCTCTGCGTGTTCGCCACCCAGACCGGCAACAAGCTGCTCGGGGCCAACATCCGCTACGTGGACAGGGCGGTGAACTACCACAGGGACATCATCCGCGCCGGCCCCGGCCTCTATCTGTTCAACCTGGTGGACGAGATGCTGCAAAGCGGCAACGTCTTTCGCTATCCCCTGCAGATCAACGAGCGCACCCCCGAACTGAGCCAGCCAGCCCGGGGCCAGCCGCCCCGCTTCGATCTGGTGATCGTGCTGCAATACGAGTCGCTCTGGCTCGACTGGCAGGGCAAGATCTGTGCCCCTGCCCCCACCCTGAGTCTGCCCGCCGGGGTGGCGCAGTGGCACAAGACCATCCACTCCCCCACCACGGGCGGCATGACGGTGCTGGCGGAGTTCGAGATGAATACCGGCCTGCCGGCGGGCCTGCTCAAGCAGGGGGTGGTGCCCTACTACTACCTCTCGGCCCAGGTTCCCGGGCTTGCCCGGAGCGCGAAGCAAAGCGGCTACCAGACCCTGTTCGCCCACCCCTATGTGGAGAAGTTCTGGGGCCGCGCCAAGGCTATTCCGGCGCTCGGCTATGAGGAGCGCTGGTTCGACACCCGCTTCACCACCTTGGAACACAAAGGGCTCTACATCTCGGACGATGCCCTCATCGATCACCTGATCAAACGCAGCGAACAGGACAACCGGCCGCTGTTTGCCTACGCGGTCACCATGCAGGGGCACGGCCCCTTCGACGGGGATCGCTACCGGGCCCAGCAGATCGACAAGGCCTGCCCGGATCAGAGCCCGGCAGAGCGCCAGCTGCTCAACACCTACTACACCGGGGTGGTGGACGCCATGGCCTCCCTGGAGCGGCTGCTCAAGACCCTCGACGGCTCAGGCAAGCGCTACCTGGTGGTGGCCTTCGGGGATCACCAGCCCTTCCTGATGTCCGCAGGCAAGGGTATCCACGGCGCCAAGCCGCCCCGGGATGCGGCCTACCAGATCCCCATGATGGCTTTCACCCGCGCCGATGACCCTCTCAACCTGGCGACCCAGTTCGCCCCGGTGCGCCAGCTCTACCAGATGGGCCAGGCCACCCGAGCGCTGCTGGCGGGGGATCTCGCCCCCATAGAGGACAAGCCCCTGCTCCACCCGGTGCTCGGGGAGGAGAAGGGCTTCGACCCCTCGCCTCTGGTGCCGCAGATCCGCGCCAGCTTCCGAGCCGACGCATTACCCTGAGGTCAATAAACATTTAAGAGACGGGGGCCGCAGATCCTTGCAACACCTTCCGGGCCGACGCATTACCCTGAGATCAATAAACATTTAAGAGACGGGGGCCGCAGATCCTTGCAACACTTCCGGGCCGATGCCCTGCCCTGATCCTGCGAGCAGACAGCAAAGAGGCCGCAACTGCGGCCTCTTTGCATTTCTCTTGCGGCTAGCGGAGCCAGGGCTCGCACAGGGTAAGGGTCTGCCTGTCGAGATCCAGTTCGGCCTGGATGCCAAGCGGCACCGTCAGCATGGGGTGAGTGTGAGCACAGTCGAACTCCGCCAGAATGGGGAAGGTCGGCTCCCCCACCACTTCCAGCAGGATATCGAGCGGCCGCCGGCCGCTGCCCTGGCTGTCTTCCAGCAGCAGAATGTCCCCCCGCGCTATGGGCGGCATATAGGGTGAGCCCCAGATCCCTGCCAGGGTATTGAGGTTGCCGCCGATCAGTCGGCATCGCACCCGACCAGATCCCACCGAGATCAGCCGGTTTGGCAGGCACTGCTTGGCCCGGGTCTGCTGTTCCCAGTCAAGCCGCTCGTCGGTCCATTGCGTCGGCGTCGGCACCGTGTGGGGCACGGCGGCGCCACCTGCCTGGCAAATCTGGTTGAACCCGGCCAAAGTTTCGTCCACCAGCGGCGAGAGCTCGCCGAAAGAGGCCACCAGCGCCGGCCCGTAAAAGGTGACCAGGCCGGTACGGGCATGAATGCCAAGCAGCAGGGCCGTCACGTCGGAGTAACCGATGATGATCTTGGGATCCCGCTTCAGCGCCTCATAATCGAGATAGGGCAGCAGGGAGTTGGAGTTGCTGCCGCCAATCACCGACATGATTGCCCGCACCTCTGGATCCCGGATGAGGGCATTGAGCTCTTCGGCCCGCGCCGCAATGGAGCCGGAGCGCCAGTGATCCCGCTCCCCGGTCAGGCTGCCCGCCTTGAGTTCGACGCCCTGCGCCGCCAGATAAGCCTTGGCGCGAGCGAAGCGGTTTGGTGCCCAGGCGGTGGCCGCGCTGGAGGGGGAGAAAAAGCCGATGGTGTCGCCGGGCCTGAGCCCCGGCGGTTTGAGTAAAGTCATGGACAAATCTCTGCTGCCAAGGATGGTTCGCCGGGATAACCCGGAAAAGAGGTCTCATCCTAATCCATTTCGCGCTCGCCAGACCAGTGGAACACGCCCACAAAAAAGCCGATCTCAGGATCGGCTCGGGGTGCTGGCTTGCAAGGGGATGAAAGCGGCCTCACACCACCACGGCGGTGCCGCTGATGCTGACCATCAGCATGCTGCCGTTCTGCCCCACCACCTCGTAGTCGATGTCGATGCCGACCACGGCGTTGGCACCCAGGGCGGCGGCACGCTCCCTGAGCTCCTCGAAAGCGATCTCCCGGGCCCGGGCCAGCTCTTTTTCATAGGCTCCGGAGCGGCCGCCTATGATGTCGCGAATGCCGGCGAACAGGTCTTTGAAGATGTTGGCGCCGAGGATGGCTTCCCCCAAGACGATGCCGCGGTATTCACGAATGGTCTTGCCTTCCAGGGTGGGGGTGGTTGAGAGGATCATCTTGCGCTCCTTGGGGTGAAAATGGGCTCCAGACTACCCCAAACCTGCGGCAGGCAACATCCCCCTACCGCGAATAACCGGCCACAGGGGATAGGCGGACAGGCGCTGGCTGCGACCCGGCGACACCTGCCGGATCGCAGCTCTCAAAGACGGCCATAAAAAAGGAGAGGCGAGCCTCTCCTTTTGTTTGGCGCTGTCCCAATTAGATGTTGAAAGGCTAACCTTTGAAGTAGGTCATCACCCTGAGGGCCTCCATTATGGATACCCAAGCCTTTCAACATCTACTCTCTCTCTTCCCACAGCTCACCTTGCGCCAGCGTCGACTCGCGCAACATGAACTCACTACCCCTCACCCCATCACCTCGTTGGCCACCCAACTTCCCCCTTGCCAATGTTGCCCTCACTGCCAGGCCGAGGCTACGCAGTTGGCTCCCTGGGGTTGGAGTCGAGGGCTGCGTCGTTATCGCTGCAAGCAGTGTCTGCGCACCAGTTCCGTTCTCACCAAGACGCCTCTGGCCCGACTTCGCAAGGCACAATGCTGGGAAGACTACGCCCAGGCCCTCATCGACGGTCTGACCGTCCGACAGGCTGCCGTCCGCTGCGGGGTCTGTAAAAACACCGCCTTCTTGTGGCGTCACCGCTTCCTGAAAGCCATGGCGAATCACCAGGCGGCACGGGAAGGGGGTATCGTCGAGGTTGATGAGACTTTCTTCCTGGAGTCGTTTAAAGGACAACGTGGTTTGCCCCGCCCGGCCCGCCACCGTGGGGGCAAAGGCCGTACCCGAGGCACAGGGCCGGATTACATCCCGGTGATGGTGGTTCAGGACCGGGCTGGTCACCATGCGGATTTTCAGTTGGAGAAAATGAATGCCGAGACGGTGATAGCGGTTTTGACACCCCTTGTCTCGTCAGATGCGGTGTTGTGTAGCGACGGTGCCGGGGTGTATGCCAGTTTCAGCAAAGCGCAGGGAGTGACCCATCAGGTCGTGCGCAATCGTCAAGGCGAGCGTGTGGTTGGTGCGTACCACATCCAGCATGTAAACGGATATCACCGTCGGTTGAAGGAGTGGATGGAGCGGTTCCATGGGGTAGCGACCCACTATCTGAGAAATTATCTGGGTTGGCGAAGGATGTTGGAGCGCTACGGGCGGGAAGTGAATGTCCCACGTTGCCTGCATGAGGCGCTGGGGCGCCCCATGCAACACGTAATTGGGACATAGCCTTTTGTTTGCCATCGCACCTTGCCACTCAGGGCTCAGTGCAGCTTCATGCTCGGGCGCAGCACCCGGTTGATGCGGCCCACCAGCATGATGAGGCCGGTCTTGATGTAGCCGTGCAGGGCCACCTGGTGCATCCGGTAGAGGGAGATGTAGACGATGCGGGCGATGTAGCCTTCCACCATCATGGAGCCGCGCATCAGGTTGCCCATCAGGCTGCCCACGGTGGAGAAGCGACTCAAGGAAACGAGCGAGCCGTGGTCATGGTAGAGGTAGGGCTTCATCTCGCCGCCGTTCATCTTGGCCAGGATGTTCTTGAATGCCTGGGTCGCCATCTGGTGGGCGGACTGGGCGCGAGGCGGCACAAACTTGCCGTCCGGCTGCGGGCAGGCGGCGCAATCGCCGATGACGAAGATGTTCTCGTCACGGGTGGTCTGCAGGGTCTCTTTCACCACCAGCTGGTTGATGCGGTTGGTCTCGAGGCCCGCTATCTCCTTCATGAAGTCCGGCGCCTTGATGCCCGCGGCCCACACCATGAGGTCTGCTTCAATCAGCTCCCCATCCTTGGTGTGCAGACCCTCGGCAGTGGCTTCGGTGATCATGGTGGCGGTACGCACGTCCACACCCAGCTTGACCAGCTCCTGGTGGGCGGAGCCGCTGATGCGCTCCGGCAGGGCCGGCAGGATGCGGGGACCCGCTTCCACCAGTGTCACCTTGAGGCTGTCGGTGGTGAGGTTCTTGAAGCCGTAGGCGTAAAGCTGCTCGACCGCGTTGTAGAGTTCGGCGGAGAGTTCGACGCCGGTGGCGCCGCCACCAACGATGGCGATCTTCACCTTGTCACCGGGCTGGTATTCGGTGGCGAACTGCAGGAAGCGGTTCATCATGCTGTTGTAGAAGCGGTGCGCCTGGGAGGGGCTGTCCAGGAAGATGCAGTGATCCTTGATGCCCTTGGTGTTGAAGTCGTTGGAGACCGAGCCGATGGCCATCACCAGCACGTCGTAAGCCAGTTCCCGCTCGTTGACCACCAGGGCGCCGCTCTCGTCGTGGATCGGCGCCAGCACGATGCGTTTCTCGTCGCGCTTGATGTCGGTCAGGCTGCCGAGCTGGAATTCGAAGCCGTGGTTCTTGGCGTGGGACTGGTAGCTCAGGGCGTCGATGCCCGCATCCATGGAGCCGGTGGCCACTTCGTGCAGCAGAGGCTTCCACAGGTGGGTGCGGTTGCGATCCACCAGGGTGATCCTGGCCTTGTTCTTCTTGCCCAGCTTGCGGCCCAGGCTGGTCGCGAGCTCGAGACCGCCGGCGCCACCGCCTACAACGACAATATTCATCATGATGATTTTCCTTGGTTCCTCAAAACGAAAGGGAGCCATTGGCTCCCTAAAACGAAATCGGTTGACGTGATGGCTCAGGCTTCTTTGAAGGCCTTCATCCGTTGCAGATGGTGCGAGATGTTCTTGAACTTATGGGTCTCGCGCTCATCCCATACGATGTCGTAATAGTTCTTCAATTCACGTTCAGTGTCCCGATTATCGCGGATTTCATCCTGAACGGAAAGGATGCACAGGCAGTTTCCTGAATTTTTATTACGAAATTCGGTTACACACTTGGTGCCGATGTCCTCGTACTCTTCCGGCCTGTCGATCTTGCCCTGCATGTTCTCTTCCGGGTGCAGGTTGGGGTTGAAGACCACCTGTTTGATACCGCACAGAAACCCGATCCGCTCGCTCCAGTAGCCGCCGAGCCCTACCCCGCAGATGAGCGGCTTGGGGTCTGTGCTCATGTCGAGCTGCTTCTTCACCTCCTTGAGCAGGTGGCTCATGTCGTGGCGCGGGTGAACCGTGCTGTAGTGAACGAAGCGCACATCATCATCGATAAACTGCAACTGCAGCACTTTCTCATGATTGCCGGGGCTGGTGGCATCGAAGCCATGCAGATAGATGATCATGGATAAGACCTCAAAAACTGTGTCGGTTCTATCGAAACTACCCCAGCGAACCGCCGAGGCGCCACCAAAACATCGCACTTTCTTGCTTTGGATCACGCCCCCTGCCGCCGGAAAATCGTTTCCCCACCCCGTTTGGGCGCGCCAGGCAGGGGAAAAGGGACGCCAGGCCCCTGACGAGGGCAGGCGCGCTGCCCTGCCTGCGCCCGGCCTCAGCTCAGGGTCTGCTCGAAGCGATCCACCGCCGCCGCCACCAGGGCCAGGCTACCCTGCCAGAAGGCCGCCTCGCGAATATCCTGCCCCAGGTGTTTCATCACCAGCTCCTCGGCGCTCATGCGGCCGGTGTCCCGCAACAGGGCACGATAGGCCTGTGCCACATCCTGCTCACCCGCGGCCTGACGGCTTATCAGCTGCTGATAGACGCCGAGGCTGAACAGGTAACCAAACAGGTAGGGGTAGTTGTAAAAACCGAAGCCTGCGATGGAGAAGTGCGCCTTGGCGGCCCAGAACATAGGGTGATAGCGGCTGAGGCTCTTTTCATACCAGCGCCCCCACGCCTCGTCGGTGAGCGCCTTGAGCCGGGCCGAGGAGACATAGCCCTGCTCGCGCTCGGCCACCAGGGCCTGCTCGAAGTCAAAACGGGCCGGGATGTTGACCAGGAAGGTGGCGGCGCCGTCGGCTTCCGCCCAGGCGATGGCCTGGCGCTCCTCAGCGCTTCGGGCCTGCTCGAACAGGGCGCTGCGCACTAGCGTCTCGGCGAAGATGGAGGCGGTCTCGGCGAGCGTCATGGGGTAGCTACGCTGGCTCATGGGCAAGTCCCGGATGAGCCAGTTGTGCCAGGCGTGCCCCAGCTCGTGGGCGAGCGTGATGACGTTGTCCATGGTGCCCGCATAGGTGATGAAGACGCGCGGCTCCACCGGATCGGCAAACTTGGTGCAGTAGGCCCCGGTGCGCCGGTTCGGGGTGGGAGCCGCATCAATCCAGCCGCGCTCGGCCATCATGCGGGCAAATTCCCCCATCTCGGGATCGAAACCGGTGAAGGCCAGGGCGATGATCTCGATCGCCTCCTCGAACGGGATGCTGCGGTGGCTGCTCGCCGGGGGCGGCGCGAACAGATCCTCAGGCCCAAGCTCCTCGATGCCGAGCCGCCGGGCCATCAGCCCCAAGGCCCGCTGACCCAGCCCGCGCGCCTGCCAGGTCTCCTGCATCAGGGTATCCAGGGTCACCCGCTCGATGTGGCTCTGATGGCAGGAGAGATCCAGGGCATCCAGGGTCCGCACCTTGCCACGCTGGCGCGAGAGCTCCAGGCGCCAGCCGTTGAGGGCGTTGAGGATGGCGGCGACCGTCTCCTGCTCCCCTTCCCAGCCGGCGCTGATGGCGTCGAAGGCCTCTTTGCGCAGGGCCCGATCCGGGCTGGAGAGCAGGTTGCTCGCCTCGGCCAGCCCCATCTCACGGCCATCGATAACGAGGCGGATCTTGCCCACCAGATCGTTGTAGAGGTTGCCCCAGGCGTGCAGCCCGTCGGTGCCAAGGCCGATGACCAGCTGCTCCGCCTCCACCGGCAACCGCTGATCCTGCAGGCGGCGCTCGTGGCGCAGCCGGTACTCCTCCTCCCCTAGCAGGGGGTCCTGCATCAGCTGCTCGAACTCGGCCTCGGGCAGCCCCAGCATCAAATCTTCGATGGGAGCCAGCGTCTTGAACAAGTCCGCATTGAGGGCCCGGGCGCGGGAGGCCAACTGCTTGGCCAGGGGATCCCGGGCGTCCTGGCTCCCCGTGCAGGCGGCCAGCACGGCGATGTTCCAGCCTATTTCGCGGATGCGCCGGGCCCGCAGGCGTACCTCCCGCAGGAAGTCCTGCCGGGCCGGCTGGTTACCCTGCACCCCGGCCAATCCCTCGATAAAACCGCTCAATTCCGCCAGGCTGGCGCGAGCCAGGCTCATGTCCGCCTCCAGCACGCAACTGTCGAGGGAGGGGTAGATGTGCTGATTTTGCCACTGCTGTGGGTAGACTCGTTGTTGCATCGAACGCTCATTGTCAGAGACGGGTCCGGCCCGTCGTGAAACAGGGGTGGCCCCAGGGCCACGAACAGAAATACCAAGGCTGGCGGCAACACCAGCCGGATCAAATGCGGGCGACTACACCAGCCACTCGAGACGGCTGACCGCCTCCTCGACATAACGCAGACTCTCCTCCCGGAACCCGGGAAGGTTCGCGACTACACCAGTCGCTCGAGGCGGCTGACCGCCTCCTCGACATAGCGCAGACTCTCCTCCCGGAACCCAGGAAGGTTCGCGACTACACCAGTCGCTCGAGACGCTCCACCGCCTCCTCGACATAGCGCAGACTCTCCTCCCAGAACGCGGGTTCCCGAATGTCGACCCCCAGGTGCTTCTCCACCAGGCTCTCGGCGCTCATGCGGCCGGTGTCGGCGAGCAGCGCCCGATAGGCTGGCACGAAGTCGGCGCCAACCCGCGCCTTCTGGGCATAGAGCCCCAGGCTGAACAGGTAGCCAAACAGATAGGGGTAGTTGTAGAACCCGAACTCGGCAATGGAGAAGTGGCTCTTGCTGGCCCAGAACGCTCGTCATATTGGCTGAGGGTGTCACCATACCACTGCTGCTTTGCGGATTTCATCATGGCCCTCAGCTGGCCCGCCCCCAGATACCCCTCGCTCCGACCTGCCACCAGCGCCCGTTCGAAGTGGAAGCGGGAGGGGATGTCGAGCAGCAGGCTCGCGACCCGCTCCCCGTCCATCCAGGCGATGTCCAGACGCTGCTCGCGGGTCTGCGAGCGCGCGAGCAGCGCGTCGCGCACCAGGGTTTCGGCAAACAGAGAGGCGGTCTCGGCCAGCGTCATGGGGTAGTCCCGCTGCTCCAGCGGGAGGTCCCGCAGCAGCCAGCTGTGCCAGGCGTGCCCGAGCTCGTGGGCGAGCGTGATGACGTTGTCCATGGTGCCCTCGAAGGTGAGGAACACCCGGGGCTCGGCGGGATCGGCATACTCGGTGCAATAGGCGCCGCTGCGCCTGTTGTCGCTCGGTACGGCATCGATCCAGCCCCGATCCGCCATCATGCGGGCGAAGGCCCCCATCTCGGGATCGAAGGCGGCGAAGGCCTCGGCCACCAGCGTCAGTGCCTGTCCGAAGCCAAGCCTTATCTGCGCCGCGGCGGGCGGCGGGGCATAGAGATCCCAGGGGGCGAAGTCCGTTATCCCCTGGGCGCCAGCCATGGCCTGCAGGGCCCGCCTGCCCAGCTCCTTGTGGGCTTCGGCCTGCGCCATCAGGGTCTCCAGGGTGGCGCGATCCAGGTCCCCTGGTGGCAGGAGAGATCCAGCGCATCGAGCCGGCGCGACTTGCCACGCTGGTCCTCCAGCTCCTGGCGCCAACCGTTGATGGCGTTGAGGATGGCGGCCACCGTCTCCTGCTCCGCCTGCCAGGCGGCCTGAATGCCGTGCCAGGCACTGGCGCGCCGCGCCCTGTCCGGATGGGAGAGCAGGTTGTCCGCCTGGGCCAGCCCCATGGGCTCCCCCTCCACCACGGGCCTGAGTCTGGCCACCAGGCTGTCGTAGAGATCCCCCCAGGCTTGCAGGCCGTCCACCGCCAGCCCCTCGATCAGCTGCTCGCTCTCGAGGGAGAGGGCCTGATCCTGCAACCGGCGATCGTGGCGAATGAGGTAGGCCAGCTCGAACAGCTCGGGATCCTGCAGCAGGGCCCGCACCTGATCCTCGGGGGCATTCAGCCAGAACAGGGCCACCGGCTTGACGAGCTGGGCCAGCCTCGCCTGCAACTGCTGGCCACGGGAGAGCAGCACCCGGGCGGCCTCGTCGCGGCCGTTGCGGCTGAGCCGGTTGTAGGCGAAGGTCTGGCTGTTCCAGGCTTGTCTCCTCACGGCATTGGCCTGGCGGCGAATGGCACGAAGCAGGTGGCGCAAGGGGTTGATGTCCCGGGTCTCTGGCAAGGCGGCCAGCAGGGTAGTGATCTCGGTCAGGGCCTCGGCGGCGCGTTGGAAGTCGGCGTCGATCGCCGGGCAATCGGGGGCGGCATAGATGTGGTCATCCTGCCAGAGGGTGGTGGTCATAACTGTCCTTGTCTGTTTGCGTCCATGTGGGGGCCCTGCCTCTGCGGGCAGTGGTCGCCAAATAGTACGAAGGGGGCCGGCCCTTGCCTAGCCCCCATTCTGGTCAGCAAACAGCAGATCCGACCTGCGACGCCCCCTGTCGGCAGGAGGCGATGCCTGAGCGATCGCCGCTACTGTTTCGCGGGGGTCAGCTTGCCCACCAGGGTCATGGCCAGCACCAGCAGCAGACCGGCCACCACCCCCACCAGGGCGCTCAGCAGGGTCGGCGTCACCGCGGCCAGCACGGCGCCCCCGGTCAGGGGTGCCAGGCTGGCGGCCACCCCCTCGATAAGGTGATGGGCAAAGGGCCAGCCGTGGACCAGGATGCCGCCCCCCACCATGAACATGGCGATGGTGCCGACCAGCGCCAGCAGGTGCATCAGCCGGGGCGCCGTCACCAAGAGCCCCCGTCCCACCGCCCGGCGCAAAGCGCCGGCATCCGGTTTTTGCAGCAAATGTAGACCGATGTCGTCGAGCTTGACGATGAGCCCCACCAGGCCGTAGACCCCTACCGTCATCAGCAGGGCGATGCCCGCCACCACGGCGATCTGCAGGCCGAGGCTGGATCCCTGCACCGTGCCGAGGGCGATGACGATGATCTCGGCGGAGAGGATGAAGTCGGTACGAATCGCCCCCTTTACCTTCTGCTGCTCGAAGGCCTCCAGATCGTCCGGAAGCGCCTCTACTGACGAGGCCGTCTCGCCGCGGTCGTGGGGCAGGAACTTGTGGGCCAGCTTCTCGGCCCCCTCGAAGCAGAGGTAGGCGCCCCCCAGCATCAGCAAGGGGGTGATGAGCCAGGGGATCAGGGCGCTGATGGCGATGGCGGCGGGCACCAGGATCAGCTTGTTGCGAAACGACCCCTTGGCCACCTCCCACACCACGGGCAGCTCCCGCTCGGCCCGCACCCCGGAGACCTGCTCCGCATTGAGGGCGAGATCGTCCCCCAGTACCCCGGCGGTCTTCTTGGCCGCCACCTTGGTCATCAGGGCAACATCATCGAGCACGCTGGCGATGTCGTCGAGCAGGGCCAACAAACTGGTTCCGGCCATATCAGGTATTCCTTATCTCAGTGGGAAAATCCCCTCCGGCACCCAGGCCATCTCGCCAGGCCGATGCCGCACGCGAGTGCCGAGCAGAGGGGGCTCCTTGTTTCAGGCAAAAGATGGCACAGTGTAACGAGAAGCCGCCCTTTCGGCAGCCCCCATGACAGGGTCAACCGGCCTTGTTTCACCTGAAGGCCCCAGGCCCAAGGAGTACCCATGCAACCCTGGCAACCTCTGCTCGATTTCTGGTTTGGCGATGACTCAGCCGACGCTCCCCGCGCCGCCCGGCAAGCCCCCCTCTGGTGGGGCAAGAGCAGCGAGACGGACGCGCTGCTGACGCACCGCTTCGGCGAGCTGGCAGAGGGCGCCGCAGAGGGCGAACTCGCCCACTGGGCCGAGGTGCCGGTGGGCAGGCTGGCGCTGATCCTGCTGCTGGACCAGTTACCGCGCAACATTCATCGCGATACCCCGGCGGCCTTTGCCCAGGATGCCAAGGCCCGGGATCTCTGCCTCAGGGGGTTGTCCCTTGGCGCTGACAAGGCCCTCTCCCCGCTGGCTCGGGTCTTCTTCTACCTGCCGCTGGAGCATGCGGAGTCCCGGGAGCAGCAGGCCAGAAGCGTGGCCCTGTTCGAGGCGCTGGCGACCGAGCAGGCTGGCGGCCCGGCGCGCGAGACCTTCGAGGGGTTCGCCGACTTTGCCCGCCGCCATCAGGTGATCGTCCAGCGCTTTGGCCGCTTCCCCCACCGCAACGCCATCCTGGGGCGCACCAGCACCCCGGAGGAGGCCGAGTTCTTGCGCCAACCGGGCTCCGGCTTCTGAGCCGCTTCGCCAAGCGCGCATAACGCGCATAAAAAACGGGCCCTCGGGCCCGTTCTGCATGCAGGATGTGGCAAGGGCATCAGGCCGCCTCCACCAGCTCCTCTTCTTTTTTCTGGTAGGCCTGGGGCGAGAGCCCCAGCAGCTCCTGCACCGTCGAGGCGACAGTGATGGAGGAGATGGTGCCCACCAGGATGCCGGCGAACAGGGTGAAGGAGAAGCCGAACAGGGCGTCGCCACCGAACAGCAGCAGGGCCCCCACGGTGAACAATGTGGTGCCCGAGGTGATCATGGTGCGGCTGAAGGTGGCCTTGATGGCCACATCGGAACAGTCGTGGATCCCCATCTGGGTGCGCGAACCGAGCAGGTCCCGCAGCCGGTCCGAGATGACGATGCTGTCGTTCAGCGAGTAGCCGATCACCGCCATCAGGCCGGCGATGACGTTGAGGTCGAACTCGATGTTGAACAGCGCCAGCAGCCCCAGGGCCACCAGACCATCGTGCAGCACAGACACCAGGATGCCGATGGCCTGGCGCCACTCGAAGCGCACCGCCAGGTAGGCGGAGATGGCCAAGGAGGCCACCAGCACCGCCAGCATCCCCTGCTGGAACAGCTCGGCGCCCACCTGGGGGCCGACTATGGTGGTACGCAGCAGCTCCACTGGCAGGGCGAGTTGCTGCCCCAGCATGGTCGCGAGATCCTCCGCCGCCCAGGGCAACTCGTGGGGAGGCAGCTTGATGAGCCATTCACCGGGCACACCGGCGCCGTGCAGCTCCACGGCCCCGGCCAGGGGGGCGCTCAGCAGGGCGTTGAGCTCGTGGGCCTCCTTCAGGGTCTGGATGCGAAACTCCAGCAGTATGCCGCCGGTGAAATCGAGCCCGAGCGACAGCCCGTTGATGGCGAGCACGGCGATGCTCGCCACCGTCAGCAGCACCGAGGCCCACATCCCGATGTAACGCCAGCGGGTCAGGCCCATGGCAATGATCATTCTCAGCATTCTTCTTCCCTCGACAGTTGGTGCAGGCTTCCCACAGGGAAGCGAGTGGCGCGGAGCTGGCTCGGACGCGCGGTGTCATGACACAGGTGGTCAGTCATGGTCATACCCTCAGCAGCTTGGCGCGGCTGTTGCCCCACAGGGGGTTGATGATGGCGCGGGTGCCCCAGATGCCGGTCACCATGCTGGAGATGAGCCCCAGGATCAGGGTGATGGAGAAGCCCTGCAGCGGCCCGGAGCCGATGGCGTAGAGCACCACGGCGCAGATGAGCGTCGTGATGTTGGCATCGAAGATGGTGCGAAACGCCGAGCGATAGCCAAAATCGATGGCGTTGGCCAACGAGCCCCCCTCCCGCAGCCTGTCCTTGATCCGCTCGAAGATCAGCACATGGGTATCCACCGCCATGCCCACCGTCAGCACCAGGCCGGCGATCCCGGGCAGGGTCAGCACGGCCCCCGGCAGCACCGCCAGCATCCCCACCTGCATCAACAGGTTGGCGATGAGCGCCGTGATGGCGACCCAGCCGAACTTGCGATACCAGGCCATCATGAACAGCATCATGCCCGCCATGCCGAACGCCAGCGCGGTGAAGCCCGCCTCTATGTTTTGCAAGCCCAGGGTCGGGCCGATTGAGCGCTCTTCCAGGATCTTGAGCGGCGCGGTGAGGGCGCCGGCCCGCAGCAGCATGGCGAGCTCCTGAGCCTCCGGCAGGCTGCCAATCCCGGTGATGCGGAACTGATTGCCAAGGGCGGTCTGTATGGTGGCGACGTTGATCACCTCGCTTTTGGCCCGAAGCCGGCCCTCGGCGTTGGTCTTGTACTCGGTGAAGACGGTGGCCATGGGCTTGCCCACGTGCTGGCGGCTGAACTGGTTCATCTTGCTGCCACCCAGGGTGTCGAGCACTATGTTGACCTGGGGCTGGCCCATCTCCCCCATGTTGGCGCAGGCATCGACGATGTGCTCGCCGCTCAGCACCGGCTTGCGGGCCAGACCGACCGCCTGGCCGTTGCGATCCGCCATGAAGAAGCGACTGTCGGCCTTGGCCTCGTAGAAGGCCAGGGATGCGGTGGCGCCTATCACCTCTTTCGCCTGCTTCGGGTTGTGCACCCCGGGCAGCTCGATGCGGATGCCGTCCTGGCCCTGACGCTGGACCGAGGCCTCGACGATGCCGAGCTCGTTGATCCGTTTCTTGAGGATCGACAGGTTCTGGGTCACGGCGTTGTTCACCAGCAGGGTGCGCTCTGCGTCGCTCAGCACCAGCTTGAGCTCATTGCCGGAGCGAGAGAGGGTCCACTGATCCTGACGGGTGCCGGCGCTCTCCTTGATGATATTGAGCCAGCCCTCCTGCCCGGCGACGTCCGGCAGGGTGACGGCCACGGATCCCTGGGCGGTGCGCATCACGCTGGCGCCGCGCAGGTTGGCCTCACGGAAGCGGGTGCGCAGGGTATCCACCAGGTTTTTGGTCTGGTTGTCGATGACAAAATCCACGTCCACCCCGATCAGCAGCTGGGAGCCGCCGCGCAAGTCCAGCCCGAGCTTGATGGGATCGGCGCCGAGCTGGCTTATCCAGGTCGGAGCATTGGAGTGAAACTCCAGGGTGAGGGCGGCGCTGTCCACCCCCTGCTGCTCCAGCAACTGCTTGGCCCGCTGCTGCTCGGCCTGGGTGACGAACACCAGCTCTACCCGCTCCTTCTGCTCAATCTGCAGCTGGGGCGCTATCTGGTGCTCCTGCAGCAGGCGCTGCTGCGCCCCGCTCAGGCGGCTCTGGCCATGGAGGCCGAGGGAGGGTTGCTCACCGAAGAAGGTGGGCAGGGAGTAGAAGGTGAAGGTGAGCAGCATCAGCAGCAGCAGGGCGTACTGCCACAGGCTCATGCGGTTCAGTATGGTATGACTCTTTTTTCTCATGAAATCGGCCTCTGTCAGGCGAGCGCAAGGGACGACGCCGGGTCGCACCGTGCAAAAAAATGAAACAAGACAGCCTAGCCGTTCAGTGACTGCTCCCCGCCGCAAGCGGCGAGGCTTCCCACTTCTTAGGCCGCTACTGCCGAATTGGCAGATTGACGCTGGCCTCCATGGGTAGAAACGACGAGTCCCGCCGCCT
>NZ_JBGLRL010000031.1:0-28897 GCF_041402505.1 Aeromonas sp. S2(2024)
TGATGGATTACTACAACTGGCGGCGTCCACATCAACACAATGACGGGATCGCGCCAGCAAAAGCCGAGGATCGGCCTAACCAAGTGTCCGGATTTAGTTGACCACTACAGACACTTAATTCGTTAAGTAATCTAACGGTTGAGTTAAGCTCATTAATTATGTTTGATTTGATAAAGCCAGAAGAAAAGTGACTTGATAGGTATGTTTGGGATTCAATTTCGGAGAAGCCTGTTTGTATTAGCAAAAAATGAGCATTATCCCTTAACTCTTTCTCAATTTCATTAAGGACATTATGAAGGTTTGTTTGTATTTGGGGAGTGTTTAGAGCAATTATAGCTCTCAAAGACACTTTTCTATCACCATTAGGGTTTGAAATTAATGGTGCTATGTCGCTCAGAAATAATATATTGAATTTTGAAATTAGGGCGCCTACATCCTCTTGGAATTTCCCAGCATCCCACATTTGAGTAAAACTCATGCACAAACCCTCCCATTATTTTTAGTGAGGTGTAGCTACCTCGCTTCCATGGCGAGACCTACATCACTGTCGTTCCGTTCTTTATCTAAAACCGAATTTCCACTGATTCCACACTACGCTTTGCCTCGCCGTGATAGACGGCTTCGATATTATTGCCGTCGGGGTCGAGCACAAAGGCGGCGTAGTAGCCGGGGTGATAATTGCGCTCGCCGGGGGGGCCGTTGTCCTGACCGCCATGGGCCAGCGCGGCCTGATAGAAGCGATCCACCATGGCACTGTCTTGCGCCTGAAAGGCGAGATGGTGGCGGCCGGTCAGCACCCCGAGCGCCGCCGGGCTGTCGATGGCAGTGACAAACAGCTCGTCAGCCCAGAAATAGCCCTCGCCCGCGCCGCCTATGGGAATATCGAGGGTGGCCAGCGTGGCGCTGTAAAAGCGCTGGCTGGCAGCCAGGTCCTTTACTACCAGCTGAATGTGGTCGATCAGCCGACCCCGATGCAGTGTTTGCGTTTCCATGCTCAGCCTCCACTCAGAAATTTTTGGACAAGAAACCGGTCTGATTGCTGGTTATCGTTTTTGGGCAAGCTACCGCTCCTGAATGTCAGCTTCCAGTGTGCTGCTATCTGGCTGCGCTTGAGGGATGGCGTGGCCCATGGGTGACTCCAACGAAGCATGTATTGCCATTCGGGTATGTTAGCGGGGGTGGCGCGGAGGGAAAGGGCAGGGTGATGGATTTCTGGGCGGGATCAAAGAATGAGCTGCTATGGCAAGGGGAGTGGCGGCGTAGTCGTGCTGTGAGAGGGGGCTATGCCCCCTCATTGGGCCGGTTGCCTCCTTTATTAGGCCAGCACCAGGGTTTGGCGGCTGTTATGGCCGCTCGTGAAGGGGAAGGGCTGATCGCCCTCCCTCAGGCCAGCGCCAAGGTCTGGCGGTTTCGCCACAGCCGTTCGTGGAAGAAGAAGACGACGGTGTTGATGGCAGGTTCGATCAGGGCCATCACGCCGCCGGTGAGCAGCTCGCCGCTCAGCAGGTAGGCGACGGCGAAGGCCACCGAGAAGTGCACCAGGGCGAAGCTGCTGGTCTTGGCCTGCAGGCTGTGATCGGGCTTGAGCTTGTGCCAGCCAAGGTCGTGGAAGTAGAAGGCGACCGTGTTGACGGCGGGCTCGATCAGGGCGATCAGGCTGGCGGTGAGCAGTTCGCCGGTCAGCAGGTAAGCCACGGTGAAGGCGACACAAAAGTGCAGGATGGCGAAGCTGATGGTCTTTTTCATGATGGTGTCTCCTCTGGCGATAAAGGCAGTATCACCCAGAACTTCATCAAATGAAAATCATTCTCATCTATCAGCGAAATAGAAAATGCCTATCAACCGGGGGAGAAGCCACCAGATTGGGAGTTGCCTGGGGCCACAACGGTGTTAGAGTGTGCCTTTTGCCATGAAAAAGGAGCTTTCATGACCATCAATGCCAACATCTATGTGCTGTTCATCCTGCTGCTGATGATCCTTGTCGGCGTCGTGGCCTGGCGACTGGCCCGGCGCAAGAGCCGCCACCCTGTGCTTGTCACCGTCCTGTGCGTGCTGCTCTGCCTGGTACCGCCTTTCGCTCTGCTGGCGCTGCTCATTCTGGCGCTCTGGCGGGATATGCCCGTCAGGGCCTGAGGCGAGCGGTGTCATCCCGGCAACGGCAGACAGAGAAAAGCCCCTTTCGGGGCTTTATCGTGTTTGCGGTCGGTAAGGGGGTCAGTCGGCTGCCTTGTTGAGCCACTCCACCCTGTACTGGGCACCGGCGCCCTGGGCCAGCTTGGCGCACAGGGGTTTGAGGAAGTCTTCGATCTGCTCGTCCAGCATCCAGGGGGGGCTAACGATCAGCATGCCTGAGCCGTTCATGCCCCAGTCGGCGGTCTGGCCGGCCACTTCGAGCTCCGCCACCAGGACGTTGCCGAAGTTCTCCCGCTTGATCGCTTTGAGCATATCGCGGGACTTGTCCGCCTCCTGCCCGAGGATCGGATACCAGAGGGCATAGATGCCGGTGGCCCAGCGCTTCTGCGCTTTTTTAAGGGTATCGACCACGGCGAAGTAATCTTCCTTGAGCTCATAGGGAGGGTCGATGAGCACCAGCCCCCGGCGCGGGGTGGGCGGTAGCAGGGCCACCAGCCCCTCGAAGCCGTCCCTATGGTGGACGGCGACGCGGGGGTCGTAGCCCATGTTGGCGCGAAGGTCCTCCACCTCGTTGTTGTGCAGCTCCATCAGCGCCAGCTTGTCCTGATCGCGGATAAGGCGGCGGGAGAGCTCCGGCGAGCCCGGGTAGTAGTGCAGCTGACCATCGCTGTTCATCTCTTCGATGACGCCCAGATAGGGGGCCATGGCGGACCACTGGGCGCGCTCGTCCCACAGGCGGCCTATGCCGTCGGCGTATTCCGCCTTCTTCTGGGACCAGTCGCCGCGCAGGTCGTAGAGACCGCCGCCGGCATGGGTGTCCAGCACGATGAAGGGCTTTTCCTTCTTCTTGAGGGACTCGATGATCAGGGCCTGAACGGTGTGTTTCAGCACGTCGGCGTGGTTGCCGGCGTGAAAGGCGTGGCGGTAGCTCAGCATATTAGGTCTCTGAGGGGGCCCTGCTGGGCACCCAGTAACGATAGATAGTTCAACAGGTTGTGGCTCTTGCCACGAAACAGGGAGAGGCCGCGCAGGGTCTGCAGCAGGACCCCCTGTTGCAGCCGCTCCAGCTCCAGCTCGTGAGCCAGCATGGCCTGGTACTCTTCCTCGGCCAGCCGTGACTTGGCTTGCTGGCGCAGAGTGCGCCAGGGGAGCAGCACGGCCTCGGTCTGGACCAGGGCCGGTTGCAGGTCGGTGAGATCGACCGGGATGCCGAGCAAGTCCAGATGATGCAGCAGGAGCGCCAGGTTGACGTTGCCCCCCTGGCTCTGCACGTCGAGCCAATCCTGGCTGCGCTCGCCATAGACCTTGCCGCTCCAGTGCCAGAAGCCGAGCGGCGTCGGCAGCTCGTGCACGGCGACCCGCTCGCTTGCCATCAGCCGTTCATCACGCAAAGAAGGCCTGCTCCATGGTTTCCAGCTCCTCAGATAGGCTCATCCACTCCAGCTCCACCTCTTCCAGCTGCTCCTTGAGGGGGCCCTGGGACTTGAGCAGCTCGGAGAGCTTGCCCTTGGCGCTCTCTTCGTAGATGGCGGGATCGGCCAGTTGGCTCTCGATGTCGCCAAGCTTGCCCTGCAGCTTCTCCATGCTGGCCTCGAGCTTCTCGAGCTTCTGACGCAGTGGCCGGGTCTGCTGGCGGAACTGGGCCTCGAGCCGCTTCTGATCCTTGCGTGCCACCGCCGAGTTGGCGGAGACGGGGCCATCCACCTGCTTGGCGTTGGCCTCTTTCTCCTGCTCACCGAGCCACTTGTGGTAGTCATCCAGATCGCCGTCGAACGGCTCGACCCGGCCACCGTGCACCAGATAGAAGTCATCCGTGGTGGTGCGCAGCAGGTGACGGTCGTGCGAGACCACTACCATGGCACCCTCGAAGCCTTGCAGCGCCATGGTGAGGGCGTGGCGCATCTCCAGATCCAGGTGGTTGGTCGGTTCATCCAGCAGCAAGAGGTTTGGCTTTTGCCAGGTGATGAGGGCCAGCACCAGCCGCGCCTTTTCACCGCCGGAGAAGGGGGCCACCTTGTCCAGCGCCTTGTCACCGTGGAAGCCGAAGCTGCCGAGGTAGTTGCGCAGCTCCTGCTCGGACTTGTCCGGCGCGAGGCGGGCCAGGTGATCGAGCGGGGTATCGTCCAGGCGCAGGGTCTCGAGCTGATGCTGGGCGAAGTAGCCGATGCTGACCCCGGCGCTCACCTCCAGCTTGCCGGAGAGCGGCGCATTGGAGCCCGACAGCATCTTGATGAAGGTGGACTTGCCTGCGCCATTGCGCCCCAGCAGGCCGATGCGTGAGCCCGGCACCAGGTTCATCTTTATCTTCTCCAGGATCACCTTGTCACCGTAACCGGCGCACAGGTTCTCCATGGCGATGAGCGGGGTCGGCAGGGCCGAGGGCTCGCGAAACTCGAAGCTGAACTCGGAGTCGGCGTGGGCGGGCAGTATCTTCTCCATCCGCTCCATGGCTTTCAGCCGGCTCTGGGCTTGACGGGCCTTGGAGGCCTTGTAGCGGAATCTGTCCACATAGGCCTGCATGTGGGACATCTCACGCTGCTGCTTCTCGTACATGGATTGCTGCTGCGCCAGCTGCTCGGCGCGCTGCAGTTCGAAGTCGGAGTAGCCGCCGGTGTATTCGTTGAGCTTGCCGTTCTCGATGTGGATGATGCGGTTGATGACCGAATCGAGGAAGTCGCGGTCGTGAGAAATAAGCACCAGCGTGCCCTGATAGCCCTTGAGCCACTTTTCCAGCCAGATGACGGCATCCAAATCCAGGTGGTTGGTCGGTTCATCGAGCAGCAGCAGATCGGAGCGGCACAGCAGGGCCTGGGCCAGGTTCAGGCGCATGCGCCAGCCACCGGAGAAGCTACGCACCGGCGAGTCGAGCTGATCGCCCCCAAAGCCCAGGCCGTGCAGCAGCTCGGCGGCGCGGGCGCGGATGCTGTAGGCGCCTATGGTGTCGAGCCTGCCGTGCAGCTCGGCGACCAGCAGACCATTGTCATCCGCCTCGGCCTGTGCCAGCTGGGCTTCGAGGGCGCGGAACTCCTTGTCGCCATCGACCACGTACTCCAGCGCGGAGCAGTCCAGCGCCGGGGTCTCCTGGGCCACACCGGCAATCTGCCAGCCGGCGGGCAGGCTGAAGCTGCCGTTGTCGATGGCCAGCTCGCCCCGCACCAGTGCAAAGAAGGTGGACTTGCCACAGCCGTTCTTGCCCACCAGACCTACTTTGTGGCCGGGATGTATGGTGGCGGACGCGTTGTCCAGCAGCGTGCGGCCGCCGCGGATCAGTTCGATTTGACTGGCAACTATCATGGATGGATCTGCTTGGCTCAATGAAGGGGAGAAACTGGCGCGGATCTTACGTGAAATGACTCGGATTTGCACTTGAGGCTGGAGGGCATGGCTGGCTGCGGCAAGAAAAACGTGCCATAACAGAGACATCTGTCAGGGGGCTGGAGGCTTCCATGTTGATTAAAGAGATCATGACGACCCGGGTTGCGACCGTTTCCATGGATGACAGGCTCAATGTCATCAAGGCGATCTTCGAGCAGGCTCACTTTCGCCACCTGCTGGTGGTGGAGGAGGAGGTGCTGGTGGGGGTCATCTCGGACCGGGATCTGCTGCGCGCCATCAGCCCCTATCTCGACACGGATGCCGAGATGAACCGCGACACCGAGACCCTCAACCGACGCGCCCACCAGATCATGAGTCGCGAGCCCATCACCATCTCTCCCGAACGTTCCTTGCAGGAGGCAGCCAGCATCATGCTGGAGCAGCATGTCTCCTGCCTGCCGGTGCTGGAAAACGGCGCCCTGGTGGGCATCGTCAGCTGGAAAGACCTGCTGCGCGTCATGCGGGGCTGGCAACCGACCTGAGGCTTTTTTGGGGGCGCATGGAGCCCACCCCACCGGGCCCTTATTGAATACCACTCGATACAAGTGTCTGTCATATCGATATGGGGCGTTTTTATTGTTCTTATTTTATGTCTTCTGTGGTTTAAAATTCCAAATTAATCAGCCTTTGTGACACTTGGTGTCGCAATGACTGGATTGCATCGTGTTTTTCTAATTAATCGACCCCAGCTTCAGTTCCCATCAAGGTTCGCAGATCTACCCTAGGTCATCGGAAATGAACCCGATTCAAAATGACAACGACCGAGCACAGGTCTGGTTTACACCTCAGAGGAACGAACAATGAAAAAGACAGCATTGACGATGGCCATCTCCAGCCTGCTGCTGGCCGGTGGTGCACAAGCTTCTACCGTTTACAACCAGGATGGTACCAAGCTTGACATCGGTGGCCGTGTTCAAGGCATGTACTACGGTAGCGACAACGACGACGAGAGTGGCGATCAGAGCTACCTGCGTCTGCGCATCGGTGGTGAGACCCGCATCAACGAAGAAACCGTCGCCAATGGCTTCGTCGAGTACAACGTACCGACCAACAGCTCCGACACCGAGCTGCGTTATGCCTACGTTGGCATCAAGAACGATCGTTTCGGTGCCTTCAGCTACGGTCGTCAGGATGGTCTGATTGCCAAGGCCGTTAACGACTACACCGACGTTCTGCCGGAGTGGGGCGGAGATGGCCTGGGCAAGGGTACCGAAGTGTTCGGTACCGGTCGCACCAACGGCCTGGCCCAGTACATCTACACCTTCGACGGTCTGGTGCTGGGTGCCCAGTTCACCGGCGAGAACGAAGCGCAGAACGAGAGCGCTACCAGCTGGACCAAGGGTTCTGCAGAAGGTTACGCCCTGTCTGCCAACTACAACTTCGACATGGGCATCAGCCTGGGTCTGGCCTATAACCAGGCCGGCAAGACCACCGATCAGGTTGAAAAGGCCAACTTCGGCGCTCAGGACGCGAAGCTGACTGCCGTTGGTATCAAGTACAACGCCAACAACCTGTATGCTGCCGCGACCTATGCCTATGGCGAAGACCATGTCTACGTTAACAATGCCGGCAACAACGGTTACGTTAGCGAGAGCAACGGTTACGAAGCCGTAGTTCAGTACACCTGGGGCCAGTGGAAGCCGTCCCTGGCGTACAACCGTCTGGACGTGAAAGACGCCGACCAGAATATTGACGATACCCTGACCGAGTACGTGTCCATCGGTGCCTGGTACAACATCAACGACAACTTCGATGTCTACGTTGATTACAAGGCCAACCTGCTGAGCAGCGACGGCACTGACGGGTACAACAAGTTCGGCCAGAACACCGACGACGTCGTTGGCGTGGCCATGCAGTACCACTTCTAAGTCATTCCCTGACTGCCTACTGTATTTTTGGACCGGCCGCTTTGCGGCCGGTTTTTTTATGGGCGCCACATCAGGTGCGCGTGTTATCGGGCGTCAGGCCAATCCCGGGTTCAGCATTCTTCCCTGCTGGTCGATAACTCTCTTTGTCGGGCCGATGGAGATGAGGGCTGCTGGCATGGGGCTATGGGGTGAGGATCACGCCCCGCGGTCAAGATCCTATCTTTTCTCGACCCTTTTCATTATTTCTATAGAGACTTGCGTTGCTCCTGCCGGGAGAATGCGGGTCTGGTTGGCATGCTGGCGCCCCATCGCGGGGCGGCACTCGGGAAACGGACGTAAGGGCTTTATATGGCGAGCATATTGGATTCAGTGGATCAACGTACCCAGCTGGTGGGGGAGAATCGCCTGGAGTTGTTGATGTTCCGGCTGGGTACCCAGCAGCTCTTTGCGATCAACGTCTTCAAGGTGCGTGAGGTGGTGAAGCTGCCCCATCTCAACAAGATGCCGGGCTCCCATCACAACATCAGCGGCGTGGCGAACATCCGCGGTGTCTCCATTCCCGTCATCAACCTGCGCGGTGCCATTGGTATGCGCCCCATGGCGGTCGACAACGAATCCAACCTCATCATCACCGAATACAACCGCACCATTCAGGGGTTCCTGGTGGGGCAGGTGGCCCACATCGTCAACATGACCTGGAAGGACATACTGCCGCCCCCCCGTTCGGCGGGCCGCGCCAACTACCTTACCGCCATCACCCGCATCCCGGAGGGCGGGGTCGATCAGATCGTCGAAATCATCGATGTGGAGAAGGTGCTGGCGGAGATCATCACCTATGACATCCGCATCTCGGCGGAGGTGCTGGACAAGGAGATCCTGCCCCAGATGCAGGGGCGCCGGGTGCTCATCGTCGATGACTCCAGCACGGCCCGCAATCAGGTGCGCGAGACGCTCGCCCAGCTCGGGCTCGAGGTGATCGAGTGTCAGGATGGCTTGCAGGCGCTCAAGCTGCTCAAGGGGTGGTGCGATGCGGGCAAGAAGGTGACTGACGAGATCATGCTGATGATAACGGACGCCGAGATGCCTGAGATGGATGGTTACCGTCTGACCCACGAGGTGCGCAGCGATCCGCGCATGGCCGATCTCTTCATCACCCTCAACACCTCCCTGAGCGGCAACTTCAACGAGGCCATGGTCAAGAAGGTGGGATGCGATCGCTTCATCTCCAAGTTCCAGCCTGATTTGCTGGTCGGGGTTACCCAGGAGCGCATGCGCCAGATCCTGGGGGCTTGAACCCGACTCAAAGGCCTAGCGCCTTAAGCCAGCCTGATAACAGAGCACCCGCCAAGGCGGGTGCTCTGTTTTGGCGGGCAGGGGCCAATGCCGGCCCCTGGGGTCACTGGGTCAGCAGGGGTTCGATAAAGTTCGCGACCCGATCGCGGATCTGGGGCTGCGCCGCCGCCGTGGGGTGGATCCCATCGTTCATCATGAGTTCAGGGCGCAGCACAATATCATCGAGAAAGAAGGGCATCAGCGGCAGGCCATTGGCTTGCGCCAGCTCCGGGAAGATCTGCTCGAACTGCTGCAGGTAGCGAGCGCCATAGTTGCGCGGCAACTGGATCTGGGTCAGCACCGTCTTCGTCTGGCTGGCCTTGGCCAGCGCCACCATCTTGGTGAGGTTGGCCCGGGTGATGGCGGGGGCAAAGCCGCGCAGGCCATCGTTGCCGCCGAGCTCGATCAGCACCCAGTCAGGCTTGTGCTCCTCGAGCAGGGCGGGCAGGCGGGCCAGCCCTCCCTGGGTGGTTTCACCACTGATGCTGGCGTTGATGAGCTTGTGCTCGCCACCCTGCTGCTGCCATTTTTCATTGAGCAGGGCAGGCCAGCTCTGTTCGGCCTGCATCTGGTAGCCGGCACTCAGGCTGTCCCCCAGTACCAGCAGGGTTTGCGCCTGAGTTGATGAGATCGAGCCACACAGGCAACTCAAGACGAACAAGACACGTATCATGCATTCAACTCCCAAGATCTATGGTCATTACAGGTTCAGGCAAACAGGAAACGTATCATGAGTTCAACGCCCATTATCACCGTCAGGGGGCTCGGCAAAACCGTTCGCCTCGGCCAGGAAAGTCTCACCATCCTTGAAGGGATCGATCTGCAAGTCAATACCGGCGAGACGCTGGCGCTGGTCGGTGCCTCCGGCTCTGGCAAGTCCACCCTGCTCGGCCTGCTGGCCGGGCTGGATCTGCCGAGCAGCGGCGAGATAGAGATCCTGGGTCAATCCCTCACCCGGCTGGACGAGGAGGGGCGGGCCAGATTGCGTGCCGAGCAGGTGGGGTTCGTGTTCCAGTCATTCCTGCTGCTGCCCACCCTGAGCGCCCTGGAGAACGTCATGCTGCCGGCCGAGCTGCGCGGCGAGACCGACTGTGAGCCCCGAGCCCGCGAGCTGCTCACCCAGGTCGGGCTGGCCGAGCGGCTGCACCACCTGCCGCCGCGCCTGTCCGGGGGGGAACAGCAGCGGGTCGCCATCGCCCGGGCCTTCATGACCCGGCCCAGCCTGTTGCTGGCGGACGAGCCGACCGGCAACCTCGACAGCAAAACGGGGGAGACGGTGATCGAGCTGCTGTTTCGCCTCAACCGTGAGCACAACACCACCTTGGTGGTGGTGACCCATGATCATGAGTTGGCCCAGCGCTGCCAGCGGCAACTGGTGATGGCGGCGGGACGGCTGGAGGTGGAGCCCGTTGCGGCGGCCAGGGTGGGAGAGTTGTCATGAGTCAGTGGCGACTGGGTTTCAAGTTGCTGCGCCGGGAAGGCTTCAGCGGGGAGCTGCGCTGGTTCGTGCTGGCGCTGGCCCTGAGCGTGGCCTGTGTGCTGAGTGTGGCCCTGGTGGCGGATCGGCTGGATGCGGGGCTCAAGGCCTCGGGCCGCGACTTCATCGGGGCGGATCGGGTGCTGCGCTCCGCCACCCCGGCGCCCGAGGCCTGGCTCGCCCAGGCGAAGCAGGAGGGGCTCCTCGTCCAGACCACGGTCAGCTTCAACAGCATGTTGTTTCACGGCGATGGCCTGCAACTGGCGTCCATTCGCGCCGTGCCGGGCGATTTTCCCTTCTATGGCAAGCTGGAGCTGATGCCCCAGCGCGCCCCAGCGCCCGGCGAGATCTGGCTCTCCGCCCGGGTGATGCAGTTGCTCGGCGCCACACTCGGGGACGAGCTGGAGGTCGGCAACACCAGATTGACGGTGGCGGGGGAGCTGGGTCAGGAGCCGGATCAGGGCTTCAGCCCCTTCCAGATGGCGCCAAGGGCGCTGATCCACAGCGCCGATATCGAGGCGACCGGCGCCCTCTTGCCGGGCAGCCGCCAGCAGTGGCGTTATCTCATCAAGGGATCCCGGGAGGGGGTCGCTCGTTATGAGCGCTGGCTCAAGCCCAAGCTGACGGCTGGGCAGAAGCTGATCAAGCCGGACGATCAGGGCTCCCAGGTCGGCAAGACTCTGGCCAATGCCGAGCGTTTCTTCCGCCTGGCGTCGCTGGCAGGCGTGTTGCTGGGGGCGCTGGCCATGGGCATAGCGGTGCGTTACTTCGCCGAGCGGCAGACCAACATGGTGGCGCTGCTCAAGACGCTCGGCGCGTCGCGGCGTACCCTATGGCAACTGATGGGAACGCTCCTGCTTTCCCTGACCTCGATAGGCGCCCTGATCGGTCTGGTGGCGGGGAGCGCCATGCAGTGGCTGACGCTGCAACTGCTGGGGGATCTGCTGCCCGCGGATCTGCCGCCCCCCTCCTGGCGTCCCTTCGCCCTGGGTCTGGCGGTCGCCTTCTTCATCACCCTGCTGCTGGCCTTCGTCCCTTTCCTGCGTCTGCTCAAGGTGCCACCGCTGCGGGTGCTGCGCCGGGAGCTGGAGGCGGGCATTCCCCCCTGGCTGACGGTGCCGGTTGGCCTGCTCGGCTTGTTCGGACTGGTCTGGGGCTTTACCGCCGATGTCAGGCTGGCGCTCGGTCTCATCGGGGGCATGGGGTTGTTGATGGTGCTGCTGGCGCTGCTGGCCTCCGGGCTGCTGCGACTCGGTGGTCGGCTCAAGGGGCCCCATGCCCTGCGTCTGGCCATCAGCCACCTCTCCCGCGAGCGCGGCAGCGGCCTGTTCCAGCTGGCGGGCTTTGCCCTGGCGCTCATGCTGTTCGGGCTCTTGTGGGCGGCGCGGGTCGATCTGCTGGATGATTTCTCCGCCCGCCTGCCCGCGGATGCCCCCAACCGCTTCCTGGTCAATGTGGCCGACGGGGAGCGCGACGGCATACTGGCGGACCTGCACAAGGCCGGGGCCATCACCTCGGACTTCTACCCCATGGTGCGCGGGCGTCTGACCCGGATCGCCGGTCAGGCAGTGGGTGAGGATGCGGCGCGGGAGGGAGTGAACCGCGAGCTCAACTTCACCACCACGGCGACCCTGCCCCCCGACAACCAGGTCACCTCGGGGCAGTGGCTCGGCGGCAAGGGGGAGGTCTCCGTCGACGAGGTGCTGGCGGGCCAGCTTGGCATCGCCCTGGGGGACGCCCTCAGCTTCACCATAGAGGGGCGCAGCTTCGAGGCCAGGGTGACCAGCCTGAGGTCCATAAAGTGGGACAACATGCGCCCGAACTTCTACATGATCTTCTCGCCGGACGTGCTGGCCCCCTTCTCCCAGACCTGGCTTGGCAGCTATCGCTTGCCGCCACAGGGACGCAGTGCCGAGGTAGAGATCATCCGTCGCCACCCCACGGTGAGTCTCATCGACGTGGAGGATCTGATAGGGCGGCTAACCCTGGTCTCGAGTCAGGTGAGCCGGACGTTGGGGCTGATGCTGGGGCTGGTGACGGTGGCCGCCCTGCTGGTGCTGCTGACCCAGACCCAGGCCAGCATGGCCGCCCGGCGCCGCGAGCTGCTCTTGATGCGCACTCTGGGGGCCGGCAGCAAACTGCTCGAGAAGATGCTGCGCTGGGAGCTGGTGGCGAGCGGCGCCCTGGCGGGGCTGTGCGCCGCCACGGTGGTGGAGCTTTGCTCCTTTGGTCTGCAGTGGTGGTGGTTCGATGGCCGGTGGCAGTTCCACTGGGCCATCTGGGCCTGCTTGCCCCTGCTGGGTGCCCTGCTGGTGACCCTGGCCGGTCAGGGCATGCGCCGCCAGTTGCTGGCGGGCACCCTGAGCGACCGGTTAAGAGGTCTGGGGCAGGGGCTGCTCTGACGGCTCCCTGGCGAGGTGCCAGTCGTAAAAATCCCGACTTCGGTCGGGATTTTTCATCATGGCTTCAGCGCGGGGCTTGCAGCAGGTTGCCGAGGGCCTCGGGGAGGGCCGGATAGGTGAAGTGGAACCCCGCCTCCTGCAAGCGTGCGGGCAGGACGTGCTGGCCGGTGAGCAGCAGATCCGCCGCCTCGCCCATCAGCAGTCGAAGCACCTGGGCTGGCACGAAGAAGAGGTGCGGGCGATGGAGTGTGCTCGCCAGGGTCTGGCTGAACTGGCGATTGCTGACCGGCTGCGGGGCCGTGCCATTGAAGATCCCCTCGCACTCGTCGTGCTCGAGCAGGAACAGCATGGCCCGCACCAGATCCTGCACATGGATCCAGCTCATCATCTGGGTGCCCGGGCCCATGGGGCCGCCGAGCCCTAGCCGATAGGGAGGGAGCATCCTGGGCAGGGCGCCGCCATCGGTGCCGAGCACCAGGCCGATGCGCACTATGCAGACCCGGGTCTGGGCGCTGCGGGCCTGCAGGGCCAGTTGCTCCCACCGCTGGCAGAGCCGGTGGGTGAACTCGTCGTGAGGGTGGTGGCAGCGCTCGTCCAGAGGCTCATCCCCCTGGCGGCCATACCAGCCGATGGCGGAGGCGTTCAGCAGCAATCTGGGGGGCGTGCTGGAGAGCTTGATGAGATCGACCAGTTGCTCGGTCAGCAGCCAGCGGCTGTTGCACAACAACTGCTTGCGGGATTCGCTCCAGCGGCCAGCGGCGATGGGCTCCCCGGCCAGGTTGATGACGATGTCCACGTCGTTGAGGTGGTCCAGCCGGTCCAGATTGTCGAGCAGAGTGACGTCATGGCCAAGCAGCTCATAGGCCCGGCTACCCTGACGGGTCAACACCACCACGTCATGCGCCACCTTGAGGTGTGCCACCAGGCGGCGGCCGATAAAGCCGGTGCCTCCCGTGATCAGTATCTTCATGTCCTGCCTCCCTGACGGCTGTTCGCTCTACTCTAGAGGCTGGGCGCTGGATGGACAAGATCCTGTTTTTATGAGCATTATAAATTCACGATGGGGCAGGCTAGTGCACCTTGCGCTGGCGGCGGCACGAAGCGTCGATGGGGGTGGTATTTGTCGACCATGCCGCCATTCGCTTTGTATCTGGACGCATCACCATTACTTGCCAAGCGGACCGCAGCGAGTAAACTCGTCCGCTTTTTCGCCGTGACCATGAGGGCAGTTATGCCATTTCGTCGTTTAAGGGTGCGTCAATTCTATGTCCGGCTGGTCTGTGCCCTGCTGGCGGGTCTGCTGCCCATGGTGCTGGGACTGGCCATCATCGTCTGGCAGACCGCCACCGGGGTGCGGCAGGATGCGGTGGCGCGGCTGCAACATGCCAGGCTGATGTTTGACCGTACTCTGGACAACGCCCAAGTGGCTGCGTCGGCCCTTCGTGGCAGCCTGGACAAACCCTGCCTCGAGGTGGTGCAGGGGCTGCGGGATCAGGTGGCGACGGTGCCGGATGTGCGCAGCGTCAACCTGGCCGAGGGCACGACCATCTACTGCACCTCCCTCTATGGGCCGGTCAGCGGGGAGATCAGGCTGGGCGACTATGCGGATGGCAAGCTCGACCTGATGAAGGGCAATCCCGTCACCCCGAATCGTCCCCTCATCGTCTACCGGGAGGAGATCGGTGCGTTCAGCGTGCTGGTGGGCATAGATGGTTACTACCTGCTCAACATTCTGGACATGCTGAGCCGCAACTCCCCCCTCGGCCTGGTGGTCGGCCAGGAGATGCTGCTGCGGGACAGCCAGCTCACCGACAGGCTCATCCCCCCGGGTAGCCAGGGCTATCTGGAGGAGCACTCGACCAGGTATCCGTTCAAGGTGGTGACCAGGGTATCGGTCGGTGAGTACAGGGCCCATATCTGGGACTACTCCAAGGTCGGCATCATCGTCTATCCCCTGCTGAGCCTGCTGTTCGGGGTGGGGATCTTCTGGTTGACGGGACGATCGACCTCCCCGACCCAGGAGCTGAAGCGGGCGCTGGATCAGCAGGAGTTCATTCCCTACCTGCAACCCGTGGTGACCGGGGACGATGCGCACTGGAGCGGCTGCGAGGTGCTGATGCGCTGGCAACATCCCCGCCAGGGCATGATCTCGCCGGATCGCTTCATTCCGCTCGCAGAGGACAGCGGCCTCATAGTCCCCATGACCCGGTTGCTGATGGCCCAGGTGCGAGAGGCCTTTGCCCCCCTAGCGGACCAGTTGCCCGGGGGGTTCCACTTCGGTTTCAACATCAGCGCCAGCCACTGCAAGGATCTCAGCCTGGTGGACGATTGCCGGGACTTCATCTATGCCTTCCGGGATAACCCCATCAAGCTGGTGCTGGAGTTGACCGAGCGCGAGCTCATCGTGGCGGACGAGGTGACTGACCGGCTGTTCGCCGAGCTGCACCAGCTCGGGGTCTTCATCGCCATCGACGACTTCGGCACTGGCCACTCCAGCCTGACCTATCTGCAGACCTTCCAGGTGGACTTCCTCAAGATCGATCAGAGTTTCGTCGGCATGATAGGGTCGGATGCGCTCTCCAGCCACATCGTCGAGAACGTCATCGATCTGGCGACCCGGCTCGGTCTGCTGCTGGTGGCTGAGGGGGTGGAGACCCAGGTGCAGGCCGATTACCTGAAGGCGCGCAAGGTGGACTTCCAGCAGGGTTACCTCTATGGCAGGCCCATGCCGATGACGGTCTTTGCCAGCCAGCTACCCGCCCAGAAGGGATCGTCAGCCTGAAGGGCCGCGCCAAGGCTCTCGGCGCCCATGGCTTGCCACCCACTGTTCGCTCCCTCACAAGGGCTGACGGCGAGACATAAAAAAAACCAGCGACCCGGGTCGCTGGTTTTTTTTCATCTTCAGAGGGTTCAGAGCATGCGGGCCAGGGCACGGCAGAGGCGCTTGATGCCCTCTTCCGTGGTGGCCTCATCCACGCAGGAGAAGCTCAGGCGCAGGGTGTTCTGGATCTCGGGGCGCACATAGAAGGGAGCACCGGGCACGAAGGCCACCTTCTCCTTGATCGCCTCGTCGAACAGGGCCATGGCACTGACGCTGGGCGGCAGGGTCAGCCAGAGGAACATGCCTCCCTCGGGACGGGTGTAGCTGACACCGGGCGGGCAATGACGGCTCAGGGCGGCCTCCATGGCGGCCCGCTGGCGGCCATAGACCTCCTTGATCTTCTCCAGATGGGCATCCAGCGAGTGATCGGTCAGGAAGCGGTGCAGCACCTGCTGGCTGAAGGCGTTGCTGTGCAGATCCGTGGCCTGCTTGGCGATGGTCACCTTCTTGCGCAGCCAGTCCGGCACCAGCATCCAGCCCAGACGGAACGCGGGCACCACCGTCTTGGAGAAGGAGCCGAGCAGCACGGTATTGTTCGGCGCCAGCTTGGCGATGGGGGGAAGATGTTCCCCCTCGAAGCGCAGCTCGCCATAGGGGTCGTCTTCCACCATCAGCAGATCGTGGCGTACCAGGCGCTCGGCCAACGCTTCGCGGTTGGCACGGCTGTAGGAGACCCCGCTCGGGTTCTGGAAGTTCGGCACGCCGTACAGCAGCCTGGCGCTGGAACCCTGCTCCAGCAGCGCATCCAGCGCGGCCAGATCCAGTCCCTCTTCCCCCAGGGTGATGGGCTTGAAATTCGGTTGATAGACGGAGAACGCCTGGATGGCACCCAGGTAGCCCGGTTCTTCGATGATGAGATCCTGCCCTTCGTTCACCAGCACCTTGCCCAGCAGATCCAGCGCCTGCTGGGAGCCGCTGGTGATGAGGATGTTGTCCGGGTTGACCACCATGCCGTGGCGACTCTGGTAGCGATCGGCGATGTACTGGCGCAGCGGGGCGAACCCTTCGGTGGTGGCATATTGCAGCGCCGCGGCGCCCTGCTCGCGCAGCACGTCCTGGCAGGCTTGCTCTATGGCCTTGACCGGGAACAGGTGGGGATTGGGCAGGCCACCGGCGAAGGAGATGATCTCCGGATTGGCGGCGACTTTCAGGATTTCACGGATAAAGGAAGGCTCGACCTTCTCGAAGCGCTGGGCAAAAAACGGCTGCATAGGGTTCTCTCTGACTAGGTGGCGGTCGCTCCATTCAACCGCCAGGTTATCCGTTTGTATCAGATTTCAGAAATGAGGCAATGGCTGTCACAAAAATCCATAAAAAAGGGCAGGTTTGGCACCTGCCCGAATTTTATCGTCTCTACCCTGGCCGGGGGCGCAAAAACCCCTGTCAGACGTTCATCTGCCCTGAGCCTGGAGCCCGGGTTCTTTCAGCCTGAAGACGCAGATCATCGGCTCGGTGCTCAGAGCCCGGGTTCTTTCAGGAAACTGATCATCAGATCCGTGTTGGCACCGAGTTGCTGCTGGACCCGGCCCGGGAACAGTTCGGCCATCTTGTCGAGGCGGTCGTGCTCTGTGTGCCAGATCTTGCCCCACTGGGTCTCGCTGTCCCGATCGCAGGCGCTCTTGCTGGCCTCGTCGTAGCAGTCCCACAGCGCCGGGTTGGTGCTCTGGGAGTAGCCGTCATAGCCATCTTCCCCGTTGATGGTGAAGTTGGTGGCTTCCACGTAGGCGATGGGCACCCCCAGGCAGGCAAAAGGCGCATGATCCGACCAGCTGCCGGTCTCCCCTTCCGGGTAGCCGCCGTAGCTGGGGTGAATGGCGAACGGGGTGGCGCTCTGCTTGGAGATGGCCAGCAGGCGGTCGCGCACCTTGGGATCGAAGCTGTAGCGGCTCGGCTCGGCGCAGCTGTACTCGGCCACGTCCGAATGGGCGGAGTGGACGTAGACGATGTCGCCCCCGGCTATGGTGTCGTAGTTCACCATGGCCAGCAGCTTGGCGACGGCGTCGGCATCCAGGCTGGCGGCATAGGCCTTGGAGCCGTTGAGGCCGTTCTCCTCAGCCCCGAAGAAGGCGAAGCGCACAGTGTAGGGCAGGGTTTGATCCTTGAGCGCCTCGGCGACCGCCAGCAGGGCCGCGACACCGGCGCCGTTGTCGGTGGCACCTTCGGAGCCCTTCTTCTCGCCTGTGCTGTCGTAGTGGGCGCCGATGAGGATCACCTTGTCACTCTGGCCCTTGAGCTCGGCGACCAGGTTCTGGGAGTGCTTCTCGGTGCCGCTTCGGGTGTAGGTGAAGGGCTGGTTCTGCACCTCGTAGCCCCAGCCGGTCAGATGGTCCTGGATCCAGGCGGCGGCGCGGGTCTCGGCCTCGGTGCCCGTGGGTCTGGCACCTATTCCCTCGGCACTGGAGCTCAGCTGCACCAGGTATTCATAGGCCTGGGTGGCAGGGGCGGGGGGCTGGGAGTCATTGTCCGAGGGGTTGCACCCGGCCAGCAGGGCCGAGATGGCGAGGGTCAAAAGGGCTTTTTTCATACTGCAATCCTTTGTTGTGTATGGTTTTATTTTTCCGCGTCAGGATGCACCTGACGCCCCGCAGATTCTGTGAAGGGGGTGGCATTTGTCAACCGCAGTGGCGGAATTGGTCAGTCAGGGGGGATTTGTTTTGCGAAACACTTGCGCCTTGGGCCTATCTTGGGATAATTCGCTCCCCTGTTTTTGCCGATTGATGAAATAACGAACCACCCAGGTCGGCCTAAACCCGGATTGACCCCGGTTCTGTTACCCGGATTGATGAAATAACGAGACAATTATGCCTGTGACCCAAGATGTATTTAACGAAGACGGCAAGTTCATGCGCAAGATCCGCAGCTTCGTCCGTCGCGAAGGCCGCCTGACCAAAGGGCAGGAGAAGGCCCTGGAAGAGCTCTGGCCGGTCATGGGCATAGATTTCGCACCACAGCCCCTCGACATGGTGGCGCTGTTTGGCCGCGAGGCCCCAGTGGTGCTGGAAATCGGCTTCGGCATGGGCGCCTCCCTGGTGGAGATGGCCAGGAATGCCCCAGAGAAGAACTTCATCGGCATAGAGGTGCACTCCCCTGGCGTGGGTGCCTGCCTCGGCACCGCACAGGAGGCGGGCGTCACCAACCTGCGCGTCATCTGCCACGATGCGGTGGAAGTGCTGGAGCACATGATCCCGAACGGCTCGCTCTCCTGCCTGCAGCTCTTCTTCCCGGATCCCTGGCACAAGAGCCGTCACCACAAGCGCCGCATAGTGCAGCCGGCCTTCGCCCAGGACATCCGCCAGAAGCTCGCCATAGGTGGCGTCTTCCACATGGCCACCGACTGGGAAAACTATGCCGAGCACATGCTGGAAGTGATGAGCGCCGCCGAGGGGTACGAGAACACCTCCGCCACCGGCAACTGGGTGCCCCGTCCCGACTGGCGTCCGCTGACCAAATTCGAACAACGTGGCCATCGTCTGGGCCACGGTGTCTGGGATCTGATTTTCAAGCGTGTCAGCTGAGCTGGCACGTCAACTCGCGTATCAACTAACTTGAGGAGCTATCATGGCCAATCGTAGCCGCCGTCTGCGTAAGAAACTGCGCGTCGATGAATTCCAGGAAATGGGTTTCGACATCAGTTTCAACTTCCCGGTCGGCACTGCCGAAGAGACCATCGATGCAGTAGTCGATGCGATGATCGATGAGGTTGTTGAACCCCGTAAGCTGGCCTTCGCCGGTTCAGGCCACCTGGCCTGGGAAGGGATGATCTGCACCCAGCAACTGGGCAAGTGCACCGAAGAGGACCGCGCCGTCGTCAAAGCCTGGCTGGAAGGCAAGGGGATGGAGGCCGTGGTGGTCACCGAGCTGTTCGATCTCTGGTACGGTGAGCCGGCCTGATATCTGACTGCCTCTCGGGCAGATAGAAAATCCCGCCGCCGGCGGGATTTTTGTCGGTGAGCCTGGCCTCACCTCGTCTCACGTCATGGAATCGTCTATGGTGTTGTCATCCGAATTACTGGCCAGCATCCTGGAAGAGGTGCGCCCGCTGCTCGGGCAGGGCAAGGTGGCCGATTACATTCCCGCGCTGGCGCAGGTGCCGGCGGACAGACTCGGGATCGCTGTCTGCACCGTGGAGGGGGAGCTGTTCACCGCCGGTGACGCCTTCGAGCCCTTCTCCATCCAGAGCATCTCCAAGGCCCTGAGCCTGACGCTGGCGCTTACCCTCTATCAGGAGGAGGAGATCTGGGCCCGGGTGGGCAAGGAGCCGTCCGGTCAGCCGTTCAACTCCCTGGTGCAGCTCGAGTTCGAGCACGGTATTCCCCGCAACCCCTTCATCAATGCCGGCGCCCTGGTGGTGAGCGATCTGCTGGAGACCCGGCTCACCGCCCCGCGCCAACGCACCCTGGAGCTGGTGCGACGCCTGTGCGGCAATCCTGCCATCATGGCGGACCAGGTGGTGGCTCGCTCCGAATATCAGCACGCCGCCCGCAACGCCGCCATCGCCTACCTGATGAAGGCCTATGGCAACTTCGAGAACGAGGTGGACAAGGTGCTGCAGAGCTACTTCAATGCCTGCGCCATCCGCATGAGCTGCGTCGATCTGGCCCGGGCATTCATCTACCTGGCCAACCGCGGCGCGCCGCTCGGCGAAAGCACATCGCTCTTGCCTGCCCGCACCACCAAGCAGGTCAACGCCCTGCTCGCCACCTGCGGCCTCTATGACGAGGCTGGCGACTTCGCCTACCGGGTCGGCATGCCGGGCAAGTCCGGGGTGGGGGGTGGCATAATGGCGCTGATCCCCGGCGAACTGACGGTCTGCGTCTGGTCCCCCGAACTCAACAAGGCGGGCAACTCCCTGGCGGGCACGGCGGCGCTGGAGCTGCTGGCCGAGCGCCTCGGCCGCTCCATTTTTTAACTTTGTTCACTATGCATCGAGACAACATCATGAAACGAATGACTGGACTGTGGCGAAGCGGCCTGGCTGCCTTGCTGCTCTGGTGTGCCTGGCCCGCCCTGGCCGCCGAACTGCCCCCTCTCTCCCTGGCCGATGCCAAGGCGAAGCAGGCCGTGATCCTGGATACCCGCCCCAGCTACTTCTACCAGGGCTGGCCCATGGCGGGCGAGAAGCAGGCGGGCCACGTGGCTGGCGCCGAGAACCTCTCCGCCGAGTGGAAATACAGTGACGAAGAGTGGCCCAAGGCGCTCGCGAGCAAGGGGCTGAAGGCCGATCTGCCGGTTGCCCTCTACGGCGCCCCGCGGGAAGTGGCCGAGGTGGCCCGCCTGCTGCGCCAGCAGGGCATCAAGCAACTGTTCGAGCTGCAGGGCTGGCAGAGTGCGCCGCGCGAGCACCTGGCCCGCTGGCAGCAGCTGGTCTACCCGCTCTGGCTCGCCGATCTGCAGGCAGGCAAGCCGGTAGCCGCCGCCCCCAAGGGGGACTGGAAGGTCTTTGAAGTCGACTGGGGTGCCCCCAAGGCTTATCTGCTGAGCCACATCCCGGGGGCCGGTTACATCGACACCAACCGCCTGGAAGAGGAGCCGCTGTGGAACAAGGTGTCTGACGAAGCCCTCAAGCAGTTGCTGCTGGAGAACGGCATCCGCCACGACACCACCGTCATCCTCTACGGTCGCAACACCATGGCGGCGGCCCGTGCCGCTCACCTGATGATGTATGCCGGGGTGGAAGACGTACGCCTGCTGGACGGCGGCCTGGATGCCTGGTTCGTGCAGCACCTGCGCACCGAGACCGGCCTGGCCAACAAGTTTGAGCCGGTGAAGGAGTTTGGCGTGACCATTCCGGCCCACCCCGAGTATTACACCACGCTAAGTCAGGCGAAAGAGCTGCTCAAGCAGCCCGATAGCGCCCTGGTCAGCGTGCGCACCTGGGACGAGTTTGTCGGCAACACCTCCGGCTACAGCTACATCAAGCCCAAGGGCGACATCCCTGGGGCCAAGTGGGGTCACGGTGGCGTGGATGCCAACAGCATGAGCGACTTCCACAACCCGGACGGCACCATGAAGCCGGCCCGTGAGATCCTCGCCATGTGGGACCAGTGGGACATAGCGCCCACCCAGCAGGCCGCCTTCTACTGCGGCACCGGCTGGCGCGCCTCCGAGGCCTTCTTCTACGCCTGGCTGATGGACTGGAAGCGGATCAGCGTCTACGACGGCGGCTGGTACGAGTGGAGCTCAGACCCCAAGAACCCCACAGTCACAGGTGAGCGCAAGCCACAGGGCTGATGACGCGGATACGTTGCCCAGTCAAAGGCCGGACTCATGTCCGGCCTTTGAGCATTCAGGGGGCTGAGATGGGGAGTTGATTCTTGATATGGATCCAGTTTTGCAGAGTTTTTTGAACGGATTGATTTCATTGAACTAATCTTCAACAGACGTCCTTGAGGTGAGGATGAAAGCGGAGATTAAAGCAGATGAAAAAGCTGATGATGATCATGGTGTGTGCCTTGGGGCTGGTGGCATGCAGCTCCCAATACATAATGAGTACCAAGGACGGAAAGATGATCACCACCGACAGCAAGCCCAAGCTGGACGAGAGCACCGGCATGTACCGCTACTACGATGCCGAGGGGCGGGAGGTCATGATCAAGCAGGACGATGTTACCCAGATCATGGAGCGCTGATACCTTGTGACTGTGGTGAAAGGAGGGCTGCCCTGGGGCAGCCCTCCTTGCTTCAGCCCGTCAGCTCTCCCACCTGGCGGTTCACCTGACCGGCGAACAGCTGATGGAAGCGGGAGCCCGGATTGGCCAGCAGGCTGACCGGCGATCCCTGCTCCACCACGGTACCTGCCTCCATCACCACGACTTTGTCCACCGACAGCAGCGGCTCCAGATGGTGGGCGATCACCAGATAGCTGGCCTCGGGCCGGTAGCGATAAAGTAACTCCGCCATCTTGCGCATGCCGCCGTGACTGAGATCCGAGGTGGCCTCGTCCAGCACGATGAGCGGGCAGTGCGACAGCAGAATGCGGGCGATGACCAGCAACTGGGTCTCGCCGGCGGAGAGTTGCAGCCTGTCGAGATCTTCGTCCAGCCGGCCAGCGCAGCGTTCGGCCAGGCCGACCCGGGCCAGCGCCTGTTCCAGCGCGGCGTCGCTCTGCTCGCTCAGGGGGGAGAGATTCGCGCGCAGGGTGCCGAAGAAGGTGAGGGGGATCTGGGAGACGGTGTCATAGAGTGCGCGCACCGCCTCCGGCGCCAGGGCAGAGAGCGGCTGCTCGCCGTAGTAAATCTCTCCCTGGGAGGCCGGGTACATGGCCTGCAGCACCCCGAGCAGGGAGCTCTTGCCCGCCCCAGTACGGCCACAGACCCCCACCTTCTCGCCAGGGGCAAGCTCGAAGTTGATCCTGTGCAGGGCCCACTGGCTCGCACCCGGGTAGCGCAGTCCCAGGTTGTCAAAACGCACCGCCGGATGGGGCGTGGCGAGGGCCTCTCCCTCCTGGCGCTCGCTCTCTATCTCGCTGTATTCACGCACCCGCTCCACTGCGTTCATCACCTGTTCCACCTCGGCGAAGGTACGGATCAGGGAGTTGAGCATGGCCGAGGCGGTGAAGGCGTAGGTGATGGCCACGGCTCCCAGCAGCGGGCTGTTGCCAAAGGCCACCATCAGTGCCACTGCCCCCACCAGGGCGGCGGAGAGCAGGGTCTGGTGCATGCCGAGCCAGCGGTTGATGGAGGTGGTGGTGTACCAGCTGCGCAGGTTGTTGTCATAGTGATGCAGCACCTGATCCAGGGCGAAGCGCTCGGCCCCGGCCAGACGCAGGGCGGGGGCACCGCGAATGGTCTCGCTGATGCTGATGTAGAGCGGGGAACGTAGCACCGAGGACTGGCGCCGCAGCTTGAGCTGCACCGCCCGGTAGCGCCGTTGCAGCACGTAGAGCGCCCAGCCCACCAGGGGGGCGATGAGCAGCAGCAGGGGAATGTTGATGCCGATGACCACCACCTGCAGCAGCACAGAGACCAACATGCCGAACAGCCCCATCAGCATGGAGAGCAGCACCTCCTGGGCCTCCCCGAGATCCCGGTCGAAGCGGTTGAGGATGCGCCCCTGGGGCACCTTGTCGAAGAAGGCCATGGGGGCGCGGCTGATGCGGCCCAGCATGCCGTCGAACAGGGTCCAGGCCAGCTTGAGGCCGAGTTTGTAGTTGATGACCCGCACCACCATGATGCAGACGAGGGAGCCCGCCCCCAACAGCACATAGATGCCGAGCAGGGTGCCCACATCGCTCACCTCGGCCTTGCCGCCGAGCCAGAGATCCGAGGCGATGCGCAGCCCCTCCTGACCCAGGGTGAGTAGCAGGGCGATCAGGATGGCGCCGGGGGCGGCCAGGCGCTGCCACATGAAGCCGAACAGCCCCCAGTCCACCTTGCCTTCCACCACTTTTTCTTCGCTGAACTGCTCCGCCTCCTGAGGCGCCACCATGGGGGTGGGGAGCGGATGCTGGATAAGATCCGCCAACTGGCGGGCGTCGAGCTCCACCAGCCGGCCCTGCTCGATACGGATCACCCGATCGCAGTGGGCCAGCACGTCCGGATCGTGGCTCACCAGCAGCCGGGTCGGTCCCGGTTTGAAGGCGAGCCCCTGCTCCAGCACCTGGGCCGAGACGATGGGGTCCAGTGCTGACAGGGGGTTGTCCAGCAGCAGGATGTCGGCCTCTGCATAGAGGGCGCGGGCCAGGGCGACTCGCTGCTGCTGACCGCCGGAGAGGCGGGTGCCGAGCTCGCCCACCAGAGTCTGATCCCTGTGGCTCAGCAGTCCCAGATCCGTGGTGAGGGCGCAGGCACCGAGCACCCAGTGGTAGCGCTCCTCGTGCCAGGGTTGGCCGAACAGGATGTTGTTGCGGATGCTGTCGTTCATCAGCCAGGGTTTGTGGCCCAGATGCGCCACCCGGCCGTTGCGGCGGATGCTCCCCTCGAAGTCGTTGTCAAAACCGGCGACCAGGTGCAGCAGGCAGCTCTTGCCCGCGCCGGTCGCCCCGGTGATCCCCACCAGCTCCCCCGGCTGGATGCTGAGGCTGACGTCCTGCAACACCATTTTTTGCTGGTGCAGGGCGGTGACGCGGTCGAGCCGCAGGCTGCCTGCCGGCAGGCTGGGGTCGGTGAGATCCCGATGCTGCTCCGGGCCATTCAAGAACTCGCACAGCCGGTTGAAGCCCGTATTGAAGTTGATCAGGGTGCGGATGAGGTAGGGCAGCCGCATCATGGGTATCCGCAGCACGGCGAACAGGGCGATGGTGGTGAACACCTGGGGCAGAGTCAGGCTCTGGCCCGAGGCCAGATAGGTGGTGAAGGTGGCGAGCGTCACCAGCAGCGGGGTGCTCATCATCAGGAAGCTGTTGATGGCATCGAGCTTGAGTACCCGGCCGAGCACCACGAGTTCCTGCTGGCGCTTGGTGTTGGCCGCCCGGGTGAAGAAGGTGCCGAGACCGTTCTGGCGCACCAGCCGCAGCTTCTTGATGTATTCCGCCAGTATGCCGTTGCGCTCGTCCTGCTGGCGCTTGAGCTGCTGCTCCTGCTGGTTCATGCGGCGCACCACCCGGGTGGAGAGCAGCAGCAGCAGGGTGAGCACCGCAAAGCCCACCAGGCCGGCGCTGCCCACCTGCCATACCAGCAGGGCTATGGTGCCCGCCAGCTGCAGCGCCATGGTGAGCGGCATGGCGGGATCCGCCAATATCCAGGTGATGTCCCACACGTCCCGGTTGATGAGGTTCTGTACCCGGCCACCGGCCCTGTCATCGAAGCTCTTGCCGCCGAGTTTCATCACCTTGGCGAGCAGGGACTCGGCCAGCAGGCGGCGAATGGGGACGTGCATCTTGAGCGCCAGCTGCAGGGAGTGCTCCGCCAGCATGCCGGCGGCAAGCACCGAGGCAAACAGGGCGAAAGCGAGCAGCAGCTTGTGGCCTGTGCTGGCCCCGGTGCCGAGCTGGGTCATGCTGTGGTTGAGCAGCCAGGGGCTGGCCAGGGTGGCCAGCATGCCGATCAGCTGCAACAGGGTGAGCAGGCCGATACGGCGGCGGTAGTGGTGCCAGATGAAGGCCATGATGGGCCAGGGGCGCACCGGCGCAGCGGCGGTGAGCGCGAGGAAGGCATCGGCCCGCGCGTCGCGCCTGTCTTCCGGCAGCAGGGGGTAGAGATCGTCGAGACCGACCTGGGGCTCGGTCAGCCCCTTGCGTTGCAGCGGGCCCGTCCAGTGATAGAAGAGGCGGCTCAGCCAGCCGGCCGAGGTTTCCGGATGATCCAAAGGGTGTCCTTGTTGTTTTGTGTTGCTTCCGACAGGGCGGGGCGGCTCATGGGCCGCCCTCGATATTCTTGTTATGGCGGGCGCGTCACCCGAGCGGGATCAGCAGTCCCGGTTCAAGCGGATGAGCCTGTCCAGGATCTGCTCGCCGTCGACTCTCAGGCCGTTGTGCTCGTACTCGTTGGTGATCCAGGCGCGGCTGTTGCCAAGGCCCCTGAGGGTATCGCGGCTGTAGTCGAACTCCACGTACATGTCCTCGGCATAGACGGCGCAGGCCACCGGCACCGGGTTCTTAGCCAGCTGCGCCTGGTCGTAGAGGGGGCCCCAATCGGCCTTTTTGGCCAGTAGATGAGCGGCCTCCTTGAGCGGCATCAGCTCGCGGAACTGCTCGAACATCCAGGGGAAGATCATCTCGCCGGTGAAGGTGAAATCCTTGCCGGGCGCCCAGGCCAGGGCCGGGAACTCGCCCCTGACCCGCTCGGCCGCCCAGTTGCTGGCAGCTCCTTCGCAATAGATGGCCTCGTGCAAAATGGCGAACACCGGATTGGTGTTGAACGGTTGCATGGCCTGCACCTTGTAGAGGAAGGCGGGGTTGAGCTTCTCGCCGATGAAGGCATCCTCCAGCAGGTAGTAGAGCTCCTCGAAGGCGCCGCTGGCGCCGAGATCCAGCCCCTGCTGCTGCAACTGCTCCACCGTCAGGCGCTGGCCGTTGGGCAGGCGCACATCGTGGCGGTGCAGGTGAGTCGCCAGCCGGTTGGCGATGGCCTGGGCATGGGGGAAGCGGGCGAAGAAGGTGCGATTCTTGTCTGCCACCCGTTGATAGGTGGCGCGGTAGACCTCGTCCGCGCTGCGACCTATGGGGGCCACGCCGCCAGTGAGGTAGACCTCGTGCAGGCTGCCTGGGAACAGGGAGAGATAGGTGAGGCTGCAAAAGCCGCCGAAGCTCTGGCCAAGCAGGCTCCAGGGCCGGTCCGGGCTCAGGGTCTCGCGAATGTATTCGGCGTCCCGCACTATGCTGTCGGCGCGAAAATGGCCGAGGTAGTCGGCCTGCTCCCCCGGGGTGAGCCCTGCCAGCGCCTCGGCACTGATGGGGGTGGAGTGGCCGGTGCCGCGCTGGTCGAGCAGCAGCACCCGAAACTCCTGCAGGGCTCGCTTGATCCAGCCGCCGCTCGCGGTCGGGCGCGGAGCGCCAAAGCCCGGCCCTCCCTGCAGATAGAGCAGCCAGGGTAGCTCATCGTTCAGCTTGTCTTGGCGACAGAGAGTGCGGCCAAACAGGGTAATACTCTTCTCGTCATCCGGTTTCTGGTGGTCAAGGGGCACGGTGAAGAAGTGTGGCTCGCAATGGATGCCATCCAGCACGTAGTGCAAGGGGCTGCTCATCTGGGGTCTCCCTGAGGTCGGAAATCGTCGGCCTCATCATAGCCCTGGCTCGCAGAAGGGTCACGCCGGTTTTCCCGATAATGAGCGGCCCGATTGACCTTGAGCTGAACCGGGATCAAGATGAGCGGCCTGCCGAAGAGGGCAGGGGAGCTGGACACAACAGGACGAGGTGGGCTCGATGAAGCCGCGATGGACAAGGTTCAGAAAGAGAAGAAAAGAGACGGATCCTGAGGGAGTGCTGCAGGCGGGGTTGCTGGTATTCAGCGCCACCTGCGGGGCGACCCTGTTGCTGGCGGCCTGTAACGGCGGCTAGCAGGTATGGAAGGCCCGTCCGACAGGGTGGGCCTCTTCATTTGTCCCCTTTCCCGACAGACCTGGACCGGCCTGGAGCCCTTTAATGGTGCGGGTTTGCGGTAGTCTGATACCTGCTGCTATGGTCAATTTACGACGGGATCCACAGAGGGAGGCGATCATGAATAGTCGTGAAAGGGTACTGGCTCATTTGGCCACAGATCACCGGGTTGCAGGATTGACCGCTGGCGAGGCTCTGGCCGGTATCAGCCACTCGATGAGTTCGCTCCTGCTGCAACAAGATCAGCACTTCTTCCGCTCTCATGCCGATGATCCTTGTCACGAGGTCGCCCGGGCATGTTCTGCCGGTCATGTCTGGCACGGTGACGAGAATCGCTATTAGGGGATGACATTTCGGGAAGGGGAGATGCAGAAAGGCCCGCTCAGATGAGCGGGCCTTTCGAATTTGGCTCCTCCTGCTGGACTTGAACCAGCGACATACGGATTAACAGTCCGCCGTTCTACCGACTGAACTAAGGAGGAATTATTGGTGCCCAGAGACGGAATCGAACCGCCGACACGGGGATTTTCAATCCCCTGCTCTACCGACTGAGCTATCTGGGCAACGGCGCGCATTAAACCCTTTCTGGACTGGGGTGTCAACCTTGCAGCCCCAGTTTCTGGCATGTTTTTGCATAGGGTGAACCAAGTGGCGAGATACTGTGCAAGGAGTCCCTGACTCCACACCGGGATCCGGTTGTCGGTAGGTTCTCCTATCGAGGATTTTTCCCTTTATAGAATTGCCTTTTCGCTCTCTCACACGTCCCGAGCCTCCAACAAGTGAGCCCATTTTTTGTCAAAAAACTGATGAACCAACGTGCATGTTTTTTGTGCGCTGAAAAGTTACCAGAAATTGACCAGACAGGTGGAGTGTGTCGGTGCCTCTGTACCTCCGGTTGCCAGATCGTCTGAGTGTCAGCCCTGAAGACAAATCATGAAGAATAATCTAAAAAAATCATGATTTTTTTAGATTGAAAATGCAAAATAAATTCATTTAATAGATTTAAAATCATTTCGTGACATAGATTTTACCTGTGGATAAGTCACGATTTCCCTTCAAATGAGGGCTGTTTATCGCTGGCTTTCAAAAGTCCTTAATTTGCTGGGGGATCCGATTTTACTTTTTGAATCGCCAGTCTTTGACTGCCTCCAGAGTCTTTGCAAATAAAAAACGCTCAAAATATCAATATCTTGCGCACTTTCTGTGCAGTTGTTATTTGGATATGGAAATGCAAAATGCGTCCCAGAACAGCCATCCGGCAGTTCGTATCAAGGGGGCCGTTGTGGAAAAACAACTAATAACTTCGAATGCCAAGGTGCAGAAAAAAACCTCTCGTGGAGTGGACGTGTAGTGGTCAACTAAATCCGGACACTTGGTTAGGCCGATCCTCGGCTTTTGCTGGCGCGATCCCGTCATTGTGTTGATGTGGACGCCGCCAGTTGTAGTAATCCATCA
>NZ_JBGLRL010000032.1:0-28801 GCF_041402505.1 Aeromonas sp. S2(2024)
CTCGATGACTTCCACCATGTTTTGCCATGGCAGAATCTGCTCCATGCGGGACAAGAAAATCTCTTTTCTGGTCTGACGGCGCTTACTGCTGAATTCACTGTCGGCGAAGGTAAGTTGATGACTCATGATGAACCCTTTTTCATGGCTCCAGATGACAAACATGATCTCATATCAGGGACTTGTTCGCACCTTCCCTAGCACGGACGCCACTCGGCAGTTGAGCCCCCAGTAGAGCTGGCCACGGGGGCCGAGTATGAAGATGTAAACGAAGCTAACCAGCAGAGGCCATCTGCCAGGTCTTGAAGCCGCCGGAGAGGTTCTTCACCCGAAAGCCGTGCTGGCTCAGCAGGCGGCAGGCCACGTGGCCGCGCAAGCCCACCTGACAGCTGATGAGCAGTTCCTTGTCCCTGGGCAGCTCGTGAAGACGGCTGCGCAGCTCGTCGAGGGGGATGTGCAACGCCCCCGGAATGCGCCCCAGCTTGTCGAGCTCGGGGCCGTTGCGCACATCTACCACCAGCTGATGGGGGTGGCGGGCCTGCACCTCGGCGGCGTGGCAGAGCAGGGTATCTCCCTTGAGGTGATTGCTCGCCACGAAGCCAGCCATGTTGATCACATCCTTGGCCGAGCCGAACGGCGGCGCATAGGTGAGCTCCAGATCCTGCAGATCAAACACGGAGAGACCGGCCCGCTGGGCCACCGCCAGTACGTCGATGCGCTTATCGACCCCATCCTTGCCGATGGCCTGGGCGCCATAAATCTTGCCATCGGGAGCAAACAGCAGCTTGAGGCTGACCGGGTGGGCACCGGGGTAGTAACCGGCGTGGCTGCCCGGGTGGACATAAACCTTCTCGAAAGGCAGACCCAGTTGCACCAGTCGCTTCTCGTTCAGGCCGGTGCTCGCCACCGCCAGATCGAACAGCTTGCAGATGGCGGTGCCCTGGGTCTTCTTGTAGGTTTCCGCACGGCCCAGCATGTTGTCGGCGGCGATGCGTCCCTGCCGGTTGGCAGGACCCGCCAGCGGGATCAGCACAGATTCGCCGGTGACGAAATCGGTCTCCTCCACCGCATCCCCCACCGCAAAGATGAAAGGATCCGAGGTACGCATGCCGGCATCGACCTTGATGCCGCCGCGCGGCCCCAATTCCAGCCCCGCCTTGGCGGCGAGCAGGGTTTCGGGCTTGACGCCGATGGCGAGGATCAGCATACCGGTGTCGAGATGGGTGCCGTCATTGAGGGTCAGGCGCAGGCCGCCGCTGTTGGCGGTGGGCACGGCTGCCGTCTTCTCGGCGGGCAGATCCAGACTCTCGATGGCTGATAGACCGGTGCGCAGACGCAGATCGATCCCCTCTTCGCGGATGCGGGCATGAAGCATGTTGGCCATCTCCTTGTCCACCGGCGCCATCACCTGATCGGCCAGCTCCAGCAGGGTGACATCCAGCTTGCGCTGATGCAGCGCCTCCATCATCTCCAGCCCGATAAATCCCCCACCCACCACGGTGACATGGCGTGGATTGTCGTGGTGCAGGGCCGCCAGAATGCGATCCATGTCCGGGATGTTGCGCAGGGTATAAACGTGGGGGCTGTCGATACCGGGGAAAGGAGGGCGGATCGGTGCAGCACCCGGGCTCAGCAACAACACATCGTAAGGCTCGCGCTGCTCGTCACCGGTTTGCAGGTTGCGCACCAGCAGGGTCTTGCCCGCCTTGTCTATCTCGATCACGTCGTGGAAGATCCGCACATCGACGTTGAAACGGCGCTTGAAGCTCAAAGGCGTCTGCAGCAGCAAGGCATCCCGATTGGGGATATCCCCCCCGATGTGATAGGGCAGACCGCAGTTGGCAAAGCTGACGAACTCGCCCCGCTCGAACATCACTATCTCTGCCTCTTCACTCAAACGGCGGGCGCGGGCCGCCGCCGATGCACCACCCGCGACACCACCCACAATCAGGATCCGTTTCATCTGCAAGACTCCACTCAACGAGAAATTGAGTTCAAATTAGAACAATCTAATTTAGGTTTCAATGAAATTTTGTTTGCCACGGATTTGCAGTATTCTTGCCCTCCGACAATTGCTCAACAGGATAGTGTCAGTTCATGTCGTCTACCGCGCTCAGTCATCTCCCGACAGCCAGCCAGGCCCCCCTGTTCTTTCGCCTGGATACCCGTAGTCAACGGCTGGTCGCCCTGACCGATGTGATGCAGACCCCGCTCCACTGGCTCGATGAGCCCCGCAGCGCCTGGCCGGCTCAATTGCCGGATGCCCTGCGCCAACCCATAGAGCAGCGGCTGGCCAGCGGCAAAGGGGGCAAGCTGCTGTTGCGCTTTGCCGCCCAGCAGTGGCACATCTCCCTCTCCCATGAACAGGACGCCTTCTGGCTCATCTGCCTGCAGACCCAGTCCCAGGAGAGCGCGGCCAGCCTGTCGCTGCAACTGCCGCGCCTGAGCCAGATGGCCAGCCAGCAGCAGTATGCCGCCATGCTGGAGAGCCTCAGGGAGTGCCTGGGGGCCGATCGCCTGATCCTCTGGCACTACCAGGCCAATGGTCCCCTCGGCAGCGAGCAACTGACCCCCGTCTTCACCCTGAATGCGGATTCTGTCGGTGCCATTCGCGGTGACAGCCGCTACATCCGGGCCTTGCGTACCCGTGGCGCCCTGAGCTTCTCGGAGGCCGCCCATCAGCCCATGCTGAGCCAGCACTATTATCTGGCCAATGCCAATGTCAGCTCCCGCCTGGACGGCGCCCTGCTGGAGCAGGAGAAGCTCATCGGCGTGCTCAGCCTCGAATACGCCGAGACGACCCTGATCGGCGAAGAGACGCTGCAGCTGGTGCGCCACTGCGCCCAGTTGCTGGGTCACTGGCAGCCCGAACCCGAAGTGGCCGAGCCCTCCCCCTTCACCCTGCCAGGCGGTCTCAGTTGCAAGACCGGCAATGAGTATTGCCGCGCCCTGGTGCGCTGGGCCATGACGGCGAGCGGCGCCCGCATCGGCTGGCTCGGGGAGTTTCAGCTGCGCGGCCAGGATCTCTGGCTCATCCCGCGCTGCATGCTGGAAGGAGAGACCTTCTCTGCGGTCAAGCCCATGCGGATGGAGATAGGCCCGGGCCGGGAGATCTTCCAGCACGGCCAGAGCCTCTATGTGGAAGACCTGCCCATGCGCTATCCCCAGGCCAGCCAGTTGCTGGCCCTCAACGCCAAGGCCTACATCGGCATTCCGCTACAGGGTCAAGGCGGCGCCCCCCTGGGCCAGATCGCCCTGCTGCTGGACGGGCCGCTGGCCGACCCCATTCCCCTGCTCGATGCCCTCTACGAACAGCGTGAACGGGCGGCCATCGAACTGCAGCGCCTCGCCAACGACGATGCCCTGCGCCTGGCCGAGGTGGCCTTCAACACCCACGACGGTCTGCTGGTGATGGACCATGGCGGCATCATCCTCAAGGTCAACGACTCCTTCAGCCGCATTACCGGGTTCGGGGACGATGAGATGCTCGGTCAGCATATCGAGGCCCTGCGGCCCACCTATTATGGCGACAGCCTGAAGGAGGAGGTCATCGCTGCCGTCGATGAACAGGGGTACTGGCTCGGCGAAGAGCAGTGCCTGCACAGGGATGGCCATCTCTTCCCGGTACGGCTCATGGTGAGCGGCGTCAAGGATGAGGAGGACGAGATCAGCCACTTCGTCTGCAGCTTCCACGACATCACCCAGGAGAAGGAGGCGGCCCGCCACATCGAGCGGCTCGCCTATTACGACGATCTGTGCGACCTCTACAACAGGCGCAGCCTGAACGACATCATGCAGCGCACCCTTGCGCTCCCGAGCGGACAGTGGGGGGCATTGCTGCTGCTCGATCTCGACAACTTCAAGTCGATCAACGACTCCCTCGGCCACGCCTGCGGTGATCTGCTGCTCCAGGCCGTGGTGGTGCGGCTCAAGTCCCTGCCCCAGGAGAACCTGGTGCTGGCCCGCACCTCGGGAGACGAATTCGCCCTGCTGTTCACGGCGCTGGGCCAGGGCTACATCACCGCCAAGATCCTGGCGGAGCATTTTGCCAGGGAGCTGATGGGGATCTTCCGGCTCCCCTTCGACATCGGCGATCACAAGCTGCACTGCAGTGCCTCCGTGGGGATCAGCCTGTTCAGCGACGATGACAAGGATCACCTGATCCTGATGCAGCAGGCCGACACCGCCGTCCACATGGCCAAACGAGCCGGCCAGGGCAACCACATCTTCTTCAGCGAAGCCATGGCGGAGAAGGAGAAGAGCAAGCTCTCCCTGAGCAACCAGCTGCGCGATGCCCTGCGCAACAACGAGCTGGTGCTGCACTATCAGCCCCAATACAGAGTCGACAACGGCAGCCTCTCGGGCGTGGAGGCGCTGCTGCGCTGGCAGAAGAGCGACGGCACCATGATCCCCCCCGGGGAGTTCATTCCCATCGCCGAAGAGACCACCCTTATTCAGGAGATAGGCTACTGGGTGATGAAGACGGCCTGCGCCCAGTACAGTTTCTGGCTCAACAACGGCCTCGCCATCCCCCATCTGTCGGTCAACGTCAGTGCCCGCCAGTTCCACACCGCCGGCTTCGTGCAGCAGGTGGAGTATGTGCTGCGCGATACCGGGGTGCCCCCGTCGCGCCTGCTGCTGGAAGTCACCGAGTCCGTGGTGCTGGAAAACCGGTTGGACAGCATCGCCAAGATCCGCCAGCTCAAGGCGCTGGGCATCCTCATCTCCATCGATGACTTCGGTACCGGGTATTCTTCTCTCGCGTATCTGCGCGATCTGCCCGCCGATGAGGTCAAACTGGACAGGAGCTTCATCCAGACGCTGGTGCACAGCGAGCAGGACAAGGCCATCGTCAAGGCCATTCTGGATCTCGCCAAGGTGTTTCGCTTCACCGTGACCGCCGAAGGGGTGGAGGAGGAAGAGCAGTTGGCCGTGCTCAAGGCACTGGGATGCCAGCACTATCAAGGCTTCCTGACCAGCCGCCCGCTTCCCGTCAAGGCACTGGAGAGTCTGCTGGGTGCCACCCCAACCGGCTAAACAGGTAGGATTTATAGGGCTTTATGTCATAAAATAACGACCGCTCGAACCCTGTCCGAACAATTGGAGTCGTCTATGTCAGTCATTAACCGGATCCCTGCCGTTGAAACCAGCGGCCCTGCCGATCAGGGCACTCAGCGGATCCCTGCCGCCACCGTTAGCGACGCCAGCAGTCCCGACATCATTGGCCGGATCCATTCCGTCGAGACCTGCGGCACCGTCGACGGCCCCGGCATCCGCTTCATCGTGTTCATGCAGGGCTGCCTGATGCGCTGCAAGTATTGCCACAACCGGGACACCTGGGACACCCAGGGCGGCCGCGAGGTCACCGTGCCCGAGTTGATGCAGGATCTCACCAGCTACCGCCACTTCATGAATGCCTCGGGCGGCGGCGTCACCGCCTCCGGTGGGGAAGCCATGCTGCAGCAAGAGTTCATCGCCGAACTGTTTGCCGCCTGCAAGGCGCAGGGGATCCACACCTGCCTGGATACCAACGGCTTCGTGCGTCACTATGACGAGCTGCTCGATCGGGTGCTCGACAACACCGATCTGGTGCTGCTGGACATCAAGCAGATCAACGACGAGAAGCACATCCCTCTCACCCATGTCAGCAACAAGTACACCCTGGAGTTCGCGCGCTACCTGGCCTCCCGCGGCCAGACCATGTGGATCCGCTACGTGGTGGTGCCGACCTGGTCCGATGATGACGAGAGCGCCGAAGGGCTCGGTCAGTTCATCGCAGAGCTCGGTGATTGCGTCGAGAAGGTGGAACTGCTGCCCTACCACGAACTGGGCAAACACAAGTGGGACGTGCTGGGAGACACTTACGATCTGACCGGGATCAAGCCCCCCAGCAAGGAGACCATGGACAGAGTTCAGGCCATCCTCGGCAAGTACCACCCCAACGTGAAGTATTGAGACAGGAGGCCGCCCGTGATTGGGCAGCCTCTTTTCATTGCGCCAGCCGGCGCCCGGGCTCATCACCGGGCAGTGACATTCGAGGGAACATGCCATGAGTGAAGGACAAGTCGCCACCCTCCTGCTCTGGCTGGTGCTGCTCGCCTTCAGCCTGAACGCCTCCCTGCTGCGCACCCTCCACGCCAACTCCCTCTATCAGCACCTCTGCCTGGGGAGCGCCATCGTCCTGGTGCCACTCTGGACCTTGCGGGCCGGCCTCCACGAGGGGCTGGAGATCCACTTTCTCGGCCTCACCAGCCTGACCCTGCTGCTGGGCTGGCGCCTCGCCCTGCTGGCCCCCTGCCTCACCTTGCTGATCCTCGGGGCCTTTGGTGTCACCGATCTGGCGGAGTTCGGCTGGCAGGCGCTCATCGGCATCGCGCTGCCGGTCGCCACCAGCTGGCTGCTGTTTCTAGGGAGCTGGGCCTGGCTGCCCCGCCACCTCTTCGTATATCTGTTCGTGGCCGCCTTTCTTGGGGGGGCGCTCAGCATTTCGATCAAGATCCTCGCCAGCGCCCTGCTGATGGGGATGAGCGGCGCCTACCCCTGGCACATTATCAGTGCCGACTACCTCTCCATCTGGCCACTGCTGCTCTTCCCCGAGGCCCTGCTCAACGGCATGGCCATGACGTTGCTCGCCGTCTACCGCCCCCACTGGGTCAACACCTTCTTCGACAGGGAATATCTGGGGCGCTGATCCGGCCATGCAGGCTCATGTCATGGGTCCCCTGAACGCCGAACAGCGCTCAGAAGACCTAATGAAAAGCTAGAATCTGTACTCGATGTGGAGTGTGTGACTGTCCAGTGATGGATTGGGCTCATACATATGCCCATTGGACATATGTTCATACTGATATCCCAGCAGCCAATTCCGATTGAAGGCATACCCCAGACCTAATCCAGTTGATAGCTGGACAGGGCCACCATAGTCCTTAAAACCATTCCCCTTGTGCCCGAACTCATGTTTGCTTAGCCACAGCACCTCAACCGGCATCCATACCACCCATTGGCCCCACAGGCATTCAGCACGCCCTCCAGCACCCAACCGGGCCCCGGATTCATGGCCAACATCCAGCACGCCACCACGCACTCCCAACCCAAACTGACAACCCGACTCACTCCAGTGCCAAAACATATGGTGGAGCTTGATGTCAGCAGTATAAATATCGAGCTTCTCGTTTTCGGCAGGTGTTCCTAGCTGCACAGCCACGATCTTGTCATTGGCAATGGCTGTCGTGCTCATGCTCAGCAAGAGCAATAATCTGGCGATCGAGTGAAGATTGGCGTCCATGCCCCCTCCTACATCCTGATGTCCCCGCTTTGTCAAGCGTCAAACAGGCACACATCAGGCATAGTCAGTGAGGGAAAGAACTGTCAACTCAACACCAAAAACTAAAAATAAATATGTTTTCGAAGAAATAGTCTACAAAATAAGCAGCTGAGTGTGACGTTAAAGAAGATAATACTAATGACGCACATTGTGTATGTCTTAATGATATTCCCAACCACATCGTTACTCCTGATGCAACAAAAACATCCATCGTCAAATAAATATCTCAAACGATCCTTATTTAAGAACTTTCTAAATTGATAATTTCCGCGCTAGAAACACTCATCAGACCTGTTTAAACCGGCGTTGTTGCTCAAATCAGGGAACTATCCCGCAGTTTGGTGATCTGATCTCTTAGGTTCACCACCGGGAGCGCCAGATGGGCAAGTCCAAGCACAAGATCAGCAACTGGAAACAGTACAACCAAGCCTTGGTGCAACGTGGTTCGTTGACCGTCTGGATGGATGAGCAAGCCATCCAGCAGTGGCATTGCCAGACCCATCATGGCCGCCGAGGGCGAGGCTTCCATTACAGCGACTCCGCCATTGAAACCGCGCTGATGCTCAAGGCGGTATTCAAGCTACCGCTGCGTGCCTTGGAAGGCTTCATCAACTCGCTGTTCGAGCTGATGAATGTGCCCTTACAGTCGCCGGACTACAGCTGTATCAGCAAGCGCGCCAAGACGGTCGAAATCAAGTACCGCCTATCGAGCCATGGCCCAGTGGCTCACCTGGTCATCGATGCCACCGGACTCAAGGTCTATGGCGAAGGCGAATGGAAAATTCGCAAGCACGGCAAGGAGAAACGCCGCGTCTGGCGCAAGCTTCACCTGGCCGTAGATGCGGCGACCCATGCCATCGTTGCAGCCGAAGTCAGCCTGGAAACGGTGGGCGATAACGAGGTGTTGCCCACGCTGCTCAACCCCTTGCGCCGCAAGATAGAACAAGTCAGCGCCGATGGTGCCTATGACACCAGAGCCTGTTATGCCCTACTGCAAAAGAAGGGCATCAAGGCCACCATACCGCCGAGAAAGAATGCGGCATTCTGGAAGAAAGGCTATCCACGCAACGAGGCGGTTGCCGCGCTCAAGGCAGGAGAGCTGGAGCAATGGAAAAAGGACTCTGGCTATCATCAGCGCTCGATAGCTGAGACCGCCATGTATCGCTTCAAGCAGCTCATCGGTCCGAAACTGAGTCTGCGGAGCTACAACGCCCAGGTGGGTGAGATCCTGGCTGGGGTAAAAGTCATGAACAAGGTCATAGGGCTTGGTATGCCCATTCGGCAGGCCGTCAACTAAGCCCGCCCGGCGGGTTGGGGAGCGAGTATCCGACTTTGGATTTGATCAACAAGGCCGTTTAAACCATTACTGCAAATATGAAAATATAGTTACATAACAACAGATTAAATCACTCTGTCACTACCGGTTGCAGGACTAATATGTGTTGACTCATTCGCAGCCCACAGGTAGTATGCTCCCGTCATAAAATTAAACATGACGAGCGTCTCGAAATGACGCAATATACGCGGGCTCGGCTCCTGCACGACAGAAATGCTATGAAAACATAGCTGTCTTTGACAGTTTGTCTTTATATGTCAATTTTATTTCAAGCCACAATTTGACCATCCTAGACCGGAGCAATGTCACTTCCGTGCGGTAGCTTTTTTCTTTTTTTGCCTTTTGAGATAATCTATTCCCGTGTACAGTTTTGGTACAGCAATACCAAGGAACAACATGAGACAAGTATTATTGCAAAACGAACACTCACGATAACACAGAATCAACACAGAATTAACACATCAAGTTTTGACACCTGGATAATATTTCACATGAACTACGCAACCCGGTTTCTGGCGATATCGCTAGCCATGTCTATTGCTGGCTGCGCATATGAGCCAAAGCAGGTCGAAGCCTCCCGTCCCCTCGTCAATCCATCATCGACCACAGCATTGCAAGCCATGCCAGCAAACCTGCAACAGGCGCTCAATACTCAACCTCAGGGTGCAGCACTCAGCACAAACGGTGTTACCTTCACCTTGGGTCAGCGCTATGTGTCTGCCATGGGACGTGAGTGCGTTGACCTCTTGTTCAACAACATGCAAGGTCATTCGCAAAGAAGTGTCGCATGCAAGAGTGAAGAACTGTGGTACCTGATACCTCAATTGGATCAAGCTTCTGTCAGCAGCCTTCTTGCTGAACAATAAAACTCGAAGGTATCTGTTTTGAAAATGAACGTTCGTCAGCTGAGTACTCTTCTGTTTCTCATCGGTGCCTCCTGCACCACCATGGCGGCTAGCGCACCGGACCAGGCCCAAGCAAATGGGGCATCATTTGGCTATAACCTGTCGGGTAATTCAGGCGATAACAATCGGCCCCAACTTGGCGGCCAATCATCGCTGAGTGGCCAAGCCAGCACGAGTTCAACAACCGGCAGTTTTGCGCAACAAAATCGGCAGGGCATGTTGCTGCCAGGTGAAGCAGATGTTCGGAAGTTACTGCCACAAGCCGAGGCCGGACTCCCTCCCCCCTACGGCGCCAACCTCTTTGCCGGTGGATATGAAACCGAACGCAGCGATGGCTTGAATGACAATTACCTGATAGCACCAGGTGACAAGCTGAACATCTGGATCTGGGGCGCCGTCAATTTCTCCAATGTGGTAACAGTCGACAATCAGGGCAATATTTTCATCCCTGATGTAGGCCCAATCAATGTCAAGAATGTTCCAGCCAGCCAAATCAATAATCTGGTAACCAGCAAGATTGGTGATGTATTCACCAACAACGTCAATATTTACGTCAACCTGCTGACGACAACCCCAGTGAGTGTATTCGTGACGGGGCCGGTGATCCGCCCAGGCCAATATGCAGGACAATCGTCTGACAGCGTGCTCTATTTCCTCAAGCGGGCGGGTGGCATCGATTCAGAGCGTGGCAGCTACCGTCAAATCAAGGTCTTGCGCCAAAACCAGGTCCTCCAGCAGATCGACCTGTATGAATTCATGCAGAAAGGCAAAATGCCCAAGCTTTCCCTGAAGGATCAGGACGTGATCCTGGTGGAGCCCCAGGGACCGATGATCAATGTGGCTGGCAAGGTTCGCAACCCATTCCGCTTCGAATTAAAGCAGCGCAATACACTGGGTTCGGAACTGATCAATTATGCCCTGCCCCTCGCCAAGGTGAGTCATGTCGGGGTAATTGGCGATCGTGCAAACGGTCCTTTCTCTATTTATCTGCCTTACAAAGATTTTGCCCGGGTCCAACTCAAGGACGGTGACAAGGTGCTGTTCAACGATGACATGCATGCACAAGTTTACGATGTGCAGGTCACCGGCAGTTATATGGGCCCCTCTTACTTCACCGTCCGCAAAGAGACCAAGCTGCACGATCTGCTCAACCATATTCCGATCAACCCGGATCTGGCCGATTACCAATCCATCTATCTGATGCGCAAGAGCGTGGCCATCCGGCAAAAAGAGATGCTGGATGAATCGCTCAACCGCTTGGAGCGCAGCGTATTCACCGCGCCAGCCAGTTCGGATGGTGAGGCGACCATCCGTGCCAAAGAGGCCGAGCTGGTCATGCAATTTGTCGACAAGGCTCGCAAGATTCAGCCTCTGGGCAAGGTCGTGGTCGCAGACAAGGGCATCATCGCCAACATTCAGTTGGAGCAAGGCGACCAGATTGTGATCCCGAACAAGACTGACCTTATCCAGGTGGGTGGTGAGGTGTTGATGCCACAAGCCGTGGTCTATAACGCCAATGCCGACCTCGATGATTATGTCGCCTGGGCCGGTGGGTTTACCGAGCGAGCCAATGATCAGCGCATCGCCGTGGTGCATGCCAACGGGCTGGTAGAGTTCAAGGGCCAGGGGAATGTTCAGCCAGGGGATCAGATCATGGTATTGCCCAAGGTTGACAGCAAAACCATGCAGTCTGTCAAAGACATCACCCAGATCATCTATCAGATCGCCGTGGCGGCGAACGTAGCCATCAACTAAACCGCCCACACCGAACAATGCAGGCTCGCCAATCGGCGAGTCTGCCATACGGTAAACGACTCCATGCATAAACCCATTCTCAATCAAACACCTCGAACACCCTTGCAGGTACTGCGCGATGTGACGTTCGGTTTGCTTATCCGAGAACTGAAGACCCGTTTTGGCAGTTATCGACTTGGCTATGCCTGGGCCCTGCTCGAACCTTTGTTGATGATCAGCCTGTTCAGCGTCGTTTTCGGGATGCGCAGCCAGAGTGGTTTCGGGGGCGTGCCTGCGCAGGTTTTTATCACGGCCGGCTACCTGCCTTTCATGTTTTTCAACAAGGTGGTGAGTCAGCTTAAATCTGCGGTCAGCGCCAACATGGGGCTGTTCTGCTACCGCCAGGTCACCCCCTTCGCCACCTTTGTTGCCCGCTTTATGCTAGAGGTCATGGTGGGCATGATGGTGGGCATCATACTGGTGCTGGGGCTGCTCTGGTTCGGTTTTGATGCCATCCCCGCAGACCCCTTGCAAGTCATCCTCGGCTATCTGTTGCTCATGGTGTTCTCGTTCTCCCTAGGCATCGTCTTTTGCGTCATCGGCAAGCTATTCCAGGAGGCAAACAAGTTCCTTGATCTGCTGATGATGCCGCTGATGTTTATCTCTTGTGTGATGAATCCGCTGACGGCCATTCCGGTGCAGTACCAGCACTGGTTCTTGTGGAATCCACTGGTGCATGCCGTTGAATTAATACGCAGCGGCTGGATCGCGGGGTACAACAGTCCCAGTGTCAGCTGGATTTATTTCGCCAGCATCACCTTGCTGCTGCTGACCTTTGCCATGAGCTGCTATCGCCTGAATCATCGACGGCTGATCGCCAGTTGATCGCCAGTGAGTGCGGAATAACATGATCATTCTCGACAATGTTTCCAAGTACTACCCCACCAAGTTTGGCCGCAACTATGTGCTGCGCGATGTAAGCATCGCACTGCCGCAGGAACGCAATATCGGTATTCTGGGGGTCAACGGGGCGGGCAAGTCTACCCTGCTTCGCTTGTTGGGGGGCATGGATACCCCCAATCAGGGCAAGGTGACCCGTCTTTGCCGCGTCTCCTGGCCACTGGCCCTCGGCGGCGGATTTCAAGGGAGCATGACAGGGCGGGAGAACACCCGTTTCGTCTGCCGCATCCACGGGGTTCGTGACACTCAGCCTGTGGAGGAGTGGGTCAAGGAGTTTTCCGAAATCGGCCAGCACTTCGAGTTGCCGATCAAAACCTACTCCAGCGGCATGAAGTCCAAGTTTTCCTTCGCCGTCAGCATGGCCTTTGACTTTGACATTTATCTGACCGATGAGATCACCTCGGTAGGGGATGCCCGCTTCAAGCAAAAGTGCATCGATACCTTCAATCAAAAACGCGAGACCGCGAGCCTTATCATGGTATCCCACGACATGAAAAACCTGCGCCAGCAGTGCGACATGGGGATCTTGCTGCGCAACGGCACCCTGGAAATATTCGACGATATCGATGACGCCATCCGCATTTATCAGGATCTTTAACAAGCTGCACCCAATATGACTCAACCTATCAGATCGGAAAGACCCTCACGCCTGGTGCGCAAACTGCGCAAGCTCGGCAATGAGCCCAAACGCTTTTTTATCGATTCCAGCGGTTTTCAGATTGCCCACCGCTCCTGGCAGCAGAGCCTCAAACTCGGCAGCTTTCTCTGGGTCGTCGCCTGTTTTGCCATTGCCGCCCTCTATCTCGGCGTCATCGCCTCGGATCGCTATGTGAGCCGGGCTGAGCTGATGATCAAGCAGGCGGATCAGATCAAGATGCTGCCCGATGCCCTGTCGATGCTGGGACTGGGTGGCAGCAATCATCAGGATGTGCTGCTGATCCAGGAGTACCTGAAATCCTGGGATCTGCTGGCCAAGCTGGATAAAGAGCTCGACCTCAAAGCCCATTACCAGAGTGACAAGGCCGACTATTTCTCCCGCCTGCCACAGGATGTCAGCCGGGAAGACTTCATCGAATACTACCGCAATCACCTGACGCTGCGCCTTGATGAGCTGTCGGGTGTGCTCACCATCGAATTACAGGCGTTTGATCCCGAATATGGCCAGCAGGTGGTGGGGCTGATGCTCAAGGAGTCCGAGCGCTTTATCAACAAGCTGGGGCATCAGGTGGCGCTGGAGCAGCTGGCCTTTGTTGGGCAAGAAGTTGATAGAGCCTATCGACGGCTGCAGGATGAGAAAGCCAAGGTCTTGGCGTTTCAAAACAGCCACCAACTCATCAGCCCGGAATCCACCAGCAGCGCGCGTCTCGGGGTAGTCAGCCAGATCGAGGGCGAGCTGGTGAACCAGCAGGCGCAGCTCAAACAACTGCGCTCTTACATGAAAGAGACCGCCCCCGCGGTCATTTCGGTACAGAGCCGGGTCGATGCCTTGACCAGGCAACTGGAGCAGGAGCGTGCCAAACTCACCGGCCAGGATAAAGAAGCCATGAACGAGATCACCGCCGGTTACATGGATGTACAGACCCAGGCCACCCTGGCGGCAGATCTTTACAAGACGGGCCTCATCAGCCTGGAGCAGGCCAGGATAGAGGCATACCGCAAGCTCAAACACCTGCTGGTCATCAGTCAACCGAGCCTGGCCCAGGATGCGGAATACCCTCGCCGCCTCTACAACCTGGCTACGGTAAGCGTGCTGCTTATCCTCTTCTATGGCCTGATCGTGATGGGCCTGGCCACCTTGCGTGAGCATCAGGACTGACAATAAACGCCCCGGATAGCTAACCCATATCATATTCCAGCCCGGGTCTTCGACCTTGGCTAACCCCTCAAGAGCGTGGTCACAACAGTGGCCACCTCGATTGATTCATTGTTCAAATACCCAAGAGACACAACCCCATGGACCGTCAAAAAAACAGCCGTTCAGTGGCAAACCGCAAGCAAAAGCCCGTAGTGCAGCCCAATACCGAGCTGGACGTGATTTTCAAGCGCTCCCTTTTTTGGCGTCCAACCTATATCGCTCAATCGGCCTGGCTGGAGCACATCCCCTTTGCCTTCTGGTTGGTAGAAAGCCTGCGCCCCCGCAAGATTGTGGAATTGGGAACCCATTACGGCAGCTCTTATTTCTCGTTTTGCCAGGCCGTAACAAAGCTGGATCTGGAAACCCTCTGCTTTGCCGTTGACACCTGGGGGGGCGATGAACATGCGGGGGTGTATGGCGAGGAAGTCTATGGGCAGGTCTCTGAATACAACCAGCAGCACTACTCCAGTTTCTCTACCCTGATCCGCAGCACCTTCGACCAGGCGCTGGCACATTTCCCTCAAGGCAGCATAGATCTGCTCCATATCGATGGCCTGCACACCCTAGACGCCGTGCGCCATGACTTTGAAAGCTGGCTGCCCAAGCTCTCTGACCGGGCCGTTGTCATCATGCACGACACCAATGTGAGGGAGCGCGGCTTTGGCGTATTCCAGTTGCTGGATGAGCTCAAGCAGCAGTACCCCCACTTTGAATTTGCCCATGGTCATGGCCTTGGCGTGATTGGAGTGGGCAGTGAGCAGGTGCCAGAGATGAAGAACCTCTATGACCTGTTCGCCAATGCCCGTGCCACCAAGCAGGTACAAGATATCTTCTCTCGCCTGGGCAAGGCCTGCGGTGATAGCTGGGAAAACAGCCAGCTCAAGCAGCAGCTGGCCGCTCAGCGAGACAACCTGCAGATGGAGCAACAGCAACTGCATGAGCAGCAGGCGCTCGAAAGAGGTCGCCTTGCAGAGCGCATCACCGCCCAACACCATCAATTGACAGCATTCGAGCGCCAACTGGAAGAGAGCAAGGCACAAGAGGCCCAGCTGTCGGCACAGCAGCAACGCGCCCAGGCACTGGCATCCGAACTCGAGATGCTGCAACAGCAAGCCGCGGACACCCACGCTCGCCTTGCCGCCAGCGAACAGCAACGCGAAGAGGTGCTAGCCGCCAAGCAGAATCTGGAGAGTGCGCTGTCGCAAACCACCCAGCAACTCGCGCAAACCGCTGAAGCGCTCACTCAGCTTGCCCAGGAAAAACAATCGCTGCTCGGCCAGCAGGCGCAGGCTAATGAGGCTCAACAAGCACTGCAGCGTCAGCTGGAGCAGCAACAGGAACACGCCATCGCCCATGAACAGGCCCGGCACCAGTTGCAGCAGCAGTTCAATGATCAAACACTGCAACTCAATGAAGAAACGCAGCGCACCGCACAACTGACCCAGGCGCTGGGTAATAGCAACCTGGCGCTCACGGAAGGATCACGCCAACTCGCAGACTTGCAGCATCAACTGGAGCAATCCCTTCGAACTCAACATGCGCAAGCACGTTCGCTGGCCGAGCAAGATGACACCATCAAACTGCTGCAAGAGCGGGCCAAGGCCCTGCTCCAGGAACTGCAAGATCAGAATGAGACCAAGAGCCAACTGCAACGGGCCTATAGCTTGCTGGAAAGCCAGCATGATGCACTGGGCCATGAACGCGATGCCCTGCGTCAGGAACAGCGCCAGTTGAATGAACAGATCGAACTGGGGCGGCGCGAGCTGCAAATGCAGCAACAGCAGCAAACCACACTTGTCGAGGAGCACCAGCAGCTTCAGAGCCACAGCGACACCCTCTCCCGCGACCTGGCCAGCCAGCGTGAGCAGCACGATGCCGCCCAGCACGCCTGGCAGCAACAAGAGCTGCGCCTTAACACCGAGCTCAATGAGCAACAGCAACAGATCGGCGAACTCCATCGGGCCCTGAACGAGCGTTTTGGCGAAACCGCCGTATTGACGCAGCAACTCGAAGAACAGGCTCAGCATATCGCCGAGCATATCAATACCCTCAATGCTCAAGAGGTGGCGCGCCAGCAACTTGCCGCCGAGTTGGCCAGTACGCAACAACAGTGGCAGTCCGAGCGCACGGCGAACCAGCATGTCAGCGCCGAGCTTGCCGCCTCGCAGCAACAGGTGGGCGAACTCAATCAGGCACTGAGCGAGCGCTTTGACGAAACCGCCACCCTGACCCGCCTGCTCGAAGAGCAGGCTCAGTTGATTGCAAAGCACACCCACACCATCAAGCAGCAAGATGCGGTGCACCAGCAGCTCACCACCACGCTGGCGGCCGCGCAGCAGCAAGTGCAGAGCGTGCAAGTGCAGTATCAGCAAGCTCATGCCGAGCTGGCCTCGCTGACAGCAGAAAAACAACAGATACACGATACCCTGCTGGCTCGTGAACAAACCTGGCAAGCAGAGCGGGCCAAGCTGGCCCAGGGCCAGGCGGACCTGCAGCAGCAGCTCGCGGCCAGCCAGCAGCGGGCGAGTCAGCAGCAGGCAACACTCGAAGGGCAAATGGATGAGCTCACGACGCTGAACAAAGGATTGGAAGCCAATATTGCCGAGCGCTTTGCAGAATTGGCGACCATGACAAGGCATATGGAGCAGTTGACCCGTCAGTTGCAACAAAAAGAGCAGCAAGTCGAGCAAGCAAAGGAACGGGCGCAGAAGCTGAAGAAGACTGTTTCATGGAAACTGACTGCCCCCGTGCGCGCCCTTGGCCGCACCTTTAAAGAGAGCCCTGCTGGGACAACAACCTCTATGAGCACCGCAGAGCGCATTGCAGCCTCCGGGCTCTTTGACGAACTCTGGTATCTGCACCGCTATCCAGAAGTTGCCGATGCAGGACTGCCCGCCATCGAACACTTTATCAAGGTGGGGGCGGATAAAGGCTATAGCCCCAGCGAGCAATTCGATACGCGCTGGTATTTGCAAACCTACCCGGATGTGGCCCAAGGAACCATCAATCCGTTACTTCATTACATCATGCACGGGAAGGCCGAACAGCGTCACTGTCTGCCGGCCGATAAGGAACAATAAAAAATGACGGTTAACAATAACCTGGAAGAGTTGCTGGCACAGTTTGACGAGCAGTGGTATCTGCACACCTATTGGGATGTCAACCAGACAGGGCTCTCTGCCAAAGAACATTTCAAACGCTATGGCCTGTTGCTTGGCAGAAAACCATGTGCCTCCTGGGGCGTTGCGCCAGCAGTAAATCAGAGAGCCACTGCTATTGCCCTGCCCTATCTGGCACTGAACCAACTGTCAACCGATATTGATCATCCTCAAGGGTGGTTGTCAGAGGGAGAGGATCCTTTTTTCATCGTTGATTTAGGACAACTCTCTGGCATAGGACAAGGCTGGTACCAGTTTAATCTGACCCTCAATTGCCCAGCCAAGCAGGGGCTGGCCAAACTGTATCTGGATACCGGCAAGGGGTTTAACGAGCTTGAAACGGTCACCTTGCCATATAAAAGAGCGATGGCTTCCAGCCGTTTGTTTTATCTGGAATCCCCTCTCGTCGCCTTGCGCTTCGATCCTCTGGAGCAGGCCTCTGCATTCTCAATCACACAATTTGAGATTACTGCTGTCAATGAACACCACATCGAATCAGCGCTACTGGCTCGTATTCAAAAAGAGCATCAAAGCTATCGGGATATGCCGTTGGATAAGATCAAGGCATCTATCTCTGCCGATCGTCATGGCATCTCAATGACACAGTTGCAGGCACTCTATAACGAGACCTTCAGCTTCTCCTTGCCCTCTGTCGATTATGAAGAGTGGATAGAAACGGTAGAAGCGGCTTCACTGCCCACTCCCGTGGAAGTGGACGCCATGCTCTCTGGCATGAAAGCGCCTCCCCTTATCTCTGTGGTGATGCCAGTCTATAACCCAGCTGAAATCTACCTGCGTGCCTGCCTGGATTCCGTCTTGGCACAGAGCTATCCCCACTGGGAACTCTGTATTGCAGATGATCGCTCGCCAAAAGCCCATGTGCAGCGGGTACTGCGCGAATATGAGGCCAAAGACAGCCGGATCAGGGTTGTCTATCGCGAGCAAAATGGCCATATCTCGGCGGCTTCCAACAGCGCCCTGCAGATTGCCAAGGGCGATTTCGTGGCCCTGCTGGATCACGATGACGCCCTGCCAGAGCATGCCTTGCTATTTATGGCGCAGGCCATCTGTGAACGGCCCCAGACCCAGATCCTCTACAGTGACGAGGACAAGCTCAATGGTCGCGGCGAACGCTTTGACCCCCACTTCAAGAGTGACTGGAACCCAGATCTGTTCTTCTCTCAAAACTATGTCTCCCACTTAGGGGTCTATCGCCGCTCGCTGTTGCAACAGATAGGCGGGTTCCGCCTTGGCGTTGAAGGCAGTCAGGATCAGGATCTGCTGCTGCGCTGCCTGCCCCATGTGACGGCCACGCAGATAGTCCATATCCCCCGCGTGCTCTACCACTGGCGCACCATAGAGGGCTCCACGGCCCTGGCCTCCGGCGAGAAGAGTTACACCACGGATGCAGGCATCCAGGCACTGCGCGACTATTTCGCTGGCCAGCAACCCGGTGTCAGGGTAGAGGCAGGCCTGGTGCCCAACACTTATCGGGTGCGCTACCCCATCCCCGAGCCAGCCCCTCTGGTCAGCCTGCTGATCCCCACCCGGGATCGCCGCGCCCTGACCGAAACCGCGGTGCGCAGCATCCTGAAGCGCAGCACCTATACCCACTTCGAGATCCTGATCCTCGATAACGGCAGCGTCGAGCAGGAGACCCTCGACTTCTTTGCCCAGATCCAGCACGAAGACAGCCGGGTCAAGGTATTGCGCTACGATCACCCCTTCAACTACTCGGCCATCAACAACTTTGGCGCTCGCCATGCCAAGGGGAGCATCGTCGGTCTGGTCAACAATGATGTCGAGGTGATCAACCCGGAGTGGTTGACCGAGATGGTCAGCCACTGCCTGCGATCGGAGATCGGCTGTGTGGGAGCCAAGCTCTATTACAGCAACGATACCCTGCAACACGGTGGCGTTATCCTCGGCATTGGCGGCGTGGGTGGCCATTCCCACAAGCATTATCCTCGCCACCACCCGGGTTATTTCAGCCGTTTGTTGCTGACCCAAACCCTCTCAGCCGTCACGGCCGCCTGTTTGCTGATTCGTAAAGAGATTTATGACGAGGTCGCCGGGCTGGATGAAGAGAACCTGCACGTAGCCTTTAACGACGTGGACTTCTGCCTGAAAGTGCGCGAGGCGGGTTATCGCAATCTCTGGACCCCCTACGCCGAACTCTATCACTACGAATCCATCAGCCGGGGGGCCGAAGACTCACCGGAGAAAATTTCCCGCTTTAACAGGGAAGTTAATTTTATGAAATCCAAGTGGGGCAGACATCTTGAGGTGGATCCCTTCTACAGTCCAAATCTGACCAAAGACAGAGAAGATTTTTCCATTTAAGAGTTTATATATGAAACTTTGTATTGCTACTATGATGAAGAACGAAGCTGACGCATTAATAGAATGGGTTTGCTATCACCTTGCCATTGGAGTTGATTCTTTTATCGTTGCTAACAACGAAAGCTCAGATGCAACTGAAGAGATTCTGATTTTATTGAGTGAGTTTTGTGATCTTACATATTTCAACTTTGAGACTCCGAAAAATTCAAGACCACAACTCCCCGCATTTAATTATATGCTTAATAAATATAAACAAGACCATGACCTGATGGCATTTATTGATGCGGATGAATTTTTTTGTCCCATGGATGGGCATGAGAGGATAAATAAAGAAATAACCAAAATATTTTCAAATCAAGATATAGGAGCACTTGCAATTAATTGGTGCAATTATGGCTCCAGCGGTGCTACATTCAAAGAAGATGGCTTGGTTATTGAGCGTTTTACGCAGCATTCTTTACATACATTCCCAGCCAATCATCATTACAAAACTATATTTAGAGCCAGAGATGTTTCTAGATTTATAAATCCACACCATGTTGAAACATCAAAAAAATATATTCATTGCGATGGTAGTGACTTAATAACCCACCCACAAATAGGTGTCGGCTTGTCTAAAGAAGTAAAGTGGAACACTATTAGAATAAATCATTACGTCATAAAATCCCTTCAGGAATACTTTGTAGGAAAGGCCCTGAGGGGAAATGCTTCGACACAAAGACCTGTTGATAGAAAGAGCTATTTCTTAAGTTATGACCGAAACGAAATAACAGAGAACTTCACCAGTGCCATTGTACGCAGCACATATTCAAAAATAGCTGAACTAATAACTTTTGCAAAGAACAAATTTGGCGTAACACCTACATACCTTCAACAACTTGAAGAATATCTTAATGCCAACTCTTTCTATCACATTGACTTGTTTGATGACCAAAACATTTCTTGTTGGGCAGTTAATAAAGCCGGTTCTAATTATGAGTTGATTATAGAACAAACTGATAATGAGAAAAGACTACCACCCAATATAAATAGACCCGATGTACTTAAAGCCATATTGGGAAATACCTACAATGAACAGTTACGTTGCGGATTTTCATACAAAATAGATAAGAGTGATGTTAAGAAAATTATAATAACGAACGGGATCCTTGAACATATTATTTTCTCAGCCTGAGAAATTATGAAATCTCAACATGACTTTGGATTAAAAAATCAATAATGAGCATTAATAAGATACTGATAACTGGTGCAGCTGGCTTTATTGGTCATGCGCTATGTCAACAGCTGTTAAAAAATGGCAACTATGACATTGTAGGGATTGATAATATCAATAACTACTATTCCACCGACCTTAAACATGCCCGACTGGCCACGTTACAAGGCAAGCAAAAGTTTACCTTTTATCAAGCAGACATTGCAGATGATATTGCTCTTAACGAGCTTTTTGAGCAGCACCAATTTGACTACGTGGTTAATCTTGCAGCCCAAGCAGGCGTCAGATACTCCATTGAAAACCCCAAAGCTTATACAGCCAGTAATCTTGTTGGGTTTGCCAATGTTCTAGAGGCTTGCCGTCACCATAAAATAAAACACCTCGTCTTTGCCAGCTCGTCCAGTGTGTATGGGAGAAATGAAAAAGTACCTTTCTCAGAGGATGATCGCGTTGACTTTCCGGTGAGTTACTATGCTGCGACCAAGAAGGCAAATGAGGTTATGGCTGCAAGCTACTCCCATCTTTATAATATGCCTATCTCTGGTCTTCGCTTCTTTACTGTCTACGGCCCTTGGGGTCGCCCCGACATGGCGCCCTGGCTATTTACAGATGCTATCTTGCATAACCGTCCCATTAAAGTATTCAACAATGGCAATATGTTGAGGGACTTCACTTATATCGATGACATCGTCGAAGGGATTATAAGACTACTTGTAACATCACCTCAAAAATCGCTACCTTTTGAAATATATAATATCGGCAATAACAACCCTGAAAAATTGTCTGATTTTATCAGCGCTATAGAGAGTGCGTGTGGAATACAGGCTGAAAAGATCCATTATCCGATGCAAGATGGTGATGTGCCTGTGACATATGCAGACACTGATAAATTGAATAAAGCCGTAGGCTTCTCACCTGACACTAATCTGCAAACAGGTATAAATAGTTTCGTTGAGTGGTTCAAAAATTATCATAAATTATAAGCTCTCTATCTTGATGTAAAAATCCTAACATCACGTTGATATTCAATAAGCGAAAAAATATGAACATTACCATTGCAGGCACTGGCTATGTTGGCCTTTCCAATGCGGTACTCTTGGCGCAACACCATCGGGTGATCGCCTTGGACGTAATGCCAGAAAAAGTCGAACTGATTAATTCCCGTCAATCCCCCATTGCCGATAAAGAGCTGGAGGCCTATCTGGCGGACAAGCCGCTCAATCTCAAGGCGACGCTGGATAAGTTCGAGGCCTATGAAACGGCCGACTTTGTGATTATCGCCACCCCCACCGACTACGATCCCGAGACTAACTACTTCAATACCGGCACGGTCGAGGCGGTGATCCGCGATGTGATGGCCATCAACCCGCAGGCGGTGATGGTGATCAAATCCACCATTCCGGTGGGATTTACCGAGCGGATGCGCAGTGAATTGGGGACCGAGAACCTGCTCTTCTCCCCCGAGTTCCTGCGTGAAGGCCGGGCGCTCTATGACAATCTGCACCCCTCGCGCATCGTGGTGGGCGAACGCAGCGAGCGGGCCCAACGCTTTGCCGAGTTGCTGCAAGAAGGCGCCATCAAACAGGATGTGCCCGTGCTGCTGACCGGCAGCACTGAGGCCGAGGCCATCAAGCTCTTTGCCAACACCTATCTGGCGATGCGGGTGGCCTATTTCAACGAGCTGGACACCTATGCCCAGGCTCATGGCCTGGACAGCCGCCAGATCATCGAAGGCATCGGTCTGGATCCACGCATCGGCAGCCACTACAACAACCCCTCCTTTGGCTATGGCGGTTACTGCCTGCCCAAGGACACCAAGCAGTTGCTGGCCAACTACAGCCAGGTACCCAACAACCTGATCCGCGCTATTGTCGATGCCAATACCACCCGCAAGGACTTTATTGCCGACAGCGTGCTGCGCCGCAACCCCAAAGTGGTCGGCATCCACCGCCTGGTGATGAAGGCGGGCTCTGACAACTTCCGCTCGTCCGCTATCCAGGGGATCATGAAGCGGATCAAGGCCAAGGGGATCGAGGTGGTGATCTTCGAGCCCACCTTCAAGGAGGAGAGCTTCTTCCACTCCCGGGTCATCCGTAGCCTGGAAGAGTTCAAGGCAGTTAGCGACGTCATTCTGTGCAACCGTATGGCCGCTGAGCTGACCGATGTCACCGACAAGGTCTATACCCGGGATCTTTTTGGATCAGATTGATGAAGGGCCTCACCCCACGTTCCCCAGCCATCACCAAGGTGATCTGGCTGGGGGCTACCGCGACAAAGAGTGCTTTTGAGAACGGATACGCCAGATGTGATGACCACACAGATTATGGTCACCCCGTTGCAACATGGAGTTGCCGGTCTGGGGTTTGCCATTGACACCCCCAGGACCGAAGAGATCACGCTCTTTGCCTCTTCGATGCTCAAGCTGTCAGGATGGGCACTGCACAATAAAAAGTCCGTAGACATAGGAAAGGTGCGAATAAGTCACTAAACATCAAAACATGCCTCTGTAACTATTTGAATTAAATCAACTAAAAATTTCAGTTTCGTTGTAGAGGGTACTTATTCGCACCCTCCATAATATTCCCACGCAAATACATATATTTCGTCTTTTCGAAATAAAGGTATATTGCGGTACTATTATTCCACAGTTTTTATTGGTGTGAAAATGACTATGTTTTTACTGGGTCGTGAAAAAGAACAATCATTCCTCTTTTATTCAAAAAATACTATTACATCACAGCGTGAATTTGATGGAAATGTTTTCCTTATATTAGATGTTGATTCTTCTAAAGGTTTTTTGCATACAGGAAAATATTTTATTGATTTTGTTAATGTGGATCTTAAATCCAAAAGCCAATGTACTATAGCTAGCACATATAATAGATTGTTTTATAGTGCTCAGCCATTGGGTAGTAATATTGATGTCGTCGTCACTGCTAATAGAAATATGGCTCGTGAGTGGGAAGTATTTGATATTTTGCCACTGCAAAATCAGTTAGAAAATTATCATGAAATTGATATAATATCAGACATATACTTTTCAAATGACAATTTGTCTAATGTGTTTATACAAATTGCTGAGTCTGGCTTGGTTGAAAAAAATGTAATTTTAGAAAATGTGTTATCTCTGATTGGTTCGATAGGTTATGAATCATTATCTGAGTATTACAAAGATAATTTAGATAAGTTAAAAAATCTTTCCATAGTATCTAAAGACATAGCTTTTATAGAATCAGTAAATCAGTTTTGTCATATTGAAAACTATATTGATTATAGCGTATCAGAAGAGTTGGACTTTATTGGTAATAAGGATTTCATCAAACATTTTTCAAAAAATAAATGGATGGTCTTAAACTATCACATACGTAAGTTGTATAGACCAACTAAGAAATCATGTGTTGTTGCCACAGCAAAAAATGAAGGTGTTTATTTATTGGAATGGATCTCTTATTATAAATCTCTGGGTTTTGATGCTATATTTATATACTCTAATGGCAATGATGATGGTTCTGATGAGTTGCTTCAGAAACTTCATAATTCTGGATATATATTTTATATTAAAAATGATGTTGATCATGGATGTAGTGCTCAAAATAAGGCATATACACATGCCTTGACTATAAATAAAAAAATCCTTGATTATGAGTGGAGTTTATTTGTAGATCTTGATGAATTTATTTTTTTTAATAAGTCATTATTCAGTTCCATTGCTGATTTTTTAGATTGGCATAACAAAACAAACGTACATGCTATAGCATTAAATTGGATGTTTAGTATTCCAGAGGAAAATAGTGATTGGGTAAATCATCCGATTACAAAAAGATTGACTAAATTTGAGAGTAATGCAAATGGTCACATCAAGACTATGTTTAGACCACAATATTTTTTCTCTTCATTTCCACACTATCCATTATCTATAGAAAATAATTTAATATCATATGTAAAGGCAAATGGAAATCCACACGTTGCATCGAATAAATATAATACCATATCTATTAGTGATGTCCCTTGTAATACTCACGCTGGGATTCTTCACTATTTTAACAGAAGTATCCCTGAGTTCATATGGAAGTATTCTAGAAATAGAGGCGACCATCCTAACATAATTAATAATGAATCATTCACAGAGTCAGTATTATCATTTCTTAAAGTGTTTATGGTGGCGCTTGATACTAAAAATTATGTCAACTCTTCAGCGTATATACCTAATAATGATGTCATGTTGACCATAAATGATATGCTGAATGATATCGAAATAAATGATGCATATCAGGAGGTGAAAAATAGGACAAACAAAAGATATAAAAAAATTAATAAGCTATTTTGGGACTTTATTAATAAGCATAAGGAAGGTAGTGAATACGCTAATGATATAGATGCGTTTGTTACAAGGTTTTATACTGAAAACTGACTAACATAGCTAACCAGGGCAAGATCGCGAACGTTTTTTAAGCAGGGCACGAGGATTTGACCGACCGAACAGGGTGTGATCTTATACTCTCTTTTACGGGAGTTTCGTCATGAACCATCAAGCGGCATTTACCCAAGAAAGGTGCGAATAAGTCACTAAACATCAAAACATGCCTCTGTAACTATTTGAATTAAATCAACTAAAAATTTCAGTTTCGTTGTAGAGGGTACTTATTCGCACCCTCCCTATCTCATGTGACGTCCCAGAACATGAAAAAATAAACTCAATATCGGTTTATCATGGTCACAACCCGATAATTTCAACAGGGTTTATTAATTTTAGAGAAAGAGAGTCAGTATAAAGCATGAAAATAGCAATCGCAGGCACTGGCTACGTCGGTCTTTCCAATGCAGTACTCTTAGCCCAACACCATCAGGTGATCGCTCTGGACGTGGTGCCAGAAAAAGTCGAGATGATCAATGGGCGCCGCTCCCCCATCGCGGATAAAGAACTGGAAGCCTATCTGGCGGGTAAGCAGCTCAATCTCAAGGCGACGCTGGACAAATTCGAGGCCTATGAGTCTGCCGACTTCGTGATCATCGCCACCCCCACCGATTACGATCCCGAGACCAATTACTTCAATACCGGCACGGTCGAGGCGGTGATCCGCGATGTGATGGCCATTAACTCACGGGCGGTGATGGTGATCAAATCCACCATTCCGGTGGGCTTTACCGAGCGGATGCGCAGTGAGTTGGGCACCGAGAACCTGATCTTCTCCCCCGAGTTCCTGCGCGAAGGCCGGGCGCTCTATGACAACCTGCATCCTTCGCGCATCGTGGTCGGCGAGCGCAGCGAGCGGGCCCAACGCTTTGCCGAGTTGCTGCAACAGGGCGCCATCAAACAGGATGTGCCCGTGCTGCTGACCGGCAGCACCGAGGCCGAGGCCATCAAGCTCTTTGCCAACACCTATCTGGCCATGCGGGTGGCCTATTTCAACGAGCTGGACACCTATGCCCAGGCTCATGGCCTTGACAGCCGCCAGATCATCGAAGGGATTGGCCTGGATCCGCGCATCGGCAGCCACTACAACAACCCCTCCTTTGGTTATGGCGGTTACTGCCTGCCCAAGGACACCAAGCAGTTGCTGGCCAACTACCACCAGGTGCCCAACAACCTGATCCGCGCCATCGTCGATGCCAATACCACCCGCAAGGACTTTATTGCCGACAGCGTGCTGCGCCGCAACCCCAAGGTGGTCGGCATCCACCGCCTGGTGATGAAGGCGGGATCTGACAACTTCCGCTCGTCCGCCATCCAGGGGATCATGAAGCGGATCAAGGCCAAGGGTATCGAGGTGGTGATATTCGAGCCCACCTTCAAGGAGGAGAGCTTCTTCCACTCCCGGGTCATCCGCAGCCTGGAAGAGTTCAAGGCCGTGAGCGACGTCATTCTGTGCAACCGTATGGCCGCTGAGCTGGCCGATGTCACCGACAAGGTCTATACCCGGGATCTTTTCGGTTCTGATTGATGGCGGGCTTGCCCGCGCTCCCCAGCCATCACCAAGGGGATCTGGCTGGGGGCTACAGCGACAAGGAGTGCTTTTGAGAACTGATACGCCAGATATGATGACCACACAGATTAAGGTCACCCCGTTGCAACATGGGATTGCCGGCCTGGTGTTTGCCATTGACTCCCCAAGAGCCGAAGAGATCACTCTCTTTGCCTCTTCGATGCTCAAGCTGTCAGGATGGGCACTGCACAATAAAAAGTCCGTAGACATAGTGGTCAGGCATCAGCATGGTGAATACGCCTTTAAATGCAACAGAGTCAGATCTGACGTATCAAAAAAACGCGATATGGATGCCGATGCACTCTGCGGGTTTCTTATTCCCATCACTTTCTCTGGCAGCTTTGACGTCGGTTTTATTGTCGAGGATAAGGTAGCCTGGGGGGTAAGGGTTGATATCTTGCCTGCAGCGAAAATACTGTTTGGCAAATCAGGCCACCTCTTTTTGGACAATGACCACAATCACAGCGTGGCGCAATTTCTCGGACAGGCATTGATATCCGATGAATGCCTCTCTTTATGGCAAGCCTATTTTTCTGCGCTCAATCAATGCGTGGATAATCGCCAAGCAAAGCGAGTCTTTATGCTGGCACCCGCCAAGGAACTGGTGCTTCCACACTATTATCCGCACCCAAAGGCAGACATTACCCCAGTGGAGCAGTTTCTCGTTCACTTCCAGCGGGAAGGTATCATGTATCCCAAAGACGTGCTGAGCGACGCAGGGGATGCCACTTATTCAAAACAGGATACTCACTGGACCGATTATGGTGCCGGCATCGCCGTGGACCATATGCTATGCAAGCTGGGCCTGTCATTGGAAGAGCCCTTCCCCTTTGACTTTCGTATTGTCAAGGACACGGGGGATCTTGGTGTGAAGCTTCCAACGCCGACCGACCAAGTGCTTATGAAGGCGGATTTCTCCCCCGCCCTCCAACACCTGGTGTTTGACAATCGCCTAAAAAGCAGGGGCTTGATCCAGGTCTTTCAGCACCCAGAGGCGCCCTTGGCGCACAGCGTTGTCGTGTTCGGCGACTCCTTTGCCTACAACATGATCCCTTATCTCGCCAATGCGTTTGCCAAAGTGGTCTATGTCTTGTCGGGGGCCAGCATCGATGACGAGATAGTGGCCCATGAGCAGCCTGATCTGGTCATCTGTGAGATCACCACTCGCTTCCTGGTGCAAGCGCCAGAGTCGAACTACTCGGTTTCGCACGACTGCAAACGAAAAATACTCACCATGTCGGCCTTGGAACGAGCGAATTATCTTCACTCCTTGCAGGCGAGCGATCAGAAGCACGCTTTTTATATCCAAAAGACGATTGCCGAGCTGGATGTGCCAGCGCTCCCGTCACTGGGCGGATAGACTGACGGCAAGATATGTGTGCAAGAAGAGAGTCTGCAAGAGCCTGAGACTGGCCGACACCTTCTGCCTGAACGAACGCTTCCAGCGACTGAGTGACCGACACCACTAGATGCGCAAGGAAAAGGTCTGAGGATGACAACCCCCCCCCTGAGTTGGGGTAGACTCTTTTCACCAAAGGGAGGCCTGCATGTGCAGCCAGAATATGGCGCCAAGGCAGTCTCGCCTTTGAGCAAAGGGGCGATGAGCGGAGGATGGCAGACATTGTCACGATCCTCGCAAGAGGCGCCCATCACAACAATAAAATGACACAAGTATCAAAACTGGATGACAACCACTTACACCCTGATGACATCGTCACTGGCTACCTCGGGTGGCCAGCTGCGCTGGCATATCGATTCACCCTCACGCAAGGAGCCGCTCACTCTCACCCATGGCCGTATCGTGCTTCAGGGGTGGCTGCTGGCACAAGGAGAGACCTCCCCCCGGCTTGCCATCAAGACAGGCACCGCGACATATAGCTTCCTGATTACCCATGACCCTCAGCCAGCTTCAAGAGCCGATATGGCATCGGAGGGCTTGCCACGACTGCATGCCCCAATTCAACCAACATGCTCTTGAGGTCAAAACGATGA
>NZ_JBGLRL010000033.1:0-28311 GCF_041402505.1 Aeromonas sp. S2(2024)
TGGGAGAGATCTCACTAAAAACTGGGAATAACGCCTTAAATGGCGAAGAAACGGTCTAAATAGGCTGATTCAAGGCATTTACGGGAGAAAAAACGGCTCAAACATGAAGAAGTGAAATGACTGAGTCAGCCGAGAAGAATTTCCCCGCTTATTCGCACCTTCCCTAGTTCTGTGGCCTGCGGGTTCTTGTCATAGGTCATTTGCTCTCATTCCAGCTAACTCTTGCCAGCAGGTTACGAGCGTTCAAGCACCATGTCAACACATTTCGATCACACATTTTTATGGATGTCAATATTTATATTTACAAATATTTATAGGGGCTAATATTGACATGGGCGCATGATATGAATTGGTACTGCAACGACCCACCGTATTGAGATGGGTTGGCTCCTGCGCCCTGGCTATGGCACCAGATGTCATGCTGTCTGGGAGGGGCGCTAACCGCTACATACAGCGCTTAGCGACATATCCAGAGCTCAGGTGGCCTCTCTTCAAATGACTGTCACTAGATCCGCCGGTATCAACTCGATCTTCGCTTTCAACAGGGCAATGCTCACCCGTTTGCCGTAGCGGCCAAAGGTCAGCCCCTCCTTGCTGTGTCCTACCAGCTCCGCCACGATGTGCTCTGCCACATCCGCCTGCTGCAACTCATCAACAAAGGTGTGGCGCATGCCATAGATCGTCGGCCGCCCCTTACCGACAATGCCTGCATTGGTGAGATGGCGCTGGAACCGACACACCAGGTTGTGTGACCAGTCGGCGTCCTGGCCCGAGGGTTTATCGTCAAACAGGTACTGGCTGCCCTGGCTACGGCAGTGGCCGACATACTCTAGGAAGTGATGTCTGATCAGTGCACTGTGCAGCGGAACATCACGGTAGGCGTTGGCCGTCTTGAGCTGCTGATCTTCTTCGCCCGCCTCGACCACCAGACACCAGATCCCCTCGATCTGTTTGACGTTCCGGGTCTTGAGTTGACATGCCTCAGACGGGCGCAGTCCGGCGTAGAGGCAGAGCAGCGGCACCCAGAAGTCCTGGGGCTTGAGTTTTTTGCCTTTTTGGGATTGTTTGGCTCGCAGGCTCGCAAACAGGGTGTCCAGTTGCGGGCGATGCCAGCGTACCCTGGCTTCATCTGCCCGCTTTTTCACTGGCTTCTTGCCCGCCGTTAAGCTGTCGAACGGGTTGCGGCTGCAATAGCCCAGGATCATGCACCAGCGGAAGAACTGCTTGGTGGCGGCAAGGTAATCTGATTTGGTTTTGAAGCTGATACTGTCGTTACGGAGCAGAGTGTTACGGAAGGCTTGAGCTAGGGCAGGCGTTATCTCATCGACCATGTGCCCCTTGGCCCAAGTGACGAACGCCTGAACCCGCAGTTGGAGTTGTCCGACGGATTTATGCTGGATCCCCTCACTGGCCTTACTCTCAATAAACTTCGTCAGCGCCTGTCTGAGGGGGACCCCTGTAGTAGGTGGAGAGGTATCGACGGGTTGCTTGATGGTCTGGGGAACGGACGAAAGCGCAACAGAAAGAGCATGATATTGCGGTACGGTAAAGCCCGCCGCTTTGAATGCATCGATCTCAGCTCTGATCCAGGCATGAAAACTATGGGTCGTGGCATCGGCAGGTGTCGCCGCAATGAGGGTGCGGACACGCGCCGCCAGCACCAGATTACGGTCTACGGCAACTTGACGTTCTTTGGTAAGGAGGGAAGTGCGGATAGCAAACGGCAAGCCACGGTCACGCAAAATCTTGGGCAAGGGAAGCCGAGTGTAGTAGGTGCCGGAGGCATTTTTACTCAGATACATGATTGTTCCACCCAGTTGATCCAGGAAAAAAATCACGTAAGTCTAGAAATGAAAAAACCCGTTGAAATTCAACGGGTTATATTTGGCGGTGAGGGAGGGATTCGAACCCTCGATACGTTGCCGTATACACACTTTCCAGGCGTGCTCCTTCAGCCACTCGGACACCTCACCAAATCTTGGTCTGCTGCTTAACGTGTTCAGCCAACACGGGTTCGTTGCGCTGCTGCGCCGGAACGGGGCGTAATGTAAGGGATAGGAGAAGACCGGTCAATCTCATTTTTCATCTTTTGCCATCGATTGCTCAATTTGCGAACCAAGTGACCAAAAAGATGCCGTTTCCTATCCCTTTACGTCAATTTTCAACCGCTTCGTGAAAATGTTCCCCTCTGATAGCCTCCTCCAGCGAGCCGTAGAACTCCAGCTCACCCGGGACAGGACGCACCTTGGCCCGCGCCAGGGTCTTGAGGGGCTGGAACTGCAGCTCGGCCACCTTCAGCTGGACGCCCGACTTGGCCATGCGCCTGGCAAATTGCTGGAAGGCAGAGAGCCCGCCGGCGTCCAGGATGGAGACGGCCTCCATCTGCAGGATCAGCGCCTTGTGCTCACCCACCTGGGCCAGCAGTTCGTCGAAGACCCGCTCCGCCGCCGCAAAGAACAGGGGACCATTGATCTTGTAGAGCAGGGTCTGCGCCGGCACTTCGCTGGCATAGCGCCCGTGCTCCGCCAGATTGTGCAGCTTGGTCATCTTGGCGATCTCGCGCATGAACAGCAAGGACGCCAGGATCACCCCGAAGGTGATGGCGATGACCATGTCGAAGATGACGGTCAGCGACAGGCAGACCAGCAGCACCAGCACATCCGAGCGGGGCGCCCGGCGCACCAGATCCACTACCTTGTGGGCCTCGCTCATGTTCCAGGCCACCAGCAGCAGCAGGGCGGCCATGGCCGAGAGCGGCAGCCAGGAGAGCCAGGGGGCCAGCACCAGGATGGCGGCCAGCACCACCAGCGCATGGACTATGCCAGAGATGGGCGAGGTAGCACCGGCACGCACGTTGGCGGCGGAGCGCGCGATGGCGGCCGTCGCCGTGATGCCGCCGAAGAAGGGGGCGAGGATGTTGCCTAGCCCCTGCCCCACCAGCTCGCCGTTGGAGCTGTGCTTGCGCCCCGTCATGCCATCCAGCACCACGGCGCAGAGCAGGGATTCGATGGCTCCCAGCATGGCCATGGAGAAGGCGGCGGGCAGCAGCCGCTCGATGGCGGCGAGGTTCCACTCCACCGGCGCCCCGTCCGGCCCGGGCAGGGCCCAGGGCATCACCAGGGTCGGGGCTATGGGGGGGATCCCCATGCCCTGGGTGCCATCGGCCAGGGTATAGCTGAACTTGCTGCCTATGGTGGCCACGTCCACCCCGAACTGGTGCAGACCGAAAGCCAGGCCGACACCCACCAGCACGGCCGGCAGGTGACCCGGCACCGGCAGCCGCAATCTGGGCCAGAGCAGCAGCACCGCCAGAGTGGCCACCCCCACCAGGGTATCTCCCCACTGCCAGCTTGGCAGGGCATGGGCCAGCGCCTGTACCTTGCCGACATAGGTTTCCGGCATCTCGGGGACGTGCAGGCCGAAGAAGTCCTTGATCTGCAAGGTAGCGATCACGATGGCGATACCGCCGGTGAAACCCAGGGTCACCGAGGGCGGAATGTATTCGATGAGACGGCCGAGGCGCGCCATCCCCATGGCCACCAGGAAGAAGCCGGAGATGAGGGTCGCCATCAAGAGGCCCCCCACCCCGAATTGCTGGGCCACCGGATAGAGGATCACCACGAAGGCGGCAGTGGGGCCAGAAATCGAGAAGCGCGACCCCCCCGTCACGGCGATGACGATGCCGGCGATAATGGCGGTGTAGAGGCCGTGCTGGGGCGGCACCCCGCTGGCGATGGCCAGCGCCATGGCGAGCGGAATGGCGATGATGCCGACCGTGATGCCGGCGATGAGGTCGCGGCCGAAACGCGCCACGCTGTAGGGTTCGTCGATGCAGGATTGGCGCAATGCGATAGCCAGCTTCACGCCTTGTAAGGAAGCTTGATTGTGCATGTCTAGGGTAATACCAGAAGAGGGAGACAAAGGCCGGGGTGAACCGGCACCCGATCATCATCAAGGGCCGGCAGAGCTGTCGACGCGGCGATGGTATCCAGAGCAACCATACCTGAGCCGGCCCGATAATTCGATGGGCAGGATCAAGAAATGGCCATTACCCCGCATTATTGTCATCGATAGACCGCATATCGCCGATTTTAACCCCATCCCTCCAGATATCTTGTCATCGCCAATCTGCAGTGCGTCGATACCCCCTATCATCACAGATGCAACACCATCGACAGGCGGTACCTCACCGATTCTCTCGCCCATCACCATCAATGTCGGACCATCCATTGCCGCGCCCCAGCAAGGCAATCCGGGTGCCCCCTCTCACGGCCTGATCAACCGCAACCGCAGGCAGGGGCATCTCAAGCTGCTGATTGTGCTGAAAATAGTCCACAGCGACCAAGTTTTGGGCAAACGGGCCAAAAAGCCCTTTTTCCGTGGAGTGGCGGGTTGACACCCGTCCGGGGGATCATTAATATCCGCTGCGTCTCGACGAGACAGGCTATTCCTCCTTAGTTCAGTCGGTAGAACGGCGGACTGTTAATCCGTATGTCACTGGTTCAAGTCCAGTAGGAGGAGCCAATTCCCTCGTAGTTCAGTCGGTAGAACGGCGGACTGTTAATCCGTATGTCACAGGTTCAAGTCCTGTCGAGGGAGCCATTTTCTAAAGCCCAGTCTCAGGACTGGGCTTTTTCGTTTCTGCTGCCCCAGCACGGGGCAAGGCGAAGCAGCATTGCCTCCCCTCCTTGCCGGTCTCTCCTCATCGCGCCTGGAGGCACTGCCACAAGATGGCGCAGGGCTACCCTCTATGGGGTACCAGTCTGGTGCGGCGCCCTTTTCCCCATGCTGACAGAATAATCATCCATATGATTTATCAGCAGAAAATTACTGATACCGGCCTTCATAGCGACTCAATTGACTGGCACACCCCTTGCAAGTCCTGACGCCAGGGACGTCACAAGGAGTTGCCTATGCTACCCATCAAGCCGCCCGGACCCGGTTGCTACGACGAGATGTTGCTCGCCGACAACCAGTTTCGCGATCACTACCACGCCTACCTGGCGTGGCTGCAGCAGACCGACGAAAAGAGCATAGAGCGCAAGCGTGAGGAGGCCGACCTGCTGTTTCACCGGGTTGGCATCACTTTCAACGTCTATGGGGACGGGGACGGCGCCGAGCGCCTCATCCCGTTCGACAGCATTCCCCGCATCATTCCCGCCCGGGAGTGGCAGCATCTGGACAAGGGGATCCGCCAGCGCGTCACCGCCCTCAACGCCTTCCTGCACGACATCTATCACGATCAGCGCATCCTGAAGGCGGGGGTGATCCCGGCCGCCCAGATCCTCACCAATGCCCAGTACCAGCCCTGCATGCAGGGGGTCGACCTGCACCGCAATACCTATGTCCACATCACCGGGGTCGACATCATCCGCAACAGCGACGGCGACTACTACGTGCTGGAGGACAATCTGCGCACTCCCTCCGGGGTCTCCTACATGCTGGAGAACCGCAAGATGATGATGCGCCTCTTCCCTGAGCTGTTTCACAACCAGCCCATAGCGCCGGTGGAGCGCTACCCGGCGCTCTTGTTGCAGACCCTGCGCGAGAGCAGCCCGGTGGACAACCCCTGCGTGGTGGTGATGACCCCGGGCCGCTTCAACAGCGCCTACTTCGAGCACAGCTTCCTCGCCCAGCAGATGGGGGTGGAGCTGGTGGAGAGCGCGGATCTGGTGGTCAAGGATGGTCAGGTGCTGATGCGCACCACCACGGGACTGAAAAGGGTGGATGTCATCTATCGCCGCATCGACGACGACTACCTGGATCCCCTCGCCTTCAACCCGGACTCCCTCATCGGTGTGCCCGGCCTGCTCTCTGTCTATCGCGCCGGCGGCGTGGTGCTGGCCAATGCCATCGGCACCGGGGTGGCCGATGACAAGTCCATCTACCCCTATGTGCCGGAGATGATCCGCTTCTACCTGGGGGAGGAGCCCATCCTCAACAACGTCCCCACCTGGCAGTGCCGGGAACCCGAGGCCCTGGCCTATGTGCTGGCGCACCTGGAGGAGCTGGTGGTCAAGGAGGTCCATGGCGCCGGCGGCTACGGCATGCTCATCGGCCCCTGCGCCAGCCGCGAGGAGCTGGCCCGTTTTCGCGAGCTGCTCAAGGCCAGGCCGGACAACTACATCGCCCAGCCGACGCTCTCTCTGTCCACCTGCCCCACCTTCGTCGAGGCGGGCATCGCCCCCCGCCACATCGACCTGCGTCCCTTCGTCCTCACCGGACAGGAGCTGCGCCTGGTGCCGGGCGGCCTGACCCGGGTCGCCCTCACCGAAGGCTCCCTGGTGGTCAACTCCTCCCAGGGCGGCGGCACCAAGGACACCTGGGTCATGGAGGGCAACCCATGCTGAGCCGTACCGCAAGTGAACTCTACTGGATGTCCCGCCATCTGGAGCGGGCGGAGAACACGGCCCGCATGCTGGACGTCACCCAGACCATGTCGCTGATGCCCTCCATCGACGCCGATCACAGCGAGCTGCTGGCCCCCCTCACCATCAGCGGCACCCACGAGCCCTTCCTGGCCCGCTATGGCCAGGTGAACATGGAGAACCTGCTGCAATTTTTCTGCTTCGACGAGGAGAACCCGGTCAGCATCTTCAGTTGTCTGCGCATGGCCAGGGACAACGCCCACGGGGTGCGGGGCAAGATCCCGGGAGAAGTGTGGGAGAGCATCAACGCCGCCTGGATAGAGATCCGCCGGCGCCGCAAGGCGGGGCTCTCCAGCGGCCAGGCCCAGGAGTTCTTCGACTGGATCAAGGAGCGCTCCCACCAGTTCCGCGGCGCCACCTACGGCACCATCATGCGGGGGGACGTACTCTGGTTCCTGCGCCTTGGCACCTTCATCGAGCGGGCCGACAACACGGCGCGCATCCTCACCGTCAAGTACCAGGTGATCCGGGAAGATGAAGACAGCGTGCGCGAGTTCTACCGCTGGAACGCCCTGCTGCGCTCGGTGGGGGCCTACGAGGCGCACCAGACCCTCTACAAGACCCTTTCCCACGCCTCCATCGCCGAGCTGCTGATCCTGCGCAACGAAGTGCCGCGCTCCCTGCGCGCCTGCCTCGACGAGATGGAGCTGATCCTGGCCCAGATCGAGGGCAACGCCGGGCAGACGCCCCGGCGTCTCACCACCATACTCAACGCCCATCTGACCTATGGCACCATCGACGATGTCTTTGCCCTCGGCATGCAGGCGTATCTGAGCAATTTCCTCGGCGACATCGGCGCCATCGGCCAAAGCATCCACGCCGCCTACCTGGAGGTATTATGAGACTCATCATCGATCACCAGACCCGCTACCACTATGCCGACGTGGTGCGCCGCAGCACCCAGTACCTGCGCCTGACCCCCCACAGCACCGCCCGCCAGCAGATCCTCTCCTGGCAGCTGGAGCTGCCGGGGGAGGCCACCTGCACCACGGACGGTTACGGCAACATACTGCACGTGCTGAGCCTGGAGTCCCCCCACGAGGGGATCCTGATCCGCGCCCATGGCGAGGTGGAGATCTGCGACGACGCCCCGGAGGATGAAGAGCACTCTCCCATCTCCCCCCTGAGCTACCTGAGGCCCACTCCCCTCACCAGTCCGACCCCGGCCCTGCGGGATCTCGCGAAGGCCTGCCTGCCAGAGGAGCCCGCCCTGGCCGACTTGCAGAGCCTGATGGCACGCATCCTGGTGCTGATGCCCTATCAGCCCGGCAGCACGGACGCCACCTTCAGCGCCGACGAGGCCCTCGCCTCGGGCAGCGGCGTCTGTCAGGACCACACCCATGTGTTCCTGACCTGCTGCCGCCATGCCGGTCTGCCGGCGCGGTACGTGAGCGGTTACCTCTACAGCCAGGACAGCAGCCACGTGGCGATGCACGCCTGGGCCGAGGTGTGGATTGAGGCGCGCTGGCACACCTTCGATGTCACCAACCTCACCTGCTCCGCCAACGAGCACCTCAAGCTCGCGGTCGGCATGGATTACCTGGATGCCTGTCCGGTGCGCGGGGTGCGCTACGGCGGCGGCTGCGAGCAGTTGCAGAGCCAGGCGCGGGTCACTCGCCTGGATGGGCAGCAGCAATGAAGGCCGGGAGAGTCTCATGACCTACTGCGTCGCCATGTGCCTGCAAGACGGCATGGTGTTTGCCTCCGACTCGCGCACCAATGCGGGGGTGGATCACATCGCCACCTTCCGCAAACTGCACCTCTTCAACCGGGAGGACAGGGTGCTGGTGCTGCAAAGCGCCGGCAATCTGGCCACTACCCAGAGCGTCATCAGCCTGCTGACGGAGGGGCAGGAGCTCCTTGCCCTCCCCAGCCTCTACGAGGTCGCGGCCCTCATCGGCCAGACCATACGCACCGTCATCAGCCGGGATGGGGGCCAGCAGCAGGGCCATGTCAACTTCGGCTGCAACATCCTGCTGGGGGGGCAGATCCGGGGGGAGCGCCATCGCCTGTTCCACATCTATCCGGAGGGCAACTTCATCGAGGCAAGCGTCGACACCCCCTACTTCCAGATTGGTGAGAGCAAGTACGGCAAGCCCATCATCGACCGCATCATCCACCATGAGACGCCGCTTCAGACCGCCCTGCAGTGTGCCCTCATCTCCATCGACTCGACCCTGCGCAGCAACCTTTCGGTGGGCTTGCCCCTGGATGCCCTGGTCTATCCCGAGGGGAGCTTCTCGGCGGCACACCAGCACCGCATCACCGAACAGAACCCCCACTTCCTGGCGCTGCGAAAGGCCTGGGGAGAGGGGTTGCAGCAACTGTTCCAGGGTCTCCCCACCTTCCCCCTCTAAGCCGGGCGGGAGGCGCCAAGGCGCTTTCCCGCTCCTTTCTTTCCGGATATTCTGGCTGCCTTTCTTTTCGATGGAGTTTCCCATGCGCCGCTTCAACGTCATGCTCAACGGCAGCCGGTTGATGATGTTTCCCTTCTATGTCTGCATCCTTATCTGTGTCGCCCTCTTGATGGTGAAGTTTGCCATGCAGCTCTATGTGCTGTGCCGCGACATCATCGACATCCACTATCTGGATCTCATCACCGGGGTGCTCACCCTGGTGGACTTCGTGCTGGTGGCCCAGATGCTGATCCTGGTGGCCATCTGCGGCTACGTGCAGTTCATCAAGACCCCGGAGCAGCGGGCGGCCCTGGGTGACAACTGGCTCAGCAAGATCAACTTCGCCTCACTCAAACTCATCGTCATCAACTCTCTGGTGACCATTGCCGGGATCGAGGTGCTCAAGGCCTTCCTGGACGACGGTTCCGGCAACGAGACAGAGATGAAATGGTCGGTCATCGTGTTCCTCGCCTTCTCCACCGCGGCCCTCATCTACGCCATCACGGAACGGCTGGCAGACCACAAGTGACCCGTCCCTGATTTCATTCAGGATCTATTCATCAAGGACCGAATTGATAACTCTTTTCATTACCCTTACTGCGTTATAAACTTGCTCCCCCCGGGCCGTACCGCCCGGGCGTTGGAGCAATCAATGACAAGCCTTTCCCTCTCACCCCGACAGTGCTGGCAGTGGCTGGCCTACCACCATCAGGCCGCCGAGGGCTCCCTCTACCTGATGTTTTTCTCCGGCCTGCTGCTGTGGGAGCCGCTGACCCCGGTCTGGTCCCTGGCACGCTGGAATCTGTTTCTCCATGTCATGCTCTCACTCACCCTGTTTCCCTTGCTGTTTGGTGCCTTCTGGCTCTCTCATCGCAGTCTGCTGAGCAAGAGCCGCAAGCCTTTCTTGCGCACCACCGGGCGCATCATCGAAGCCTTGCTGCTGGTCTGTCTGGCCAGCGGCCTGCTGCTGGTGCTGCACGGCACCCCGGGGGATAGCCTCGGCAACCTTGCCAGCTGGGCCCACTGGCTGAGCGCGCTCGCGTTGACGCCCCTGGTGCTGCGCCACGCCTGGCGCTGGACCATCTTGACATGGCGCACCTGATCTTATGTTGAAGTTGTTGTTATCCCTGATGTTCGCCGCCCTGCTGCCGGGGACTGCCTCCGCCCAGGAGATGGGCACCGCCATGATCGCCTATGACGAGGGCGACGCCCCTCGCCTGCTGGTGGCCAACCAGGGCGCTGGCTCGGTCACCCTGCTTGAACGAAAAAGCGGCAAGCGACTCAACGAGGTGCAACTAGGGGGGGATCTGCGCCAGCTGGCCCGCGCAGACGACGGTACCCTGCTGGTCACCGATTACAGCGGCGATCGCCTGCTGCTGCTGGATGATGATCTCGACCTGGAAAAGGCGATCCCCACCGGCCATCGACCCTACGGCGTCATCTTCGACCCCAAACGGCGCTGGTTCTGGGTCAGCCTGTTCGAATCGGGTCGCCTGCAGGCCTATGACAGCTCGGGCAAGCTCCAGCTGGATGCAGAGACTGCCGAGACCCCGCGCGGGCTGGCATTGACCGACGACGATCGCCTGCTGCTCACCCACGCCATGACGGGCCAACTCGCCATCTATGATCTCGCCAGGCTTGAGAACGGCGCCAAAGGCGCGACCCTGCCCAAACCCAGGCTCATTACCCTGGCCGAGACCCACAGCGCCACACCAAGCAACTCCCAGGGCTTGCCGCGCCTGCTCGATGGCATCGCCCTCTCCCCCGATGGCAGCGAAGCCTGGCTGCCCCATGTGCTGTGGAGTTTCGACCACCCCTTCCAGTTTCAGAGCACCGTCTTCCCGGCGGTCTCCATCATAAATCTGGATGAAGAGAGTGAGCGCATCACTGAACGAGTAGACGAGCGCAAGCAGCTCTTTTTGCAGATCAACCTGCCAAACGTCGGCAACCGCAGCCAGATCGTCTCCAACCCGTTCGCGGCGCGCTTCGCCGCCGACGGCAAGCGGGTCTATCTGACCCTGGCGGGCTCCGAGGACTTGCTGGTGTTCGACCTCTCGCGCAGCGGCAAGCAAAACAGCAACCGCCACCGCCGCAAGAAGTTCCAGGGAGGCGTCAAGGCGACCCAGCTGCTGCGCCACCTGCCGGGCCAGAATCCTCGGGACTTGCTGATCGATGGCGACCACATTCTGGTGCACAACGCCATGGGACAGGATCTCACCCGCCTCAGTACCGGCGGCAGCAGCCCCTTCGCCCGGGTGACAGTGGATGTGCCCCACTTCGCCAAACTGGTGGAGACGGATCCCCGCCCCGAGCCTCCCAAGCGCGGCGAGCGGTTGTTCAACCTGGGTAATACCGCCGCCAACAGCCGCTTCCCCATGGCCGGGGACAACTGGATGAGCTGCAACTCCTGCCATCTGGACGGCTTCAACTTCACCAACCGCCACCTGATGGCGGCCCATCGCCAGAAGAGCGGCGACAACGCCATCAACGGCCACGCCAACCTCGCCAACATGGTGGCGGGGGACTTTGTCGGCGAATACCTGCGCATGACTCAGCAAACCCAGGGCGGCATGGGCCACGACACCCGAGATGGCGCGGCAGTGGTGGATCCCGCCAAGCCCCAACCCGAAGTGCAGGCGATGATGGAGGATCTGCACGCCTTCGTGACGGCGGACGGCAACCTCCCCTATCTTGCCAACTGGCTGCGACTCGATGCCCCGCGCACAGATCCCGCCAAGGCGCCGACCACTCACCCGAAAGCGTGGCTCAACTCCGCCTCCTGCCAGAACTGCCACCAACAGGCCTTCAAAGACTGGAGCGAGAGCAACCACAGGCTGATGGGCAACTCCCACCCCTACTACAAGGTGGTGCAGGCGCTGGCCCGCGAGACCGAAGGGGAAGCGTTCGGCCAGTGGTGTCAGGGCTGCCACATGCCCCAGCAGGTGCTGAACGGCCAGCAGGATCTGCCCAAGGGTTCCCACATGTTTGAGCAGGGCGGCGCCTCGCTGGTTGCGGCCCACAAGGCAGGTGAACCGGTTGTCGAGGAAGGCACCGGCTGCGTGCTGTGCCATCGCATCACCAAACTCGAGGATGCTGGCGGCAACAGTGCCTTCACGGTGAACCTGAAAGACAGGGAGAGTTATGTGTTCGAGGATGCCCCGGGGGGCAGCCTTCAGCACTGGCTGGCCGAGCGGCAGATCAACTCCCGCCCCGCCATGCACAAGGCCTCCTACCAGAAGGATTTCTACCGGGATGCGGCCCTGTGCAAGTCGTGTCACAACGAGTTTGCCCCGGGCACCGGCGCCAACATCGTCAACACCTGGGATGAGTGGGAGAACTCCAGCTTCGCGAAAGCAGACGATCCCGCCAGGCGGCGCACCTGCATCGACTGCCACATGAATCCGGAGCCCGGCAACGGCGGCGAACCGGTAGCGGGCCAATCCACCGAAAACGGCCCGGTGAAGGAACGGCTCTATCGCCACAACTTCACCGGCGCCCAGCACCAGCTGGTGGGGCTGAGGAACCCGGCCCTCGAGCAGGAGAGCCTGGCACTGCTGCGCGCCAGCGCCACGCTCTCCGCCCGCATTGATGGGACTGTCGATAACCGCCAGTTGGTGGTGCGGGTTACCAACGTCGGCGCCGGCCACGCCCTCCCCACCGGGGTGGCCGATTTTCGCGAGATCTGGCTGGAGCTGACCGTCACCGACGCCAACGGAAACATCGTGCTCACCAGCGGCCAGCCGGTGAACAGCGCCGTGCCCGAGGATGCGCGCCTGTTCAGGAAGGTGTTCGGCGATGCCGAGGGCAAGCCGGTGGGACTCAAGTTCTGGCGCTACGCCAAGCTCCTTGAAGATACCCGCATTCCGGCCGATGGCTGGCGCGATGAAGTCTGGCCGCTGCCGGCGGATGCCCAAGGCCCCTTCAAGGCCGACATCAGACTCAATTTCCGCACCTACCCCAAGTGGGTCAGTGATGCGGTGCGCGCCGCCGAGCCGGACTTGCCGGCGCCACCCATAGTGCAACTCAATCGGCTGCAACTGACCCTGCAGCCCCTCCCCATCACGCCCGATACGGAGCCTCAATCCTGATGTTCGCAAGTTTTCTCATTACCCTACGTGAGGGGCTGGAAGCCTTCCTGCTGGTCGGCATCTGCCTCTCCTACCTCGCCAAGCTGGGGGCGAGCCGCTACAACAAGCTCATCTATCTGGGAGTCGGGCTCGGCCTTATCACCTCCCTCGTCGTCGCCTTCCTGTTCCAGGTGGTGGTGAGCCAGTTCGAGAGCGAGCGCTACAACCACCTGCTGATGGCGGGGATCCTGCTCTTCGCCACCCTGGTGCTCACCTACATGGCGATCTGGATGCAGAAGCAGGCCAAATCCCAGGTGGGGGCCATGACGGCACGCATCGATGCGGCCATCGATGGCGGCAACCTCTTTGGCCTGGTGCTGCTCGCCTTCCTCGCCGTGATGCGCGAGGGGTTTGAAACCGTGCTGTTCTTCTCGGCCCTGATCTACTCAGGGCAGGGGGTGGATCTGCATGAGGGGCTCATCGGCGCCTTGGGCGGATTGCTGGTCTCGGTGGCGTTGGTATGGGGGCTGCTGCGATCCACCCGCAAGGTGGCGCTGGCCCCCTTCTTCCGCTGGACCGGCCTGCTCATCATCATCATCGCCGCTGGCCTGCTCTCCTCTGCGGTCAACATGTTGCAGGCGGCAGACGTCATCACCTTCTGGACCACGCCCGTGTTCAACATCAGCCAGGTTCTCGACGATCGGGGGGTCTTTGGTACCTTCCTGCGCGCCCTGTTTGGCTACAATGCCTCGCCGGCCGGCCTGCAGCTGCTGACCTGGGCTGCCTATCTGGTCATCTTCGTCACCCTCTGGCATCGCAGCTATCAACCCAGGGCCCAAGGCTGATCGCGCGTTGCGCAGCTCCCTCAAAAGCGGCCAAGGGGCCGCTTTTTAAGCCTCTTCCTTTGCCAGATTTTTCGGATAGACAGTCATGAGCGACAACAACAAGAAAAACATTGCGGTGCTGGGTGCCGGTCCCGCAGGGCTGATGGCCGCCTGGCGCCTCTGCCAGGCCGGTTTTACGGTCACCCTGTTCGAGCAAGAGAGCGTGGTGGGCGGCATGTGCGCCACCCAGACCTTCAAGGGGCGCGACGGCGACTATCGCTTCGACTACGGCGGCCACCGCTTTATCACCAAGAACCCCGAGCTGCTCACCTTTATCGACGAGCTGATGGGGGACGACCTGCTCCACGCCGAGCGCAAGAGCGTGATCCGCTTTGGCGGGCGCACCTATGACTACCCCCTCAATCTGACCAACCTGCTCAAGACAGCGCCGCTGCCACTGATGGCCGGGGCGATGAAGGATCTGCTGCTGTTGCCCTTTGCCAAGAAGCCCACCGATTTTGCCAGGGCGAGCTTTGCCGAGTGGATCCAGAGCCACTTCGGTCGCACCCTCTATCGCCAGTTCTTCGAGGGCTACACCGGCAAGCTGTGGGGCATCAACCCTGACCGTCTCTCCGCCGACTGGGCCGGCCAGCGCATCAGCCTGATCGATCTCAAAGACGTGGCCCGCCGCCTGCTGCCAAGGCGCAGCGGCAACCTCTCGGTGCGTACCTATGCCCGCAAATATCGTTATCCAAAGTATGGCTTCGGCCAGATCTTCACCACCCTGGGCGAGCGGCTGGTGGCCGAGGGGGTAGAGCTCAAGACCGGCGCCACCATCACCCGCCTCGAGCAGGCTGATGGCCGCATTGAGCGGGTGTATTGGTCACAAGTTGACGTTGAGCAGAGCGAGCGCTTTGATCAGGTGATCTCCACCCTGCCGCTGCCGCTCACCTGCCAGCATCTGGGCTTGCCGTGCGATCTGCACTACCGGTCGCTTCGCTTCGTCAATATGCCTCTCAAGCAGGAGAACCTGTCGGACAACACCTGGCAGTACCTCTCCGACCCCCATATTCTGGCCACCCGCCTGCAGGAGCCGCGCCGGCGCAGCCCCTTTATGGCACCCCAGGGCCAGACTTCGGTGATGCTGGAGATCCCCTGCAACCCGGGGGATGCCACCTGGCAGGCACCGCTGGCCGATCTGCGCGGCCGGGTCACCGCTGATCTCGCGAGCCTCGGCGTCGATACCCAGAAGCTTGGCGATGAGACCTTCGAGGCGCGCAGCGAGTACGCCTATCCGCTGATGGATTTGGGCTATCAGGCACGCCGCAACGAAGCCATCAAGGCGCTGATGCCGATCAATAACCTCATCATGACCGGCCGTCAGGGGACATTCCGCTACATCTTCACCGACACCGCCATGGAGATGGGCATGATGGCTGCCGACATGGTGATCGACGGGGTGGACAGACGCCACGCCATCTTTAACCATCGCAATGAAAATACCGTGATTGAAACCCAGAGCGTGGCCTGATGATTGTCGGTGTCCAACAAGTAGACAGACGCCGCAACACCTTCAATCATCGCAACGAAAACACCGTGATCGAAACCCAGAGCGTGGCCTGAGGGCCGCGCCATTGGCATAACCTTTTGGCATAAGTAAGGAGAACAGGATGAACATACGCCCGGGTTTACTTGCCCTCACCCTGCTGCTGACGCTGAGCGGCCAGGCGCAGGCTTACTCCTACGCCGCCGCCGGCAAAGAGCCGCTGATCGAGGCCCGTGAGGCGCTGCTTGGCGCCGCCACTGACGGCAAGGATGCCAGCGCCACCTTGAGCGAGATTGCCGACGAGCTCGCCTATCTGGAGCAGCATCACAAGGTCGAGTTGCAAGCACCGCTCGCGGCCGCTATCAAGGCCAAAGACGCCGCAGCGACCGCGGCCCTGCTCAACCGGGCCTACAAGGCGGAGATCGAACGCCGTCTCGAGGGGGCCAGCCAGAACCTTGGCGACTACCAGACCGCCAAGGTGCTGGTGGTCAAGAGCAAGCACTTCCTCGACTTGATCCTCCCCTCCCTGAGCGAAGGGGATCGCAAGGCGGCCGATCAGGCACTGGCCAAGGTGCTCGACGCCATTGGCAACCCGGGGGTATTCGGGGTAGGCGCCAAGCCCGCCGATGCCGCCGCCTTCGCCGAGGCGGAAAAAACGCTGATGGCCGTGCTGGCGCCGCTCTGATGGCAACCCGCCAATCATTGCGCCAACTCGCTGTGACAAACGGTGGGTTTCGCTTCGCGCTACCCACCCTGCGCACGGCCTGCCGCTAGATGCACCGGGACGCCGGTTTGCCCCCTTCTTCCCTTGCGGGAGAAGGGGGGGGTCACCACGGCCGATTACGCTTCGCTAATCGACCTTACCTGCTGATCCTGCTGCAAGGGGTGTGGATTTGCTGGCTGCTCGCCTTCCCGGTGGCGCTGGATTCCGACGATGCCCTCAACTTCGCACACGGGGTGATGCGCTTCAGCGTGCTGGAGTTCTCCCCCCACTTTCCGGGCTACCCCGCCTTTATCTGGCTGGCACGGTTGATCAACCTGGCGGTGGACGATCCCGCCGCCGCAGTGCAGTGGGCGAGCCTCTTCGGCACGGCGCTGATCGCACCACTCGCCGCTGGACTTGCGGCCAGGCTGTGGCAACGCCCGGGTCTCTTTGCGCCGGTCTGGCTGCTGGTGCTGGCCCTGCCGCTCACCCCGACGCTGGCGCTCTCCGGCCTCTCGGACGGGCCGGCACTGGCCGCCTGGCTCGGGGCGCTGCTGGCCTTGCTGCATCGCAAGATAACACTGGCCGGTCTGCTGCTGGGCCTCATGCTGGCGCTGCGCCCCTCCTACTTGGTGCTGGCCCTGCTGCCGTTGTGGCTGGGGATGGCGCACAAGGGTGAGCGCCTTAAGCTTCTGCTCTCCATCACCCTGGTGGGGCTAGCCTGCCTGCTGTTTGTCTGGCAGGCCGATGGCTGGGCCTATTTTGCCGAGGGGCGGCGCTTTACCGACGGCCACTTCACCCTCTGGGGCAACACGGCGGCGGCCCACGGGGATCGGCTACTGAGCTGGGCCCACACCTTCAGCGATCAATTGACCCCGCTCTGGCCCCTGCCGATGGGAGCGCTGCTGGTGCTGCCGCTCTGGCAACGAGCGCGCCAACAACAGACCATGTCGTCGCTCTGGACCCTCTACTGGCTCGCCCTGCTGCTCTGGACCTTGTTTGGCCAGAACCCGGACAATCCCCGCCATCTGGCGCCCATCACCCTGCTCGGTATAGTGCTGCTGGCGGGCAGGCTGCCCCAATGGGGCGAACGCCCTGCCATGCTGGGAGCCCTGTTGCTGCTCTGCACCACACTCACCGCGCCAGCGCCGCCCGCCATGGTGCAGGCAGCAAGGCTGGCAGAAAAAGCGTGCCCGGCGCTGGTGACTCAGTGGGGAGTACGGCTGCTTAGGGAAACCACGGCATTACCCGTCACCGACGGCTGGTATCAGGGGGATGCCGCCCTTGCGCTCACCCAGGGGGCCTGCCGCCTCAGTCGCCGCCCCATAGCGCAGAACGAGATGCAGCTCCCCCACCAGACGCACTGGTTTGCCCCCCGCTTTGGCGCCGAACCCGGCCTCTGGCTCGCCATACCGCGCTGACAGGCTCAAGGCTCTGGCCCAAACGCGTCGCTGCGTCAGCTGACTCGTCTACACTCACTGCGCATGGGCGTGGCAGGGAGAGGATGCATGAAGGGAGGCAAGGAGTGGGCACTGGTGCCCCTGATCCTGGCACTGGCCAGTGCGCTCCTGGTGCTGCCTGTCTGGCTGCAGGGGGGCACTCAGGGGCACGATCTGTTCCACCACCTGCTCTCGGGCCACTATTTTGCCCGCCAGCTGTGGCAGGGGGAGCTCTATCCCCGCTGGCTGATGGCCATGAACGGCGGCTTTGGCAGCCCCACCTTCTTCTTCTACCCCCCGCTCCCCTACTACGTCAGCGCCCTCTTTGCCGGCCCCGGTGCCCCCGCCCAGCAAGCCATCTACCCCCTGCTCGGCAGCGCCACCCTGGCGCTGCTGCTCTCCGGCACGTTCGCCTATCTGTGGCTGCGCGCCACCACGCCCCCGGGCCGGGCCCTGGCGGTCAGCCTGCTCTACCTGATCCTGCCCTATCACCTGGCCATGGATCTCTACGCCCGCTTCGCCCTGGCGGAGTTCTGGGCCTTCGCCTGGGCGCCGCTGATCCTGCTTGGCCAGGATCTCGCCCATCGCGGCCTGCGCCAGGGCCTGCCCCTGCTGATCCTGGGTCTGGCGCTGCTGGCCTTCTCCCACCTGCCCAGCCTGCTGCTGATGATGGGGTTGGTCAGCGTGCGCGCCCTCTGGCTCTCCTGGCGTGTACGGGATCTGCACCCCTGCTGGATAGCTCTGGGGGCCCAGGGACTGGGGCTGTGCATGGCGGCCGCCCTGCTGCTGCCCGCCCTGGCGGATCAGGGGGCCATCTCCATGGAGCTGATGCGCGGCGGCATGTTCGACTTTCGGCGCAACTTCCTCGACCGCCTGCCCTCGGGCTGGGGGGACTGGCGCTTTCGCGGCCACCTGGCGTGGCAGAGCCTGCTGACCCTGGCCCTGCTGCTCATCGCCTGGGCCGCCGCCCGCGAGCCGCGCCACCCCGAGCTGCTGTGTTGGGGGGCGCTCGGCGTCATCGCCTTCCTGGTGATGCTGCCCGTGAGCCAGCCGCTCTGGAGCCTGCTGCCCCCCCTGCAGCGAGTGCAGTTTCCCTGGCGACTCAATCTTATCCTCACCCTGGCCACGGTCGCCGTGGTTGCCCTGGGTACCCCCACGCACCGCCCCTGGCAATGGTTCTGGTGGGGAACACTCCTGCTGACCCTGATCACCACCCTCGCCTACGTCCGTCACGCCCCCCTCACCCAGGCCCCCACCCGGGAGGCCATGACGTTCGAGTTCGACAGCAAGCGCAGCGCCCGGGAGTACAGGCCAAGGCAGGTGCCGGGGGGCATGTTCGCCCCGACCCTGCTCGCCTGGAAGGACGAGTTCCAGCCCCCGGTGAGCGCCGATCCCCCAGGCGCCAGCTGGACGTTGCACCGCTGGCAACCCAGGGCTCTGACCCTGGCGGTGACGGCGACCGTGCCGACCCGGCTGGTCCTGCACCAGTACCATTACCCCGGTTGGCAGGCCTGGCTCGACGAGCACCTGATGCTGACGGTGAGCGCCAACCCCCAGGGGTTGATGCAGCTCTGGGTGCCGGCGGGCAGCCACAGCCTCACCCTCAGGCTGACGGCGCGCTGGCCCGAGCGGGCAGGCAATGCCCTCTCCCTGCTCGGGTGGCTGGGCTGGCTCCTGCTCCTCTGCCGCCACCGAGCATACCGTCCGGTGCGCTGAGCCCTTAGCAGATCTGACCTCAGGGCCCGTGCCAGGATAGACCTGCTCAAGCCTGCCAAAACTGATAGACTCAACACTTGCCTCTTTTCCCGGCCCTGCCACGACTCGGATACCCTATGCCCCAAGCCACGACCCTCTCTCCCCGCTTCCTGTTCATCCTGCTCGGCGCCCTGGCGGGCCTGACCCCGCTCGCGGTGGACATGTACCTGCCCGCCATTCCGGCCATCGCCCGGGACTTGGCCACCAGCATCGACGGGGCCCAGCTCACCATCAGCGCCTTTTTGGGCGGCTTCGCCATCGGCCAGCTGTTCTACGGGCCGCTCGCCGACAGCTTCGGCCGCAAGCCGGTGATCCTGGCGGGCCTGACGATGTTCGCCGTGGCCTCGGTGGGCTGCGCCCTGGCGGATTCCTTGCCGGAGCTGCTGTCCTGGCGGATGCTGCAGGCCGCCGGCGGGGCGGCGGGATCCGTGGTGGTCAATGCCCTGCTGCGGGATCTGTTCGAGAAGGATGCGTTTTCCCGGGCCATGTCCTTCGTCATCCTGGTGATGACGCTCGCCCCCCTGGTGGCCCCCGTGGTGGGCGGCTACATCAGCGCCCATGCCGACTGGCGGGTTATCTTCTGGCTACTGGTGGGCATCAGCCTGCTCATCTGCGTGGTGATGCAGTGGAAGATCCAGGAGACCCTGAAACCTGAACACAGGCAGCCCCTCAAGCTCGGCCAAGTGCTGCGCAACTACTGGGGAGTGCTCTCCCACCGCGGCGCCATGGGCTATGTGCTGTGCGGTGCCCTGTCGAGCTCGGGTATGTTTGCCTTTATCAGCGCCTCCCCTTACGTCTATATCGAGTATTTCAAGGTGCCGACCGAGCATTACGGCTGGCTGTTTGGCCTCAATATCCTGCTGATGATGGTGGTCACCTTCGTCAACAGCCGCCTGGTCAAGGGGGTGGGCGCCGAGCGCATGCTGCAATACGGTCTGATGGTGCTGCCCTGCGCCGGGGCCCTGCTCATCTACAACGCCTGGAGCCAGACCGGCGGCCTGTGGGGCATCGTCATCCCGGTGGTACTGTTCGTCGGTCACATCAGCCTCGTGGGGGCCAACGCCATGACCGGCCTGATGGGCCACTTCCCCCAGTCGGCGGGTACCGCCTCGGCGCTCGCGGGCACCCTGCGCTTTGGCATCGGCGCCGTGGTGGGGATCCTGGTCAACCTCAACCCGCCCGAGTCGCCACTGCCCATGGCGATGGCCATCGCCGCCTGTGGCCTGGGCTCGGCGCTCTGCTACTGGCTGCTCACCGGCAAACGTGCCGGGGCGGCCTGACGATCCCTTCGGCTCAGGTTAGCCTGACACGAAAAAGCCCTGTCCACCGGACAGGGCTTTTTGCATCAGGGGCTCGGCCCTCAGGCGTCTGCCTCCAAGCCGCTGCGGGCCAGGATCTCGCTCTCCAGCCCATCCAGGCTCAGCTGGTTCTTCTTGCGCCAGTAGGCCTCTATGCCCTCCTTGCCCTGGCGCGCCGACCAGTTGGCGAGATCCTCCCTGTCCCCCTGATAGTCAAACAGGGGCACCGACATGCCGCAGGAGGTCTGGACCCGTTCAATGTCGAGCAGGAAGATCTGGCGGGCCGCCACGCTGGCCGGGAAGCGCGCCAGCGCCGCCTCCCAGTCCGGGTCGCCCCGGTGCAGCACCCGCGCCTGGCCATAGGCCCGTAGTATCATGGGCGCCCCCTCGAAGGCGCAGAACATCACTGTCATGCGCGGGTTCTGCAACACATTGGCCGCCGACTCGTTGCCGCTGCCGGTCAGGTTGAGCCAGGCCAGGGTATGGGCATCGAGGATGCGCAACGAATCCCCTCCATTGGGGGAGAGGTTGACCGTGCCCTCACCCGCCGCCGTACCGACAAAATAGATTTTCTGCGCCGCGATAAAGGCCACGTGGCGCGGCGAGAGCGCCTCGAACAGTTGTCCCATCATCCCTTCCTTTGCAATGTCCATGGCGCTCAGAACAGGGCGCTGTTGAGCCACAGATGCGCCCCTATGCTGACCATATAACCAAGGAGAATGGCGGGCAACCACTTGAGGTGGCCGACGAAGGTATAGATGCCACGGGCCTGGCCCATCAGGGCCACCCCGGCGGCGGAGCCGATGGAGAGCAGGCTGCCCCCCACGCCCGTGGTCAGGCTCACCAGCAGCCACTGCCCCGTGCTCATCTGCGGCTCCATCGACAACACGGCAAACATCACCGGAATGTTGTCGATGACGGAGGAGAGTAGGCCGATGACCACATTGGCCTGGGTCGGATCCCCCTGGTAGAGGAACTGGGATGCCAGCGCCAGATACCCCATGAAACCGAGCCCACCGACGCACATCACCACCCCGTAGAAGAAGAGCAAGGTGTCCCACTCCGCCTTGGCAATCTTGTTGAACACGTCGAACGGCACTATGGAGCCGAGGCGCAGCAGGCGTGCATGGTCGCCGGTGCGCTCGTAGAGGGCACGCTCCCGCGCCAGGATGCCACGCTGTGTCTTGCGCAGGTAGAAACCGAAGAATTGCAGATAACCCAGCCCCGTCATCATGCCAAGCACCGGGGGCAGGTGCAGAAAGTGATGGCAGGCGACGGCGGTGCCTATGGTGAGGAGGAAGAGCAGCACTATGGTGGCGGCACCGCGCCTGAGCACCACCTCCTCATCGAGCACCCTGGGGGCATGACGCGGCACCATCAGACTCATCAGGCTGGCCGGGATCAGGAAGTTGAGCAGAGCGGGGATGAAGAGCGCAAAAAACTGGCCGAACGGTACCTTGCCTGCCTGCCACACCATCAGGGTGGTGATGTCGCCGAAAGGGCTGAAGGCGCCGCCGGCATTGGCCGCCACCACTATGTTGATGCAGGCGAGGTTGATGAAGCGGCGATCCCCGTTGGCCACATTGAGCACCACGGTACACATCAGGAGTGCCGTGGTGAGGTTGTCCACCACGGGAGAGATGAAGAAGGCCAGAAATCCCGTGAGCCAGAACAGGGTGCGCAGGCTGAGCCCCGCCCGCACCAGGCGGGCGCGCAGGGCGGCAAACAGCAACCTGTCCTCCATAGCGTTGATGTAGGTCATGGCAACCAGCAGGAACAGCATCAGCTCGGCATACTCCAGCAGGTTTTGCCGAAACCCCTCGTGTGCCAGGGGGCTCTGTCCCTGCCCGGCATAGACGACGCCAATGGCTATCCAGATGATGCCGGCGGCGATCAGCACCGGCTTGGATTTGCGCAGCTTGAGGTACTCTTCGGCCATCACCAGGAGATAGGCGAGCACGAAGATGACGAGGGCGAAGAGGCCGACGCCGGTGTGCGTCAGGGAAAGGGGGCCGCCATCGGCCAGGGCGGGGCCACAGAACAGGCAGAGCCCGGGCAAGGGGGCAAGGCGTGAGGATCCAGACATGGGTGCGCTTCTCTTGAGAACCGTCTGGCATTGAGGCTAGCAGCGAACCGGGAAGTCACCGCCATCCCGACCCTGAGGCCGGACCGCCCGCCTCGGGGCAGGCGGCGCGGCCCGAACAGGGGACGTCAGGGGGTCTTCTTGCCGAAACCGGACTGCTTGAGGGTGTAGCCGGCACTGTTTTGCCAGGCATCCAGCCCGCTTCTGTTGTTGCCCGCCACCAGGCTGGCGGCCAGGCTCGGGCTGTTGAACAGCTGATCGGCGCCGAACACGAAGCCCCCCTCGGTTCGGGGGATGAGCACCCCCTTGGCCAGCAACTCCTGGCGCAGCTCAATCACCGCCTCGCGCAAGGAGGCGGCATCCTCCCCGTTGGCGGTGGAGCCCGCCTGCACCATGAAGCCGGGATTCTGCCGCTTGCCCACCGGATAACCATGGGCTTCGGCCCCCTTGCCGTTGAAGTGGTAGAGCTCGCGCTCGCCGGGCTTGTTGTCGGAGAGCGCCTTTTGCAGGGTCATCAGCTCGTTGTAGATATCGATGGGGACCACGGCAGCCTGCTTGGCCCCCTTGCTGTCGACGATAAAACTGACTTGCTTGTGTAACATCCTTGCTCATCCTGTGACCCATGGAAGCCCCTATTCTAACCACCTCTGGCGAGCGGGATCCAGCGAGGATCCTCATCCCTTTTGCAGGCGCGATCACTAACTGGCATAGTGGCTGACATTGTGAAAGCCATTGGCCATCAACCGGTTATCCCATGCTGAATCTGCGCAACCTCGGTAAACACTTCGCCAACGGCGGTGAGACGCTCCCCCTGTTTGCCGGGCTGGATCTCAAGCTCAACCCCGGCGAAACCTGTCTGCTGCTGGGGCAAAGCGGCTGTGGCAAGTCCACCCTGCTCAACCTCATCGCCGGTCTCATCCCCCCGGACGAAGGGGAGATCTGGTTGGGAGAGACCCGGCTCGACACCCAGTCCCCGGACGAGCGGGCCCGCCTGCGGGGCCGGCATTTTGGCATCGTCTATCAGGACTTCAACCTGCTGCCGACCCTCACAGTGCTGGAGAACCTCTGTCTGCCCCTGGAGATAAACCACCTGCCCCGCGACATGGCGCGCCTCGATGCCCTGCTCGAACGCCTGGGGATGAGCCACAAGCGCCACGCCTGGCCGGAGCAGCTCTCCGGCGGCCAGCGCCAGCGGGTGGCCCTGGCCCGGGCCCTGGTTCACCGACCCCAGTGGCTGCTCGCTGACGAGCCCACCGGGAGCCTCGATGAGCACAACGCCGAGCAGGTGATGGGGCTGATGATGGCGGCGGTGCGCGATACCGGCGCAGGCCTCTTGCTGGTGAGCCACAACCCGGGCTATGGCGCCCTGGCAGACAGGGTGCTGCGCCTGGAAGGGGGGCAGTTGCTCGAGGCCAGACCCCATGGGTGACGCAAGCCGCCGGGATGCATCATGCTGCCGCTGAAGGCGCTGCTGCGCCTCTATCGCGCCCACCCCTGGCTGCTGCTGATGAGCCTGGCCGGACTCATGCTGGGGGTCACCCTGGTGGTGGCCATCGAGCTTTTGAACCACAGCGCCCGCACCAATTTCGTCGCCGCCCGCAGCCAGCTTGCGGGGGAAGCGAACTACCGACTGGCCCCGAGCGGTGGCCTGGATGAGGGGCTCTACGTTCGGCTGGTGCGAAGCCAGCCCGCTCTTGACGCCATGCCCCAGTTGCACGCCTGGCTCAAGGATGAGCAGGGGCGCAGCTTCCAGCTGCTGGGGATGGATCTCTTCAACCCGGGCCCCCTGCGCCGACTCTTTGGCGAGCAGCCGGGGCGCGAACCCAACTTCACCCTGAGCCGCGCCGACAGCGTCTGGCTCTCGGCCCCCGAGGCGAAACGCCTCGGCTGGTCCCTGGGGCAGTCGCGGAGCTTTATGCTGGGCGCCGGGGCGGACAGCGCCCGCACACTCACCCTCACTCTCGCGGGTACCTTCGAGCCGGGCGCCGTCCCCATGGAGCGACTGCTGGTCACCGACATAGGCCTGGCCCAACCCCTGCTTGGCAAGGCAGGAAGACTGGATCGCATCGTCTTCAAGTTAAGCGACGCAGAGGCCAATACCTTGCAAAGAGCCTTGCAGGCCGCGCTGGGAGCCGAGTTCTCCCATCAGCCGCTCTGGCTCGAGCCCATCAGCCCGGCCCTCGATGCCAGCCAGCTCGGGGATGCCCTGGCCCTCAACCTCAGCGCCCTCTCCCTGCTCGCCATGGCGGTGGGATTGTTTCTGGTGTTCAACGCCCAGCGCTTCGTGCAGAGCGTGCGCCGCCCCCAGCTCGCCCAGCTCATCATCCTGGGGATGCCGCCAAGCCGGGTACTCCGCTATCTGGCCCTGGAGCTGCTCATCCTCGCCACCATAGGCACCCTGCTTGGGCTACTGCTCGGCAGCCTCTTGGCGCTGGCCCTCATGGGACAGCTCACCCAGGCACTGGCAGACCTTTATGGCCCCAACCCCATCGATCTGCTGCGCCTCTCCCCCGCAAGTCTCATCAAGGCGCTGCTGATCGGCCTGTTGGGGACGCTTGCCGCCAACCTCCCCGGCTGGTGGCAGTTGCTGCGCCAATCCCCTCTTGCACTGCGGGAGGGGAGCTGCCGCCCGCCGGTTTATCCCTGGCGCAGGCGTCTGCTCGCCATCGCCATACTGCTGCTCTGCGCCCTCTGCCTCTTGTTGCCGCAAACCGGCCTGGGGGGTGCCCTCTTCGTGGCCGGAGGCTGGCTGCTCGCCATGGCGCTCGCCCTGCCCGATGCCCTGCGCGCTCTGCTGGGGCGGCTGCGCGGGCACGGCCCCCTCAGCGTCCGGCTCGGGGTGGCCGAGACCCAATACCATCTGGATCGCACCGCCATCGCCGTTATGGCGCTGCAGCTTGCCATCGCCGCGGCCATCGGCATCGGGGTCATGGTGTCGAGCTTTCGCTCGAGCGTGGAGATCTGGCTCGGCCAGCGGCTCGCCGCCGACCTCTATGTCAGCGCCCCCAAGGGGGTGGCAGGCAGCAGAGGCCAGCTGAGCGAGCAGACACTGACCGCTATACTCGCCGAGCCGGACGTGCGTGCCGCCTCCCGCCGCGCCGTGCACCCCGCCCGCTGGCAGGGGCAGCCCATAGAGTGGGCGCAGATGGACTTTGTCCCCGAGCTCAAGGCCGCCTATCCGTTGCTGGCCGGGCGCTGGCCCGCAACGCCCGACGAGGTGCTGGCGAGCGAGCCCCTCACTGTGCGCCTCGGGGTCAGAGTGGGGCAGACCCTGGATGTGACGAGCGAAGGGGGGCCAAGGGCCCTCACCGTCACCGGCGTCTATCAGGATTACGGCAGCGACAAGGGGCAGATACTGCACGCCTTCGAAGGGGGCGCGGTGCAATCCCTCGCCCTCTTCAGCACGGATCCCGAGGGCCTAAGCGATCGGCTGCGTGCCCGTTTTGGCGAGCGGGTGAACCTGCTGCCCGCCCCCGCCATCCACGCCGCGGCGCTTAAGGTGTTCGATCAGACCTTTGTGGTGACCGAATTGCTGAAATTGCTGATCCTCGGCATCGCCTTCGTCGGCATCGGCTCCGCCTTTATGGTGTTGGGGCTGGCCCGCCGTGGCGAGTTGCAGACACTGCAGAGCCTGGGGATAGGCCCCCGCCACTGCCGCCGCCTGCTGGTGTGGCAGGGTGCGGGACTGGGGCTGCTCACGGCGCTGCTGGCCCTGCCGGTGGGCTATGGCCTCGCCTGGGTGCTGATTGAGGTGGTCAACCCCCGCGCCTTTGGCTGGCGTCTCGCCTTCGAGGCCGCCCCCTTGCACGCCGTCACGGCGCTCTTGCTCGCCCCCCTGTGCGGGGCGCTCGCCTCCTGGTACGCCGCAAGGAGAGTGGTATGAAATTGAGTTGGAAGTGGCCGCTGATGATTGCCTGCATCCTCCATGGCGCTACGGTCGGTGCCAGCGACCTGGGCACCCTGCTCGGGGGCGGCAGCGATCAGTTCAGGAAGGCCGAGCCGGGCCAGCCCATCCGCCTGCCCGCCGATCACGGCGCCCACCCCGACTACAGATCCGAGTGGTGGTATCTCACCGGCAACCTGAAAGACGAGCAGGGGCGCGACTACGGCATGCAATGGACCCTGTTTCGGCAAGGTATCGAGCAGCAGATCACATCGGACAACCCCTGGCTCAGCCCCCAGCTCTGGCTGGCCCAGTTCGCCATCACGGATCTCGCCCGTGGCAGCCACCGCCAGGATGAGCGCACCAGCCGCCAGGGGCCAGGGCTCGCCGGGGCCAGCGGCGGCGAATACTGGCTAAGAGAGTGGGTGCTTGCCTCTGAAGGAAAATCGCTCTTTCCCGCCACCTTGAAGGTGCAGAGCAAGATGGGTGAGTTGAACCTCAGGGTGAGCGCCGCCAAGCCAGTGGTGCTGCAAGGCAAAGCGGGTTACAGCGAGAAGAGCCCGGGCAACGCCTCCTTCTACTACTCCTACCCGCGCCTGACGCTTAGCGGCACCTTGACCCTGGAGGGGGAGACCCGCGCCGTCACAGGCCAGGGCTGGTTTGATCACGAGTGGAGCAGCTCGGTACTGGCCCAGTGGCAATCGGGCTGGGACTGGTTTTCGCTGCAATTTGAAGATGGCCGCGAGCTGATGCTGTTTCGCCTGCGCACCAAAGCGGGCCACACTGAGCCGGAGAACCGCTACGGCATCCTGATTGAACGAGACGGCAGCAGCCGGTTACTCGCTCCAGAATCCATCGTCCTCACCCCGGGCAAGACCTGGCGCGGTCCAAAGGGGCAGGACTACCCCGTCGAGTGGCAGCTGGAAGCCGCCGATATCAAGCTCACCATCCGTGCACGCCAGCCCAATCAGGCCATGACGGGCCGCTTTGACTACTGGGAAGGGGCCGTGACTGTCGAAGGGGATGCCCAAGGGCTGGGTTATCTGGAGATGACGGGCTACTGAGCCTTGCCCCTGACCGCCATCGCGGCTGAGCAGGTTCGACTCATAGATGTCAGCATCGGCACGCGTTTGGCGATGCTGTTGGCCGCCTTCTCGCTGTCACAGGCGGACAAGGCGGCGGTGCAGGCGATGGCCAGCATGGCTTTGTGGTGCATTCTCATGACTCTTGTTCCTTGCAATTGCTTTGTTATGTGAGGTGCATTCAATTGCCGCTGAATTTACTGGAGGAAGGGTTCGCCGGTCGACGCAAGATCTGTAACCAGCTGTTACAAGGCATTGATGAGCAAGAGATAACACATGACTTGCTTGGCCGGGCGATGCAGCAACAAGAAGAGAAGCCATCTCCCCTCCCCCGTTTCTCTCGACCTTTCCGCGTCAAAATCTGACCGCCATCAAGATTTCATTCAAATCCCACGGATCGGCTGTGTTTTTACTCAACAGGAGCAGTCAGCGTTTGATAGGCTACTCATCCGACCCTCAGAGTCCCAAAGGTAGCCAGGGAGTGGTTATAGTTCATTTCTTTTTAATTCTGCTTGAAAGCAGCACAACGGAAGCTGAAATCCGTGCGGTAGCAACCCCATACCTCTAGAAATGAGATATTCGACAGAGAAGATAAAATAATATTTTCAACACAACCGAAAATTTTCAGATTCCCCTAAGGAAGGTGCGAACAAGTCCCTGATATGAGATCATGTTTGTCATCTGGAGCCATGGAACAGGGTTCATCATGAGTCATCAACTTACCTTCGCCGACAGTGAATTCAGCAGTAAGCGCCGTCAGACCAGAAAAGAGATTTTCTTGTCCCGCATGGAGCAGATTCTGCCATG
>NZ_JBGLRL010000034.1:0-28214 GCF_041402505.1 Aeromonas sp. S2(2024)
CGTGGAACCACCTGATCCCATGCCGAACTCAGAAGTGAAACGCGGTAGCGCCGATGGTAGTGTGGCATTCGCCATGCGAGAGTAGGACACTGCCAGGCTTCAATTAAGCAACTACAGCGATGTAGTTGGTCGCGATACAACGTCAGGTTGTGTTGGACAGAAGATTTAGATAGCGCACACAGTGCGGTCTTTACCGGTTAGTGTGCTGATATGGCTCAGTTGGTAGAGCGCATCCTTGGTAAGGATGAGGTCCCCAGTTCGACTCTGGGTATCAGCACCATTATTAAGTAATACAGCTTTTGCCTGACGGCAATAGCGCCGTGGAACCACCTGATCCCATGCCGAACTCAGAAGTGAAACGCGGTAGCGCCGATGGTAGTGTGGCATTCGCCATGCGAGAGTAGGACACTGTCAGGCACCTATTTAGAAGAGGCCTCCCATTCGGGAGGCCTTTTTGCTTTGGGATTTTTTCGATGCAGTCCGGCTTCTTTTAGTAAAAATGCTGGGCTGTCAGCGGCTTGCCCGTTACTCTTGGTCAGGTATTGTCGGGAGTCATCGCCAGAGGAGTATGCATGGCCACGTTGAAGGAAATTGCACAGGAGGCGGGGGTGTCCCAGGCCACTGTGTCGCGGGTGCTCAATGAAGATCCGACGCTGAGCGTCAAGGAAGAAACCAGGCAGAAGATCTTCGAGATTGCCGAGCGGCTGGAGTACAAGACCAGTAGCGCCCGCAAGGGGGTGCACAAGAGCAAGCTGCACTTTCTGGCGGTCTATGCCTACCCCCAGAGCACAGAGGTCAATGACCCCTACTATCTCGCCATTCGCTACGGCATCGAGACCCAGTGCGCCCGCTTCAACATAGAGCTGACCCATTTCTACAACGGTGCCGAGGGGCGTGAGCTCTCCGCCGTCGACGGCATCCTGGTCATCGGCCACCTGCCCGAGGAGCGCCTGGCAGCGCTCCACTCTCTCTCTGCCCAGCTGGTGTTCGTGGATTGCCGCTCCCAGGGGGAATTTGATTCCGTGGATGTGGATCTGGCGCTCATCAGCCAGCAGGTGGTGGACTTCTTCATCGCCCAGGGGCATGGCCGCATCGGCTATATAGGGGGTCAGGATGAGGCGCCGGATCTCCGTGAACTGGCCTTCCTCGACTACGGTCAGCGGTTGGGGGTGGTGCAGGAGAGCGATCTCTATCGCGGGGATTTCTCCAGCGCCTCCGGCTACCGGCTGGCCAAAGAGATGCTGGCAGGGGACTGGCCCAAGGCGCTGTTCGTCGCCTCCGACTCCATCGCCATTGGGGTGCTGCGGGCCATCCACGAGAGGGGGCTGGCGATTCCCCAGCAGATTGAGCTGATCAGCGTCAACGATATTCCGACCGCCAAGTTCACCTTCCCGCCGCTCTCCACTGTGCGGATCCACTCCGAGTTGATGGGCTCCCAGGGGGTCAATCTACTGGTCGAACGGCTGCGTGACGAGCGTGATATTCCCCTTCGGGTACTGGTGCCGAGTCGCCTGACTCTGCGTGGCACCACTCGTTGATTTTAGTAAAATAAAGCCTGTTTTAGTCGCGCCATCTTGCGGTGGCGCGGCCTTATCCCTTCATCATTCTCTCCCTTATTTCTCCTGATAAATGCATAATGCATTGTTTTACAGTGGTTTTAGCCATTTTTTGGCTGCATTTATCAACATCCATGCCATCACTACCTGCTTTATCCCCTTTTATCCTCCGATTCTGATCTCGCTCACAAAACCATCCAGCCATTGTGATCAGGTTAAAACTTTATCGATCCAAAACTGATATTTAGTAAATGTTTATCTAAAGTTTACCCAGTTAACGTTGCCTTGTTCCGGGAGGACATGTGAATAACTGGGAAAACGTCCAATTCGTTGGTGAAAACAGGCTGGCTCCGCGTGCCTACTTCTTCTCTTATGCCGACCACGCGCTGGCGGCCACCATGCAGCGCGAGCTGAGCCGCCGTTTTCTGGGCCTTAGCGGTCAGTGGCAGTTCCACTACTTCGACCACCCCCTGCAGGTGCCGGAAGCCTTCTATCACAGCACCATGAGCGACTGGGGCCAGATCACCGTGCCCAACATGTGGCAGATGGAAGGACATGGCAATCTGCAGTACACCGACGAAGGTTTTCCCTTCCCCATCGACGTGCCCTTCGTACCGACCAGCAACCCAACCGGCGCCTATCAGCGCAGCTTCACGCTGAGCCCGGCCTGGGATGGCGAGCAGGTGATCATCAAGTTTGACGGGGTGGAGACCTACTTCGAGGTCTATGTGAACGGCCACTATGTCGGCTTCAGCAAAGGCAGTCGCCTCACCGCTGAGTTCGATATCAGTGCCTACGCCAAGGTTGGCGAGAACCTGCTGTCGGTGCGGGTGATGCAGTGGGCCGATTCCACCTATATCGAAGATCAGGACATGTGGTGGATGGCGGGGATTTTCCGTGACGTCTATCTGGTGGGCAAACCGGCCGCCCATGTGCAGGATTTCTTCATCCGCACCGCGCTGGCCGAGGACAATCAAAGCGCCACCCTGAGCTGCGATATCCAGCTCGAGAACCTGGGGGCGGCTGCTCGGGATCACCGTCTGGTCTGGTCGCTGCTGGATCAGGGCCGCGAGATCGCCAGCGGCTCGCTCGACCATCTCGCCATTGACGGCAAGTGTGATTGTCGCTTCACGCTGGATCTGGCCAATCCCCATCTGTGGAGCGCCGAAGACCCTTACCTCTACCAGCTGCAACTCTCCCTCTACAACGGTCAGGGCGAGCTGCTGGAAGTGATCCCGCAGCGGGTCGGGGTGCGTGAAATCAAGGTCAAGGATGGCCTCTTCTACGTCAACGGCCACTACCTCAAGCTGCACGGGGTGAACCGCCACGACAACGACCACCTCAAGAGCCGCGCGGTCGGCATGGATCGGGTGGAGCGCGACATCGTGCTGATGAAACAGCACAACCTCAACTCGGTGCGCACCGCCCACTACCCGAACGATCCGCGCTTCTACGAGCTGTGCGACCAGTACGGCCTGTTCGTGATGGCGGAGACCGACGTGGAGACCCACGGCTTTGCCAACGTCGGCGATCTCAGCCGCATCACCGACGACCCCTTCTGGGAGCCGGTGTTCGTGGATCGCATCGAGCGCCACGTGCACGCCCAGAAGAACCACCCCTCCATCATCATCTGGTCGCTGGGTAACGAGTCCGGCTACGGCTGCAACATCAGAGCCATGTACCAGCGCTGCAAGGGGATCGACCCGACCCGGCTGGTGCACTACGAAGAGGATCGCGATGCCGAGGTGGTGGATGTGGTGAGCACCATGTATTCCCGCGTCTCCCAGATGAACTGCTTCGGCGAGTTCCCGATGGAGAAGCCGCGCATTATCTGCGAGTACGCCCACGCCATGGGTAATGGCCCGGGTGGCCTCAGTGAATACCAGCAGGTGTTCGACCGTCATCCTCACATTCAGGGCCACTACATCTGGGAGTGGTGCGATCACGGCATTCTGGATCAGGATGAGCAGGGGCGCCCCGTCTACAAGTACGGCGGCGACTACGGCGACTACCCCAACAACTACAACTTCTGCATGGATGGCCTCATCTATCCGGATCAGACCCCGGGGCCGGGCCTGCGCGAATACAAGCAGGTGATCTGCCCGGTCAAGGTGCGGGCGCTGGATCTGGCGAGTGGCAAGCTGGCGGTGGAAAACCGCTACTGGTTCTCCAATCTCGACGACATCCGTCTGCTGGTCGAAGTGAAGGCCGAGGGCGAACTGCTGGCCAGCCAGCAAATCCGGCTGGAAGGGGTTGCTCCCGGTGCCACCACCGAGTTGCAACTCGAGCTGCCCGCGCTCGATGGGCGGGAAACCTTCGTCCAGCTGCGGGTCATCAAGGCCAGTGCCACCCGCTACAGCGCGGCGGAGCATGAGCTGGGTCAGTATCAGCTCCAGCTGAAAGAGTCGACTCGTCAGCTGCAGCCCTTTGCCAATCCCAACGCAACCCCGTTGCAGATTGCCGATGAACGGCTTGACCTGACCCTGAGCGGCAGCGGCTTTGCACTGCGCTTCTCGCGTCTCGATGGCAAGCTGGTGAGCTGGCAGCAGGATGGCAATGAGCTTATCGAGCGCGCGCCGCGTCTCACCTTCTTCAAGCCGATGATCGACAACCACAAGCAGGAGTACGAGAGCCTGTGGCACCCGAACCACCTGCAGATCATGCAGGAGCACTTCCGCACCCTGAGCTGGCGTCAGCTGGGCGAGGCGGTCGAGGTGACGGTCGAGAGCCTGATCGCGCCGCCGGTGTTCGACTTCGGCATGCGCTGCCGCTACGTCTACACCCTGAGCCCGAACGGCCAGCTGCATGTGGCACTGTCCGGTCAACCCTACGGCGGTTATGACGACATCATCCCCAAGATCGGCTTCGAGCTGGGCATTCGTCAGGATCTCGACCGGGTGCACTACCTTGGCATGGGGCCGGGCGAGAACTATCAGGACAGCCGCCAGAGCAACTGGATCGACAGCTTCCAGAGCACAGTCGGCGAGATGTGGGAGCACTACCCCTTCCCGCAGGACAACGGCAACCGCCAGCAGGTGCGCTGGGCGACCCTGACCAACCGTCACGGCGCCGGTCTCTACGTGCGGCCGGATGCCCCCATCAACCTGAGCGTCTGGCCCTACAGCTGGGAGCATATCCACGCGGCGCAGCACATCAACGAGCTGGAGCCCTGCGGTTATCTCACCCTCAATCTGGATCACAAGGTGCTGGGGCTGGGCTCCAACTCCTGGGGTTCCGAGGTGCTGGACTCCTGGCGAGTGCGTTTCGAGCCATTCAGCTTCGGCCTGACCCTGCTACCCATCGCCCGTGGCAACCTCAATCCGGCTGCGCTGGCCGGGCTCGATCTCACCATCAACGGCGGGAGGAACCTCGCATGATCACCTTAGGCAACCTGACCCAGTTCAAAAATATCTACCGGGAGGGCAAGAAGTGGGGCCGCTGCGTAGAGGCCATCAACAACCTGCCGAACCTCAAGCCCGGCATCTGCCACTCCATTGGTGACTCCCTCACCTACCGCTTGCAGGAGGGGGCAAGCCCGGCCACCTCATTGTTCGAGGGGCAGCGCCGTTACTTCGACGTTCACTACTACCTGGAAGGGACAGAGACGGTGGAGTGGGCTGCCAAGAGCGAGCTGCAGGTCGAGCAGGCCTATGACGACACCAGAGACCGCGAGTGGCTGGCCGGTGAGGTGCGTGAGCGCCTGAAAGTCGGCAAGGGTCAGGTGGTGATCTTCGAGAACGACGAAGCCTACCGCTTCGCAGGCGATGCCCCTGTGCGCAAGCTGATCATCAAGGTCACGGTCGAAGGCGGCTACTTCAAAAACAAATAACACGCCGCTGTTTTTGCACTGATAAAAGCCGGAAGGGCGGGGCCACCCTACAACTCATGCCCCGCCTTTTGGCAGACAATAACTACAGGTCTGGAGATGCACCATGTCTGATTCCAAACGGAATACGATAGGCAAATTTGGTCTGCTGTCGCTCACCTTCGCGGCGGTATTCAGCTTCAACAACGTCATCAACAACAACATCGAAATCGGTCTGGCCTCGGCCCCGATGTTCTTTCTGGCCACCCTTTTTTACTTCATTCCGTTCTGCCTGATCATTGCGGAGTTTGTGTCACTGAACAAAAACTCCGAAGCGGGGGTGTATGCCTGGGTGAAGAGCTCCCTCGGCGGGCGCTGGGCCTTTATCTCCGCCTACACCTACTGGTTCGTGAACCTCTTCTTCTTCACCTCCTTGCTGCCGCGGGTGATCGCCTACGCCTCCTATGCCTTCCTCGGCTACGAATACATTTTCACCCCGCTGGCGACCACTTTCTTAAGCATGGTGCTGTTTGCCTTCGCCACCTATGTCTCCACCAATGGCGCCAAGCTGCTTGGCCCCATCACCTCGGTGACTTCGTCTCTGATGCTGCTGCTGACCCTCTCCTACATTCTGCTGGCAGGTGTGGCGTTAGTCGGTGGTGTACAACCGGCCGACCCCATCACGGTCGAAGTCATGGTCCCCGATTTCAGCTGGGCCTTCCTCGGCATCACCACCTGGATCTTTATGGCAGCCGGTGGCGCCGAGTCGGTGGCGGTCTACGTCAATGACGTGAAAGGGGGCTCCAAATCCTTCGTGAAAGTGATCATCGTCGCCGGGCTCTTCATTGGTGTGCTCTACTCCATCGCCTCCCTGCTGATCAACGTGTTTGTCCATAGCGACACCCTGAAATTTACCGGTGGCTCGGTGCAGGTGTTCGAGGGACTGGCGGCCCATTTCGGTCTGCCCACCGTGCTGATGAACCGCTTCGTCGGGCTGGTCTCCTTCACCGCCATGTTTGGCTCCCTGCTGATGTGGACGGCGACTCCGGTGAAGATCTTCTTCTCCGAAATTCCGGCCGGCATCTTCGGCAAGAAGACGGTCGAGCTGAACGAGAATGGCGTGCCTGCCCGTGCAGCCTGGATCCAGTTCCTCATCGTGCTGCCGCTGATGGTGATCCCGACCCTGGGTTCCAACACCGCGCAGGATCTGATGAACACCGTCATCAACATGACCGCTGCCGCCTCCATGCTGCCGCCGCTGTTCATCATGCTGGCCTACCTCAATCTGCGCCTGAAGCTGGATCACCTGCCGCGTGATTTCAAGATGGGTTCGCGCACCACCGGCATCGCCGTGGTGTCGGTGCAGATCGCTATCTTCTCGGTGGGCTTCCTCGCCTCCACCTTCCCGACCGGCGCCGACATCATGACCATCATCTTCTACAACGTCGGCGGGATCGTGATTTTCCTCGGCTTTGCCTGGTGGAAATACAACCGCTACGAAGCCTCCCTGAGTGCTGAGGCGCGGGTGAAAGAGGCCCAGCCGACCAGCCAGATTTCCGTCCGGGCATCCTGACGATAACCCTGACCAAACCGGCCCCCGTGGCCAGGAGAGATCAACCGGGTGGCTGCGGCCACCCGTTACCCGTTGCTCCATTGAGCACAAGAACCGGACACAAGGAGAAAGGAATGAGCGAGACGATCGAGTTTGCCGAATTCAAACGGGTCGAGATGAGGGTGGGCAAGGTGCTGGAGGTGGTGCGCCACCCCGGGGCCGACAAACTCTATATCGTCCAGATCGACGTGGGGGGCGAGCGGCCGCTGCAGACCGTCACCAGCCTGGTGCCCCATTACAGCGAAGCGGAACTGATGGGCAGCGAGGTGGTGGTGCTGACCAACTTGAAGCCCACCAAGATGCGCGGCGAGCGATCCGAGTGCATGTTGCTGTGCGCCGAGACCCTGGACGAGAGCCAGAGCGTGCTGTTGCAGCCCCGGGTGCCGATGGCGCCGGGCACTCCGATCGTCTGACTGGTATTGCGAGCCGGTGCGGGAGACTGCACCGGTTCACCAACGAGGCCGTCCAAACGGCCCGATCATAACAAGAGAGTAAAGCGCGGGGCCGACAGACCCTTGCTGAACACATCACAGAGTCACAGCGTTACCCGCAGGGAGCGCGAGTCCATTGGAGGACATATGTCTGAATCCGTACGCGGCACCATAGGCAAGTTTGCCCTGTTGTCGATGACCTTTGCCGCCGTGTTCAACGTGCGCAACATCGTCAACAACAACATCGAGCTGGGGCTCAGCTCGGCCCCCATCTTCCTGCTGGCCACGCTCGTCTACTTCATCCCGTTCGTCTTCATCATCGCCGAGTTCGTCTCGGCCAATAAAAACTCCGAGTCGGGGATGTACGACTGGCTGAAAAAACCGCTCGGCACCCGGATGGCCTATCTGGGCTCCTTCCTCTACTGGTTTGTGAACCTGTTCTGGTTCGTTTCCTTGCTGCCCAACGTCATCGCCTACGCCTCCTACGCCATGCTGGGCTATGAGTACAGCTTCTCGCCGACCGTCACCTCGATCATCTCCATCGTGCTGTTTGCGGCGGCGACCCATATCTCCACCAAGGGGGCGAGCTGGCTCGGCAAGATTGCCGAACTGGTGGCCTACGGCGTCTTCGCCCTGTTCGCCATCTATGTGCTGGGTGCCCTGATGGCGCTCGGTGGTGACCATGTGGCGGCCCAGCCCATCACCCTGGAGGCCATGACCCCCACCGTCAACTGGGCGACCCTCGGCATCATGTGCTGGATCTTCCAGGCGGCGGGCGGTGCCGAGACGGCGGCGGCCTATCTCAACGACGTCAAGGGCGGCCAGAAGTCCTTCATCAAGGTGATCATCATCGCCGGTGTGGTCATAGGAGCCATGTATGCGCTGGGTTCCCTGCTAGTGAACGTGTTCGTGCCGCGAGAGAGCCTCACCTATGCCGGCGGCATGGTGGAGATCTTCACCGGCATGGCCCAGTACTTCGGGCTCTCCGAGACCCTGGTGGGCCGCGCGGTCGGGGTGGTGCTCTTCATCGCCATGTTCGGCTCCATGATGATGTGGACCTCGGCGCCGGTGAAGATCCACTTCTCCGAGATCCCCCAGGGTGTCTACGGCGACAAGACCACCCGGCTCAACCAGCACGGGGTGCCGGTACGCGCCGCCTGGTGGCAGTTTGCCTTCGTGTTCGTGATGCTGGTGGTCAACGGTTTTGGTTCGGAGTCGGTGCAGCAGATGATGAACACCGCCATCAACCTCACCGCCGGTACCGCCATGCTGCCGCCGATCTTCATCATGGTGGCCTACTTCGTGTTCCGCTGGAAACATGACGACACCCCCCGCGAGTTCCGCATGGGATCGCGCACCTTCGGCATGGCGGTGGTCTCGGTGCTGATCGCCATCTTCGTGGTGAGCATGAGCGCCTCCGCCTTCCCGGCCGGGGTAGATCTGGTGCGCGCCTTCTTCATCAACGTCTTTATGACCGCGGTCTTCTCGGCGCTGGCCTACTGGTGGATCTCCCGCTTCGAGAAGCGGCAGGCCCGCAAGCTGGCAACCGGCGGAGCTGGCGGCAAGCTGGCCAAGCAGAGTTGAAGCGCAAGGCTGGCCGGATCCGGTGGCCAGCCCGGCTTGCTTAATTTCCGGCAGATAAAGGGGAGTCGCTCAACTTTGCGCCTCCCGCTTATCGGGGTAAGCTGGGGATTCGTTTCAACAGGAGCTGTGCCACAGCTCCTGTTGTGTTTCCTGTCGTCCCCGATCACCGGCCCCGCGAGGGGACGGGATCTGCTTTCACCGGAGACCGCTCGTGCGTCTGGATCCCTTTACCTCTGTATTGATTCTGGTGGTGGCCCTGGCCTCCTTCTTCCCCTGCGAGGGCCAGGTGGCCGTCTGGTTTGCTCTGCTGACCAAGCTGGCGGTGGCGCTGCTGTTCTTCATGCATGGCGCCAAGCTGTCGCGCCAGAACCTGCTGGCGGGCCTGGGCCACTGGCGGCTGCATCTGGTGGTGATGGCGAGCACCTTCCTGCTGTTTCCGCTGCTGGGGCTCTTGCTCACGCCGCTGGTGCCCCACTGGCTGAGCCCGGCCATCTACCTCGGCTTCCTCTATCTGTGCGCCCTGCCTGCCACCGTGCAGTCGGCCATCGCCTTCACCTCCATGGCGGGGGGCAATGTATCGGCGGCGGTGTGCAGCGCCTCGGCTTCCAGCATCCTCGGCATCTTTCTCTCGCCGGTGCTGGTGGGGATGATGATCCAGGTGCAGGGGGAGGGGGTCGACACCTGGTACTCCATTCAGGCCATCATGGTGCAGCTGATGCTGCCGTTTGTGGTGGGCCATCTGTCGCGCCCGCTTATCGGCCGCTGGGTCGATAGCCACCGCCCGATGATCAGCAAGCTGGATCAGAGCTCCATCCTGCTGGTGGTCTATGTGGCCTTCAGCGAGGCCGTGGTGCAGGGGATCTGGCATCAGGTAGGTTGGTATGACTTGGCCAGCATAGTGCTGCTGAGCTGCGTATTGCTGGCCCTGGTGCTCTGCTGGAACGTCTGGATCAGCCGCCGCCTCGGTTTCAACAAGGCGGACGAGATCACCATCGTCTTCTGCGGCTCGAAGAAGAGCCTCGCCAATGGTGTGCCCATGGCCAACGTCATGTTCCCCGCCGCCAGCGTCGGGGTCATGGTGTTGCCGTTGATGATCTTCCACCAGATCCAGCTGATGGTGTGCGCCGTGCTGGCCCGCCGCTACCGCGAGCAGGAGGCCCTGCCCCAGGTCCAGGAGGGATAAGACGCCCGGATATAAAGAGAGGGAGGCCATGGGCCTCCCTCTTTCGTTTGCAGCGTAGTCAGCGTTTACGCCAGACGGTGAGCTGGGCCACCGTGTGCTGGTGCTTGCGGGCTGTCTCGCGGATGACGAAGGGGACGTCTCTCGGCGGGCACAGCTCCTCGAACTCCGCCGCCAGCAGCCGTTGCAGCGCCTGATGGGTGGAGAGGGCCTCGCCGTTCTCCCGGATGCCGCCGAGCCAGTTCGCCTTGGGGGTGTAGTCGGTCAGCCAGGTGTAGGGGCTGGTGAGCACCAGCAGGCCGCCGCTGCGCAGTCTGGGAGCAATGTCGCGCAGGAAGCGGGCGGGCTCCCGCAGCCGGTCGATGAGGTTGGAGGCGAGCACCAGATCGTAGTGTTCGTACCTGGGCTTTAGGTTGCAGGCATCCCCCTGGCTGAAGTGGACCCGCTCGGCCTGCTCGCGGCCGAGATCATGTCTGGAGAGGCGCGCCTCGCAATACTCCACCAGATCCCCCTCCAGGGGCAGGGCATAGCGGAAGCTGTCCTGGCTGGCGAGGGCGAGCGCCACGTCGATGAAGCGGGCCGAGTAGTCCACCCCGTCCACGTGCTGGAAGTGGCGGGCCAGCTCGAAGCTGGCGCGGCCGGTGGCGCAGCCGATGTCTAGCGCGCGCTGGTGGTTGCTGCACAGCTCGCTGGCGAGGCTGGCCAGGGTGCTGGCGTAGTTGGCTACCCCGAAGTGGGTCGGGCCGTACTGGAAGTCGAGGTATTGCGCCACCAGCGCGTCGGTTTCATAAGGATTCACGATAACGGGTTCCTGATAACGGGAGACCAGATAGCGGAAGCCCGCATGCTGGAAGAAGTGGCGCCGGAAGGCGTAGCGGGACGACTTGAGCGCCTCGTTGCCAGTGCTTATCCAGCTGCCGCCCTTGATGAGGGTGTGCTTGCCATCGAAGGTGGGGGTGGAGAAGTCGTCGTAGAGCGGATGCACCTTGAACCCCTCAAAGCCGTCGATGGCGGTGCTGGTCCACTGCCAGACGTTGCCCACCAGATCGAAGAAGCTGCCCTGGGGGCAGGCATCCACCGGGCAGGACGACGCGAAGCGGGCCAGGTTGAGGTTGCCGGGTGCCTCCAACCAGTCCGGTTGATCCCCGGGCACCTGCTCGCGCAGCAGCGCCCACTCTCCCTCGCTCGGCAGCTGGATGGGCAGCCCGGTCTGGGCCGCTTTCCAGCGGCAGAAGGCGGCAGCTTCCAGCTGGTTTACCTCCACCGGCCAGTCCCAGGGCAGGGCAACCTGCTCGGTCATCAGCCGCAGTTGCAGTTGCTCGGGCTCGCTGGGGTCACCGACCCAGAAGCTGGGCATGCGCGCCCTGGCATACTGGCACCAGCCCCAGCCCTCGTCGTCCCACCAGGCCCGGGTCTCATAGCCACCCGCCTGCACGAATTCGAAGTACTCGGCGTTGCTCACCAGCATGCGGCTGGCCTGGAAGGGGGCCAATTCGATGTGGCGCTCGCCATATTCGTTGTCCCAGCCGTAGGTGGCGTCCTGTTTGCCGAGCCGTACCCGGCCGCCCGCCACCGGCAGCAAGCCGTTGGTGGGCACCTCGTCACGGCGATGGCGTGCTTCGGTACAGGCGGGCCAATAAGGTTGTGGCTGCACCCAGGCCAGGGGCAGCTGGCGGATCAACACGCTGGAGGTCTCCAGGTGGATGCGCTCATGCTCTATGCCCATCAGGATGACCCAGGCCGGGCTCTGCCAGTCGATGGGCAGGGTGAGCGGCATCCGCCGGATGAAGTCGCAAACCAGTGTGCGGACTTTGGCCCGATAACTGCGCAATTCGGTGACCTTGGGCCAGTCGTAGTGGGTCTCGTCGAGATCGTCCCAGCTCATCTCGTCCACGCCGATGGCGACCATGGCCTCGATGCGGGGATCGAGACGGCTGTCGATGAGGCGCGCCGCCAGCAGCTTGTTGACGAAGAAGGCGGCGGTGTGGCCGTAGTAGAAGATGAGGGGGTGGCGCAGGGGGATCGCCTTGTTGAACCAGGCCCGCTCATCGGCCAGGCAGTCAAACAGGCTGTCGTAGAGATCGAAGGTCTGACAGAAGTAGTTGAGCAGCTCGTGACGCTTGTGCTCGGGATCGTCGCCGTCGAGCCGCAGGGTACGGGTCGGGGCTGGCAGGTCGCCTGGGCTGGCGAATGGGTGGCTGACTTGGGTCACGCTCTGACTCCTTGTAGGCAGTGACAAATGCATCGGTGGAGAGCTCTATACGCACAAGGTATCACTATTGGCTCAACAGACCGGGGCGGCAACCAAAAACTTCCTCTCCCGGCTGTGGGCAACCCTGTCAGCAGGCAGGATCCCCCCGTTCGGGTATGGTGAGTTTGACCAACATATGGTCTGAATGGCTCTCAAAGATAAAGGGTGTAGTGAACATGAAATATGATTTTTAGTTGAAAATCATAGTCTTGGTTCTATGGCATGTGGTTTGCAATTGCCCCTTCACCAGGCTGCGCGGACCAAGAATCGCGTTTGCCAACATACAACGAGGAGAGTGGCGATGAAATGGATGATGGGAGCCGTGCTGGCCCTGGGGCTGGGTGGTTGCAGCTGGCAGGATGACGTCAAGGTGAGCGGGGCCGGGGCCCTGGTGGAGCAGCAGCACCCCCTGGGCCGGGAGGTGACCCGGGTACTGGCGGGGGTGCCTGCCAACATCCAGCTGGTGGCGGGGGAGGCGCGCGGCATCCATATCCGGGGGCAGGAGAACCTGTTGCCCTACCTGGAGCTGAGCGAGAAAGACGACAAGCTGGAGATAGAGGTGAAGGAGGGTTATCGACTGGCCCCCAGCGAGCCGCTGGAGATCACCATCACCCTGCCCGAGCTCCATGAGCTGGCGCTGGCGGGCACCGGCAATGGCGAGTTGCATGACTTCAAGGGGAATGAACTGGTGCTGTCGGTGGCGGGCACGGGTGACATCGTCGCCAGCGGGCTGGAGATGAACCGGTTGGAGGGCAACATCGCCGGTCTGGGCAACCTGGATCTGGGGGAGGGCTCGGTCAGGGCCATGGAGCTGAACATCGCGGGCTCGGGGGGCGTGCTGGGGGCTCGGCTCCTGAGCCAGGAGGCCGAGGTCAATATCGCGGGCAGCGGCGAGGTGGAACTCAGGGTGCAGGAGCGGCTCAAGATCGAGATCGCCGGCGCCGGCTCGGTCAACTACTGGGGGGATCCCGAGCTCAAGAGCGAGATCGCGGGCTCGGGTCAGGTGAGCCGGTTGGGGAGCTGAGCTCCTGCGATGAAAACCAGCAATAGAAGAAAGGCCCCGCAGGGCCTTTTTTGATGTGTTTTGGCAGGCCTGTGGCTCGCATCACTTCCGGGCCGGGTCGCCGAGGTGGCTGGCGTGAAAGCGCAGGTGCGCCTCGATGAAGCTCGCCACGAAGTAGTAGCTGTGGTCATAGCCGGCATGGCGATGGAGCTCCAGCGGCCAGGCCTTGGCGGCCGCTATCTCGGCCAGGGCGTCGATGCCGAGCTGTTCTGTCAGGAAGGGATCGTCCAGCCCCACTTCCACCAGCGTTGGCAGGGGCTGGCAGTCGTGGTGGCGCAGCAACTGGCAGGCATCCCACTCCTGCCACAGCAATGGGTTGTTGCCGAGATAGGCACCGAGCGCCTTCTGGCCCCAGGGGGCGCGGCTCGGGTGGCTGATCGGGCTGAAGGCCGACACCGAGCGGTAGCGGCCGGGCTCGCGCAATGCGGCGATGAGCGCCCCGTGGCCCCCCATGGAGTGGCCGCTGATGGCGCGTCTCGTCGAGACCGGGAAGTGGGTCTCGATGAGCTCGGGCAGCTCCCGGGTGACGTAGTCATACATCTGGTAGTGCGCCCGCCAGGGGTGCTGGGTGGCGTTGACATAGAAGCCGGCCCCCATGCCGAGATCGTAACCGGGGTCGTCCGGTACCCCCTCGCCGCGCGGGCTGGTGTCCGGCGCCACCAGGGCGATGCCGAGCTCGGCGGCGATGCGCTGGGCCCCCGCCTTCTGCATGAAGTTCTCGTCGGTGCAGGTGAGGCCGGAGAGCCAGTAGAGCACGGGCACTTTCTGGCCGGTGAGGGCCAGGGGCGGCAGATAGATGGCGAAGCGCATCTCGCAGTCGAGCACGGTGGAGCGGTGGCGATACTGCTTGTGCCAGCCACCGAAGCTCTTGTTGCTGCTGATGATGTCCAGATTCATCGACGAACTCCTCTGCCCCGCACATCCATCGATGGGCGGGGCGCTCATGGGATCAGTAGTGAATGACGGTGCGGATGCTCTTGCCTTCGTGCATCAGATCGAACGCCTCGTTGATCTGCTCGAGCGGCATGGTGTGGGTGATGAAGTCGTCCAGTTTGAACTCACCCTGCATGTAGCGCTGCACATAGCTCGGCAGTTCGCTGCGACCGCGCACCCCGCCGAAGGCGCTGCCGCGCCAGACCCGGCCGGTGACCAGCTGGAACGGACGGGTGCTGATCTCCTGACCCGCGCCGGCCACGCCTATGATGACCGACTCGCCCCAGCCCTTGTGGCAGCATTCGAGCGCCGCGCGCATCACCTTGACGTTGCCGATGCACTCGAAGGAGAAGTCGACGCCGCCGTCGGTCATCTCGACGATCACCTCCTGGATGGGCTTGTCGTAATCGTTCGGATTGATGCAGTCGGTGGCGCCCAGCTTGCGGGCCAGCTCGAACTTGCTCTCGTTGATGTCGATGGCGATGATGCGGCCGGCCTTGGCGAGACGGGCGCCTATGACGGCGGAGAGGCCTATGCCCCCCAGCCCGAAGATGGCGACGCTCTCACCCTCCTTCACCTTGGCGGTGTTCATCACGGCGCCGATGCCGGTGGTGACGCCGCAGCCCAGCAGGCAGACCTCTTCCAGGGGCGCGGCCGGGTCCACCTTGGCGATGGAGATCTCCGGCAGCACAGTGTATTCGCTGAAGGTGGAGGTGCCCATGTAGTGATAGATGGGCTGGCCATCCTTGGAGAAGCGGGTGGTGCCGTCCGGCATCAGCCCCTTGCCCTGGGTGGCGCGGATCTTCTGGCACAGGTTGGTCTTGCCGGACTTGCAGAACTTGCACTCGCCGCACTCGGGGGTGTAGAGCGGGATCACGTGATCGCCGACCTTGACGCTGGTGACGCCCTCGCCGACGGACTCGACGATGCCACCCCCCTCATGGCCCAGGATGCAGGGGAAGACCCCTTCCGGATCTTCCCCTGAGAGGGTGAAGGCATCGGTGTGGCAGACGCCGGTGGCGACGATCCGCACCCGCACCTCGCCAGCCTGGGGCGGCATGACCTCGACCTCTTCGATGGAGAGGGGCTGACCCGGTCCCCAGGCGATGGCGGCTTTACACTTGATGCTCTGAACCTGTGCCATGAATGATGTCCTCGTGGTTGTGTGGGTGAACGGAAATGAGTTCGGACATTCAGTGTAGTTTCCCGCCGATTTGGTGATAATAAGGCTAAATATCAAATCACTTTTACACACAGGTAATAATGTTCGGCTGGGAAGGGGTCTGTGAATTTGTCAGCGTGGCGGAGCAGGGGGGCTTTACCCCGGCGGCGCGCAAGCTGGGGGTGTCGGTGGCGCAGGTCAGCCGTCAGGTGGCGCAGCTGGAAGACAGGTTGCAGGCCAAGCTGCTGCTGCGCACCACCCGTCAGGTGCGGCTCACCGAGCTCGGCGAGATCTATTTTCGTCACTGTCGTCAGTTGCTGGACAACCTCTACGAGGCGGAACTGGCTCTGGGGCGCCATCAGGCGGTGCCACAAGGGTCGCTGCGCATCACGGCCCCCGTCTCCTATGGCGAGAGTCGCATCGCCCCCCTGGTGAACGACTTCATGGTGCGCTTCCCCCAGCTGGAGGTGACCCTCAACCTCACCAACCAGTTGCTGGATCTGGTGCACGAGGGGTTCGATCTGGCGATCCGTCTCGGCCACCTCAAGGACTCGACCCTGGTGGCCCGCAAGCTGGCCCAGCGGGTGCCTTATGTGTGTGCCTCCCCCGCCTATACCGCCCGTCACGGCATCCCCAACAGCCTCTCGGAGCTGGCCCGTCACACCTGTCTGGTGGGCAACGGCGACGAGTGGCACTTCACCCTGGACGGTCGTCCCCACAGCGTGCGGGTGCGCGGCCTGCTCCACTGCAATAGTGGCCACGCCCTGCTGGATGCGGCCCTCAAGGGGATCGGCATCATCCAGCTGCCGGACTACTACGTGAGCGACCACCTCGCCCGGGGGGATCTCATCGAACTGTTGCCGGAGCTGCGGGCGCCAGAGGAGGGGATCTGGGCCCTCTATCCCCACAATCGCCACCTCTCCCCCAAGGTGCGGCTGCTGGTGGACTACCTCGCCGAACGGCTCAGCGATCCCGCCCAGCCGGCGCTGGTGCGCCCCATAGGCTGACGCCCGGATGACAACACGCGCCTCATAAAAAAAGGCGCTGTCTCCATTGGGTATTGGAAGGCCAGTCCTGAAGCAGGTCATCGCTGCAAGGGGCGTCATCATGGATGCCCCCTCGGCTATCCGTGCCGATATGGCACAGTTTGGCTCCCTTTGTCAGCCACCCAGCCTGGGCTGTCATCGTCCTGTCCGGCGGCCACGCCCTGTGGAACCCCCTCGCCAGCACAAAGCTCCGTCCGCTCCCCTGATACCGACGCAGTAGACAGCAGATCCTGCAGCGGCCCCCACCGGACGGGGGGACGGCCGCACCAGACGGGCAAAGTCGCCGGTCAGCCTCCTTGGCTAGACTGGACCAGTCGTCTTATGACACCCATTTGGCACATTTGCCCGCCACTCTATCTGGAAGGATCCGATATGAAACCCTTGTTGACCGCCCTCTTGCTCCCCCTGCTGCCCCTCGCCGTGCAGGCCGCCGACCCCGTCTGGATCACGGTTGGAGCCGACAGCGGTGTCGAACTCAAGCAGGTCAAGGCCAAGCTGGCCCCCCTGTTCAGTGCCAGCGGCGCCCCCGTCCAGCTGGCTCAGGTCGAGGCGAGCGAGCTCGGCACCCTCTCCCACCTGATGCACGAAGGCCATCAGCGCTGCGGCGGTTACGTGGTGCACAGCACCCTGGCCGACGCCCTGCAGAGCATGGCCCAGCCCATCAGCCAGAACCTGTTCAGTGCCCCGCCGCTGACCCAGGGGGCCAGCGTCAACCGGCTGCTGCCCCATCTGGATCAGGGCAAGATAGTCGGCACCATCAGCCAGCTCTCGAGCTGGCGCAACCGCTACTACACCACCACCACAGGGGTGCAGTCGGCGGACTGGGTGGCCGGCCAGTGGCAGAGTCTGAGCGCGACCCTGCCCTGGGCCAGCGTCAGCCGGGTCAAGCACAGCGGCTATCCGCAGCAATCCGTGGTGCTGACCCTCAAGGGAAGCCGCTACCCGGACGAAGTGGTGGTGCTCGGCGGTCATCTCGACTCCACCGCAGGCTCCGCACCCAACAGCCGCACCCTGGCACCGGGCGCCGACGATGATGCCTCCGGCATCGCCACCCTGACCGAGGTGCTGCGGGTCATCGCCGAGCAGGGTCGCCAGCCGGAGCGCACCCTGCAGTTCATTGGCTATGCGGCGGAAGAGGTGGGGCTGCGCGGCTCCAAGGACATCGCCACCCGCTACAAGGCGACCAACACCAAGGTGCTGGCGGCGCTGCAGCTGGACATGACCAACTACCAGGGATCGGCGGAAGACATTGTCTTCATGACCGACTACACCGACCAGGGGCTGACCGGCTATCTGGCCCAACTGCTCGACGCCTATCTGCCCCAGATCCGATACGGCTACGACAGCTGCGGTTACGGCTGCTCGGATCACGCCTCCTGGCACAATCAGGGCTACCCGGCCGCCATGCCGTTCGAGTCGCGCTTCAACGACTACAACCCCAAGATCCACACCGCCCAGGACACCTTGCAGAACTCGGATCCCTCGGCTGCCCACGCCCTCAAGTTCGCCCAGCTTGCCACCAGCTTCGCCATCGAGATGGGCAAGATAAACTGAGGCGCCAGGGGCGATGATGCACGCAAAAAAAGGCCCACAGTCGTGGGCCTTCTTGCATTTTGGGTATGGGCGGAAAGCTATTCCCGCTCCTTGACGTAGGGGGTGCCGAGCGCCTTGGGCGCCACCGCCTTGCCGATGAAGCCGGCGAGCAGGAACACCGTCAAGATGTAGGGCAGCGCCTCTATGGCCTGCACCGGGATCGGGAAGTCGCCTATGCTGACCCCCTGCAACCGGATAGCGACAGCGTCGAGGAAGCCGAACAGCAGGCAGGCCGCCATGGCGTTCCAGGGACGCCACTTGCCGAACACCAGCGCCGCCAGCGCCATGAAGCCCTTGCCCGCACTCATGTTGGGGATGAACTGGGCGGTCTGGGCCACCGCCAGATAGGTGCCCCCGATCCCCGCCAGCAGGCCGCCGATGATGAGCGCCGTGTAGCGCATCCGCACCACGGAGATACCTGCGGTATCGACCGCGGCCGGGGCCTCGCCCACCGCCCGCAGCCGCAGGCCGAAGCGGGTACGGAACAGCACCCACCAGGCCAGGGGCACGGCGGCGAACGCCACGTACTCCAGCAGGGAGTGACCGCTCAGCAGCTCGCTGTAGAGCTGGCCAACGACGGGCACGTCATAGAGCTCCTTGGCGAAGGGCAGATCGATGGGGGCGAAGCGGGCATCGCCGGAGAGCGCCGGAGTCTGACCGCCCTGATCGAACCAGTAACGGCCGAGGGTCACGGTCAGGCCGGCCGCCAGTATGTTGATGGCCATGCCGCTCACCACCTGATCCCCGCGGTGGGTGATGGTGGCAAAGCCGTGCAGCAGGGCGAACAGGATGGACACCCCCACCCCGGCACCCAGCCCAATCCAGGCGGAGCCGGAGACGGCGGCGGCGGCCGCACTGGCGAAGGCCGCCGCCAGCAGCTTGCCTTCCAGGGCGATGTTGACCACCCCGGAGCGTTCGCAAAACATGCCCGCCATCGCGGCCAGAATAAGCGGCGGCGCGGTACGGATGGTCGCATCCAGCATCAAAATCAGCATTTCGAACATGGTCAGGCTCCTTTGACTTGCGCGGCTGAGCGGTTGGCGAAGGCCAGGTAGACCTGCTCGATGCGCGGACGCAGCATGTGCTCGAGGGCGCCACAGAACAGGATCACCAGACCCTGCAGCACCACCACTATGTTGCGATCCACCCCGAACTCGAAGCTGAGCTCGGCGCCCCCCTGATAGAGGAAGCCGAACAGCAGGCTGGCGATGATGACGCCGACCGGGTGGTTGCGACCCATCAGGGCCACCGCTATGCCGGTGAAGCCGAAGCCTTCCACGAAGTTGAGCTTGATCTGGTGCAGCTCACCCTGCAGCACGTTGAGGGCGAAGAAGCCCGCCAGCATGCCGGAGATCACCATGGCCAGGATCACCACCTTGGGGTAGGAGATGCCCGCATAGGCGGAGGCGCTCTGACTGGCGCCGACCGAGCGGATCTCGTAGCCCCAGCGGGTATGCCAGATGAAGATCCACACCAGGGCCGCACAGATCAGCGCCCAGACGAAGCTGATATTGAGGGGGCTGTTCGGCATCTCCACACCGAAACCGGCCGCCAGCTCGCTCATCTTCGGCAGCCAGCTCGCCACGGCGAACACCTTGCTCTCTGTGGCCATGGATCCTGGCGGCTTGAAGACGTCGACCAGCAGGTAGGCCATCAGGGAGGCGGCGATGAAGTTGAACATGATGGTGGTGATGACGATGTGGCTGCCCCGCTTGGCTTGCAGCCAGGCCGGGATGAAGGCCCAGGCCGCGCCGAACAGGCCACCTGCTATGATGGCGAGCGGCAGCAGCAGGGCGAACGGCAGCACGTCCCCTAGCAGCAGACAGACCAGCCCCACACCCAGGCCGCCGATATAGGCCTGCCCCTCACCGCCGATGTTGAACAGGCCGGCGTGGAAGGCCACCGCCACCGCCAGACCGGTGAAGATGAAGCCGGTCGCGTAGTAGAGGGTAAAGCCTATCCCCTCGCCGGTGCCGAAGGCGCCGTACCACATGATCTCGGCGGCATCGATCGGATTGATGTCGAGGTAGTAGAACAGGATGGCCGACACCAGGAAGGCCAGCAGGATATTGACCGCGGGCAGCACGCCCACGGAGATCCAGGCAGGAATACGTACTTGGCTCATCAGTGGGCCTCCTTGGCAATCTCGTCAGGCACTGGTGTGTTGACCATCATCAGACCCCATGTTTCACGGCAGGATACCTGGTTCATGATGCGGCTCCTTCGGGTTGGCTTGCCGCCACCTCGTCGGGAACGATATTTGCCATCATCAGACCTATGGTGCGCTCATCCGCCTTGGCGCCATCCAGCTCGCCGACGATGCGGCCATCGGCGATGACCAGGATACGGTCAGACAGGCTCATGATCTCGTCGAGCTCCACCGACACCAGCAGCACCGCCTTGCCCTTGTCGCGCATGGCGATGATCTGCTGGTGGATGTATTCGATGGCGCCGATGTCGACGCCCCGGGTCGGTTGGCCGACCAGCAGCACATCCGGGTCCTGCTCCACTTCCCGGGCGATCACCAGCTTCTGCTGGTTGCCGCCGGAGAAGTTCGCGGTCTTGTGCTCCGGGCTCGGCGGGCGCACGTCCCACTTCTCCATCTTGGCCTGGCAATCCTGACGGATCGCCTCCTTGTCCTGCAGCCAGCCCTTGTTGTATTGCGGGCGGCGGTGATAACCGAGGATGAAGGCCTCTTTCGCCTCGAAGCGATTGATGAGCCCCATCTTGTGGCGGTCTTCCGGAATGTGGCCGAGGCCGAAGTTGCGCACCCGCTCCGGATCGGCCGGATGGCTCAGGCTCACCTCGTGGCTCTGGGCGCCGGCGATGGTGAAGCTGCCCTTGCTGGGCTTGAGGATGCCGCCGAGCAGGCTGAGCAGCTCGGACTGGCCGTTGCCGGAGACCCCGGCGATGCCGACCACTTCCCCGGCGCGCACCGCGAAGCTGACGGACTTGACCCGCTCCACCCCGGCGTCATCGACGTAAGAGAGGCCATCGACCTTGAGCTTGGCCTCGCCCGGCTGGGCGGTGCCCTTGTCGACCTTGAGGCGCACCTTGCGGCCCACCATCAGCTCGGCGAGCTGCTCCTTGTCGGTATCCTTGGTGGCGACGTGGGCCACCATCTCCCCCCGGCGCATGATGGAGACCTGATCCGTGATGGCCAGGATCTCCCGCAGCTTGTGGGTGATGAGGATGATGGTCGCGCCCTGATCCCGCAGCTTTTTGAGCACCTCGAACAGGTGATCCGCCTCTTGCGGGGTCAGCACCCCGGTGGGCTCGTCGAGGATCAGGATGCGGGCGCCGCGATAGAGCGCCTTGAGGATCTCGACCCGCTGTTGCAGGCCCACCGGCAGATCCTCGACTTTCTCGTGCAGCGGCACCTCGAGACCATAGTCCCGGGCCAGCTCGCCGAGCAGTTTCTCGGCCGCCGCCAGGCTCTTGCCCAGGTGCCAGCCGTTTTCCGCGCCGAGGATGACGTTCTCCAGCACGGTGAAGTTGTTCACCAGCATGAAGTGCTGGTGCACCATGCCCACGCCTGCGGCAATCGCATCTTGGGAGCCATGGGGTTTGAAGGGGTTGCCGTCGATCAGCATCTCGCCTCTGTCGGCGTGGTAGAAACCGTAGATGATGCTCATCAGGGTCGACTTGCCGGCGCCATTTTCGCCGACGATGCCGTGAATGCTGCCTTTACGAACCTGAAGGTCGATCTGCTTGTTGGCGTAAACCTCGCCAAAGCGCTTATCGATACCTCTTAATTCGATGGCATAGCGATCTGTCTGGTCCATGATGCAGTCCTTGCGGGTCATGAAGTAGAGACTAAAAACCGGCCCGTGCGGGCCGGTCTGGGTTGAGAGTCGTAGCAGAGACTCAGTACTCGCAGTATCAGTACTTACAGGAGTTGTCGCTCATGTAGTCGTGCACCTTGATCTTGCCGGCGATGATGTCGGCCTTGATGGCGTCAACCTTGGCTTTCATCTCCGGGGTGATCAGCTTCTCGTTGTCTTTGTCGAGTGCCCAATCCACCCCGCCTTCGGCCAGACCCAGGGTCTGGATGCCCGGCTTCCAGCTGCCCTTGGCTGCCTCATCCCAGGACTTGTACGCGGCCAGGCCAACATCCTTGACCATGGAGGTCAGCATGGTGCCAGGTTGCAGGTGGTTCTGGTTGGAATCCACGCCGATGGCCAGCTTGCCTTCGTCCTTAGCAGCCTGATAGACACCGATACCGGTACCGCCGGCGGCGGCATAGACAACGTCGGCGCCCTTGGCGAACTGGGACTTGGCGAGCTCGGCACCCTTGGCCGGGTCAGCAAAGGCCGCCGGGGTGGAGCCGGTCATGTTCTGGTACACGTCGATCTTCGGATTGATGTACTTGGCGCCCTGCTCATAGCCGCACTGGAACTTGCGGATCAGCGGGATGTCCATGCCGCCCACGAAGCCGACCTTGCCGCTCTTGGAGGCGATGGCTGCCAGGGCACCCACCAGGAAGGAGCCTTCATGCTCCTTGAAGATGAGGGACTGGACGTTCGGCTTGTCGACCACCATGTCGATGATGGTGAACTGGGTTTTCGGGAACTCGGTGGCGACTTTCTCTACCGCGGAACCCATGTTGAAGCCGACGGCGACGATGGGGCTGTTGCCACGGCTGGCCAGACGGCGCAGACCCTGCTCACGCTGGGCTTCGTTCTGGGGCTCGAACTCCTTGACCTTGACGCCTTTGTCCTTGTTGTAGACTTCGACGCCATTGCGGAACACGGCTTCGTTGAAGGACTTGTCGAATTTGCCAGCAGTGTCATAGATGACGGCGGGCTCGGAGGCTGCCTGGGCAGAAAGGGCAGCGAGGGTGAGGGCGGCCACGGTGGCCAGCTTGAGCACTTTAGTCACGATCGTATCCTTGATTGTTATGTGAGGGTCCACAACCTGTCTTGGCAGGTCATAAAGCACGCTGGCTAACTGTAAGTGAGCCAGCCTGTGGGTCAAGGGGATCATAGAGGAAAAACGTTTGCGTTAACGGTTTGAAATATAAGCAAATTGCTTTATAAGTGTTTGTTTTTAGGTTTGTTTGCAGAGTTAAATGCTGTGATTAATAGGCGTCAAACGACATTTGTGTTTCTATTCATGAGGTTATGCGCAAGCGTTTTCCTCTTTCGATGAAAAAAGTGGTTTCTATCGGCACCAAATCCAGCGGCCAGAGCGCTTCTGTCGGCAGGGGAGAACCGGTGCCGCACCTCGACTTGGTCTCTGACGCCTCAGGCCGTATAATCCCCGCCTGTATAAATAAACAGGAGTGGTGATGGACGTTTCAACCCTGCTCGACGGGCTCAACGACAAGCAAAGAGACGCGGTGGCGGCCCCTCGCAGCAATCTGCTGGTGCTGGCGGGCGCCGGCTCGGGCAAGACACGGGTGCTGGTGCACCGTATCGCCTGGCTGATGCAGGTGGAGCGTTGCTCACCCTTCTCCATCATCGCCGTGACCTTTACCAACAAGGCGGCGGCCGAGATGCGCGGCCGGGTCGAGAAAGTGATAGGTGACGGCGTGCGCGGCATGTGGATAGGCACCTTCCACGGCATCGCCCACCGGCTGCTGCGGGCCCACCATCTGGATGCGGGCTTGCCCCAGGATTTCCAGATCCTCGACTCCGACGACCAGTACCGTCTGATCCGCCGGGTGCTCAAGGCGCTCAACCTCGACGAGAAGCATTGGGCCCCCCGCGCCGTGATGGGCTACATCAACGGCAAGAAAGACGAAGGGCTGCGCCCCGGCGACATCGATCTCTACGGCGACCCCGTCACCCGCACCTATCAGCAGATCTACAAGACCTATCAGGAGACCTGCGATCGCTCCGGTCTGGTGGACTTTGCAGAACTCCTGCTGCGCGCCCACGAGCTGTGGCTGAACAAGCCCCACATCCTCGAGCACTACCGTGACCGCTTCCAGAACATACTGGTGGACGAGTTCCAGGATACCAACGGCATCCAGTACGCCTGGCTGCGGATGCTGGCTGGCGACACAGGCCGGGTGATGATAGTTGGCGACGATGACCAGTCCATCTACGGCTGGCGCGGCGCCAAGATAGAGAACATCCAGCGCTTCCTGACCGACTATGAGGGGGCGCAGACCATACGCCTGGAGCAGAACTACCGCTCCACCGCCAATATCCTGAAAGCCGCCAACAGCGTCATCGCCAACAACTCGGAGCGCCTCGGCAAGGAGCTATGGACCGAGGGCGCCGAGGGCGATCCCATCTCCCTCTACGCCGCCTTCAACGAGGTGGACGAGGCCCGCTTTGTGGTCGGCCGTCTCAAGGATTGGAAAGAGAAAGGCGGTTTGCTCGCCGACTGCGCCATCCTCTATCGCTCCAACGCCCAGTCACGGGTGCTGGAAGAGGCGCTGATGCAGGACGCCATGCCCTATCGCATCTATGGCGGCCTGCGCTTCTTCGAGCGGCAAGAAATCAAAGACGCCATGGCCTACCTGCGCCTTATCAACAACAGAGGCGATGACGCCAGCTTCGAGCGGGTGGTCAACACCCCGACCCGCGGCATCGGCGAGCGCACCCTGGAGATACTGCGCAACAATGCCCGGGATCAGGGCCAGAACCTGTGGCAGTCGGCCAAGACCTTGCTTAACGACAAGGTGCTGACCGGTCGCGCCGGCAATGCGGTGCGCGGCTTCGTGGATCTTATCGATGCGCTGGAGGAGCAGGTCGGCATGCTGCCCCTGCACCAGCAGGCGGATATCGCCATCCAGAATTCCGGCCTCAAGGCCATGTATCTGGCGGAGAAGGGCGAGAAATCCCAGGCTCGGGTGGAGAACCTGGACGAACTGGTGACCGCCTGCCGCCAGTACCAGCGTCCGGACGAACTGGAAGACATGAGCGATCTCTCCGCCTTCCTCGCCCACGCGGCGCTGGAGTCCGGCGAGAATCAGGCCGACGAATATGCCGATGCGGTGCAGCTGATGACACTGCACAGCGCCAAGGGGCTGGAATATCCCCTGGTGCTGCTGGTCGGCGTGGAAGAGGGCATGTTCCCCAGCCAGCAATCCACCGAGGAGTCGGGCCGCCTGGAGGAGGAGCGGCGCCTCTGCTACGTGGGCATGACCCGCGCCATGGAGAAGCTCTACATCTGTTATGCGGAGAGCCGCCGCATCTACGGCCGCGAGATGTTCCACAAGCCGAGCCGCTTTATCCGCGAGATGCCCGCCGAGTGTCTGGAAGAGATCCGGCTGCGCACCCAGGTCAGCCGCCCCACCCAGTACGGCCGCTTTAGCCAGAACGAGGTGCAGCAGAGCTTTGACGCCAGCGGCATCAAGCTCGGCCAGCGGGTGCTCCATCCGAAATTCGGGGAAGGCATAGTGCTCAACTTCGAAGGGGTCGGCCAGCAGAGCCGGGTGCAGATCCAGTTCGACGAGGTCGGCGCCAAGTGGCTGGTGACGGCGTATGCCCGATTGGAAGCGCTCTGATCTCTTACGCCTTTTGAAATAACCAACCCGGCTTAGGCCGGGTTGGTTTTATCTAGCGTTCATAGCGACAGTTTTAATGATGCTATAAAATTTCTTGTTAACAGTAAATTTTATTCACCCGTCATTTATTCTGTATGACTCCGCATTACTTAGTGATATAGATAATGGTTTGCAGCGTAAGGCACACAAGGGGGTATATAGATGATCTGTTTTGTTGCAGGTATTCACGCTGTCGGAAAAAGTTATTTATGTAGTAAATATGCATCCGAGACTGAATGTCTTCATAGAAGTGCTAGTGAGTTAATAAGAGAATACAAAGGTTCTTCATGGGGGATAGATAAAAAGGTAACTAGTCTTGTAGACAATCAAAAAATTTTGATACGTGCACTGAATGAAATTAAATCTGAAGGAAATGATCTATTGCTGGACGGTCATTTTGTTTTGATCGATGAATCGGAAGGCTTTACTAAGATAGATGAAGATGTTTTTCGTAAAATGGCGCTGGACAGAATAATTTTAATAGAAAACACTCCAGAAGTAATCAAAGAAAGATTCAGTGCTAGAGGTGTTCATGAGATCACATTTGATGTAACCACATTCAGTAAACTGGAGCATGAGCATGCTTATCATATCGCTGAAACACTCAAAATCCCGATAACATTATTGCATGCTCCATCATATGAAATGTTCTTTAATGCAATATCTTCTGAATGAAATTGTAAAAGGCGCATTCATGCGCCTTTTACTAGACATAGCGATATGATTGTGGAGGGATAGCTCCAGGGAGAAAATCACCAAGAAGCATTGGCTCCTCATATCTCCTAGGGTTTTTTACTGCGATAGCAAACCCTATATTCTTATCTGAAAAATATGACTCAAAAAAGTCTCTCGAAATACCAGCATGTTTTTTAGTCGTATCCCACAGCTCATTTGGTTTAGATGACAAGATTTCACCTATATCAAACTCACCGATCACTCGACCAACCGGTTTTGTCGCATAAATAATTACTTTACTGACGCTTTTGTCCTTAAAGATACGCTTCCTGAATTCAAATTTCTTCTCGCCATCGAGAATTAACTCGGCGAACTCTGGTTTAATTGACAATAAGACTCGCATTAACCCCTCCAGCATTAAGGATCGCCCTGAAATCATTATCACTTAGAGGCATGAACCCCCAATAGCTATCTTCATTGTAACCTGTAATGTCCAATAATTCTTGTCTTATTACTCGCCGATTTAGAGGAAAGTTATAGGTAAACTTGATAATAGTTGGATAATTTTTACGAGAGTAAAACTCATTTAGCTCTTTATCTGTAAAGACACTATAAGGAGCACAATAGCGTTTGAAATCATCAAGTGTAGCAAAATTATTGATATTGAGGCATTCTTCAACGACACAAACAGACGTAGCAACAGATCTAAACCGTGCTGGTCCTAAATGATCTGACGTCCTATATATAAGTAAATTATCACCTACACTTAGCCTTTCAGTTCCTCTCATGGAGGTCAAATAAACTTTATGAATACTATTTGTATGAGAAACATCCTCAATGATGGTTGGATCTTCATTATTTAAGATAGAATCAGGGAAAAGACGAGTATGAAAATTAGGGTGGATGGCTAACAAAAAATTTCTACTTGCTAACTTAATAAGAGGGTAGGTGGGTATACTCATCATTATTTCCTCATAGATTTCTAAAGTAAACACCTTCATAACCATTTGGTGTTTCTTGATTTTTACGAGATCGCTCAACAAAGTTGAACTGTGGCCGTGTTAAGAGTGATATTAATCCTTGATGTTTATCAAAGACAGTTACGTAAATTTCATTGAGATTATTTTCGATCGCGTAGAAAAATGTTTTAGACATAAAACGCTCACCGAGCTTTGTCCCGTGAGCATCGACCTTAAATGTCCCCATTTTTAATCGACGGGCTCGTGGAAACCTTGGTGTCATATCACTGAGCTCTTCATCTTCGATCTTAAGATATAGAAAACCATCTATAACTCCCATTTGATTGTAAGAAACATACGCTGACTCGTTATGCTTCTTTTCGAACCAACCAGCAAATGGAGGGTAATCTTCTTTGAGAGAATCGAAAAAACGGTCGTTTAAATTGATATCTCTAAATTTCTTATAAACGATTGCCATTCAAATCCTCATAGTGTTTCTTATAAAAAAGTTGAAGACGAACGATTAAAATCTTGACGCTTAGAAAAATCATACTGGTGATGACATGAAAGATTCAACAGGAACACCATTGTGAAGACTTTTTCATACTGGATGTGTGGGCATACTCGCAAAAGGGGCAATCTTGGTCACCATGAGTGTACAGATCTAGTTATCGCCTGACACCGCCCTCAAACCGGTGTCCTGTTTACGCTACTTTAGTGCGCACTTCCTTCGGCAGAAATTTGGGACACCCATGTAGTGGTCTAATCATCCCGGACACCATTTTAGGTGGTACAGTCGCCACCATGACTTGAGGTGTTCAATGACAAGATTACGTCGCTCATTTACTGCTGAATTCAAACTC
>NZ_JBGLRL010000035.1:0-21434 GCF_041402505.1 Aeromonas sp. S2(2024)
AGTTTGAATTCAGCAGTAAATGAGCGACGTAATCTTGTCATTGAACACCTCAAGTCATGGTGGCGACTGTACCACCTAAAATGGTGTCCGGGATGATTAGACCACTACAGTCTTAGCGATAGCTCACCTCAATGTGTTGGAAACAAACTCAGGGTTCGGTGGTATATTGAAAGGGCTATTTAAGGGATACTCTAATCCTGTTGATGGTATTTCCCATATGTTCGGGCAAGGAAGTATTCAAATTGAGGTGAATTCTAGCCTGCAAGGTTTTAATTCGGCTGCGCTTTTAGTCGGTCAATCTATAGATTCGGTTTCTAACTCATTACATAAAGTTGTTTTGGAAAAATGGAATAGTTTTGGGGCTATGATGGAAAATTTGTAGCCTTAACAAATCACTCATGTGGGACTGCTTAAATCCTAGTTAGGTTCTACGTCGTTAAATCAACGACACCCACCATCTCGATAGCAGACTTGACTAGCAAGGTGGGTGTACCTTGCCAATCCAACTCTTCCCTCTCCCACGGGGATGCATTCCCCCCTGCCACTGGCCTATAGTGAGCCCCTACTCGAACAACCTTTGCGAGCAGCACCATGTATATCGGCGAATTTGCCCGGCTGGCGGGCACCACTCCAAAGGCAGTCCGTCTCTACGAGCAGCTCGGGCTGCTGCCCGAGCCCAGACGGCGCGGCAAGTATCGCGTCTACCGGGCAGAGGATCTGGAGTGGGTCGGCTTTATCCGCGAGGCCCAGCGGCTTGGCTGCAAGCTCGGGGAGCTGGTTCCCCTGCTCGCGGACGTCACCAGCCTCGACCACTTCCCTTGGCAGAAGGTGGAGCAGCTTATCGCGGGCAAGCTGGCGCAGATCGAGGCGGAGATCGCCAAGCTGCAACGCCAGCATCAATCCCTGACCCAGTGCGCCGCCCTGCTGGCGCTGCACCCCTGCCGCTATGGCGCCCCTGGCCAGAGCGAGCCGCTCCCGCAGGCTGAGCAAGGGCTTGCAGGACGGGTACACAAGGTGGCTTGACTCTGTCCCATGGGACAAGGGGTGTAATGGGGGCTCACTTCATCAGGAGCCACGCCATGACACCCAAGCTGCTTATCATCAACGGCAACCCCAAACCCGACAGCCTTTGCCATGCCCTGGCCCGGGAGTACGCCCGCAGCGCCGAGGAGGGCGGCGCAGAGGTCACCCTGCATCACGTGGGGGAGCTCGCCTTCGAACCGGATCTGCACCATGGCTATGACGAGGCGCAGCCCCTCGAGCCCGATCTGCAGGTATTGCAGCAGAGCCTGAAGCAGGCTCACCATCTGGTGATCGTGGCCCCCCTCTGGTGGGGCCACCTGCCGGCCCGGCTCAAGGGGTTGCTGGACAGAACGCTGCTCTCGGGATTTGCCTTTCGCTATCAGAAGGGCAAGGCGCTTCCCGAGCGCCTGCTCGCCGGCAAGACGGCGCGCCTGCTGCTCACCATGGACAGCCCTGTCTGGTACTACCGCTGGTGGCTGGGCTCCCCCGTCGAGCGCACCCTCGCCAAGCCGGTGCTGGGGCTCTGCGGCATACAGCTGACCCACCGCCAGCATCTGGGGCCCGTCCACACCTCGGATGAAAAGGCGCGCCAGCGCTGGCTCACGCAAGCCGGGGCCGCCGCTCGCCAGGATGCGCAGCAGTTGGCGCGGCGACGACCCTGAGCCAGGGCGTCGGCGACCCAGGTGACCAGGGTTGTCGGCAGCGCTGCCCAAAGGGGCGGGCAAGGGAGCCTGGGGTGAAAAAGTCCTCGGCGGCCCGGCGCCCTTGTGCTGTAGTAAGCGGGAATCCCCTCTTGCTGGAGCCTTTTCGATGACCAAGATGTTGCTGGGCACCCTCGCCTTGATGCCGCTGCTGGCCAGTGCCGCCACCCCTTCCTTTGACTGCACCAAGGCCCACAGCGCGGCCGAGCAGCTTGTCTGCCAGGACGCCGGGCTGGCGGCGCTGGATAACGAGCTTGCGGCCCTCTACCCCAAGGCGATGAACCAGCTGTCGGCGGAGCAGCAGAAGACGGAGAAGGCGATGCAGCGCGGCTGGCTCAAGGGGCGCAACGAGTGCTGGAAAGAGAGCGACTCGCGCCAATGCGTGGAGGAGAGCTACCAGTTGCGCATCACAGAGCTGCAGATAAAGGGGGGCCAGCTGAGGGTGCCAAGCCCGGTCGACTACCAGTGCGACGGCGGGATCCGGCTCTCGACCTACTTCTACAACGAGGCCAAGCGGCCCGCCGCCGTGATCAACCTGAGCGAGGGGGCGCAGCAGTCGCAGGTGCTCGCCTTTGAAGCCCCCAGCGCCAGCGGCGCCCGTTATGAGGGGCAGAATCTCACGCTGCTGACCAAGGGGAACGAAGCCAGGCTGGAGCGTTATGACCAAGCCGCCCGGCAGTGCCGGGTCAGCGGCCAATAAGCCCGCCTCGCCATGAAAAAAGCCCCGCAGTTGCGGGGCTTTTTGTTGGCGGTCACCGGGGTTATTTCACCGCTATCGCCTCGGCCATGGGGGTCTGGAACTCCCGCTCGGCATCGGCGAAGCGATCCAGCATGGCCTTGGAGGGGGCCTTGTCCAGCAGGCTGAACAGCACTATGGCCAGGGTGGCGAAGACGAAGCCCGGGATGATTTCATACAGACCCAGCCAGCCGAACTGCTTCCAGACGATGACTGTCATGGCACCGGTCAGCATGCCGGCCAGGGCGCCGTTGCGGGTCATGCGCGACCAGAGCACGGAGAGCAGCACCACGGGGCCGAAGGCGGCACCGAAACCGGCCCAGGCGTAGCTCACCAGCCCCAGTACCCGGTTCTCCGGGTTCACGGCGACAGCGATGGCCACCACGGCGATCAGCAGCACCATGGCACGGCCGACCCACACCAGCTCTTTCTGGGAGGCATTCTTGCGCAGGAAGGGCTTGTAGAGATCTTCGGTGATGGCGCTGGAGCAGACCAGCAGCTGACAGCTCAGGGTGCTCATCACCGCCGCCAGAATGGCGGAGAGCAGCACGCCGGCAATCCAGGGGTTGAACAGTATCTTGGAGAGCTCGATGAAGACCCGCTCCGGGTTGCCGGTAACACCGGCGGCCTGCTCGGTGAAGGTGGAGAAGTAGGAGAGGCCGAAGAAGCCGATGGCCACGGCGCCGCCGAGGCAGAACACCATCCAGGTCATGCTGATACGGCGGGCATTGACCATGGAGTGGTGGGAGTCCGCCGCCATGAAGCGCGCCAGTATGTGGGGCTGGCCGAAGTAGCCCAGGCCCCAGGCCATCAGCGAGATGATGGCGATGAAGTCCAGGTTCTTGAACATGTCGAGGTTGCTGGCGTTCTGTGCCGCTACCTGCACCATGGCGGTGTCGATGCCGCCGACGGCGATGATGACGAATACCGGGGTGAGGATCAGGGCGAAGATCATCAGGGTCGCCTGCACCGTATCTGTCCAGCTCACCGCGAGGAAGCCGCCGAAGAAGGTGTAGGTGATGGTGGCCGCGGCACCGACCCAGAGGGCGGTGTCATAGCTCATGCCGAAGGTGCTCTCGAACAGGCGGGCACCGGCCACCACGCCGGAGGCACAGTAGATGGTGAAGAACAGCAGGATCACCAGGGCGGAGAGGATGCGCAGCACCCGGCTCTTGTCCTCGAAACGGTAGGTGAAGTAGTCCGGCAGGGTCAGGGCGTTGCGGTTCTTCTCGGTGTGAACCCGCAGCCGACCGGCTACCCACCGCCAGTTGAAGTAGGCACCTATGGTGAGGCCGATGGCGATCCAGCTCTCGGAGATGCCGCCGATGAAGACGGCGCCCGGCAGGCCCATCAGGAGCCAGCCGCTCATGTCGGAGGCCCCGGCGGAGAGGGCGGTGACCCAGCTCCCCATGCGGCGGCCGCCGAGAATGTAGTCGTCAAAGTTCTGGGTGGCGCGATAGGCGATGAAGCCGATCAACACCATCCCGAGGATGTACACCAAAAAGGTGATGAGCATTGGGGTGCTAGCTGTCATTCAAAACTCCGTTATGTGACGTCTGTGTTCGTTCTTGCGACGAACTCTTCCTTAAAAAAACCGGCCTAGAGTAATCAGCAGATCGCCTGATCACAACCACTTTTAACAAATAAAAAACACAGGGAAAACGTTTCACACCTAATCAAGTAACCAATCAAGAGCGGTTAGGCCGGATTATATCCCGGCGGTGCAAAGACTTATCCGTGGGATCCCCTCCCCTGCATCATAAAAAAGCCCCGACCTTGGCCGGGGCTCGACATCGAGGGCAACCGGATCAGCGGTTGATGGCGATGGGCATGCCGCTGCGCTGTTCCAGGGCCTGCTTGACCAACTGGGAATCGCTGTCGGCGTGGGCGATGAAGCGGGTCACAGCAGTGGACATGGGCAAGGGTGCCGGCAGGCTGGAGTTGAACTCCTCCTGGCTGCGGGAGAGCGGCTGGTGCACTTCCAGGTAGCGGCTGCCATCCGGCTCGACCGAGGCCTTGATCGGCTGGTTCACGAACTGGACGCGGGTGCCGACCGGTACCTGCTTGAACAGATACTCGATGTCGTCGTTACGCAGGCGCACACAACCGTGGCTCACCCGCAGACCGATGCCGAACTGGGCATTGGTGCCGTGGATGGCGTACATCTTGCCGATGTAGAGCGCAAACAGCCCCATGGGGTTGTCCGGGCCGGCCGGCCAGACCGCAGGCAGGGTCTCGCCGCGGGCGGCGTATTCGGCATGCATCTTGGCGGTCGGGGTCCAGGTCGGGCCCGCCTTCTTGCGCTGTACGCTGGTCACCCAGTCTTCCGGGGTGTCGGTGCCGAGCTGGCCGATGCCGATCGGCAGCACTTCCACTACCTTCTTGCCCTTCGGGTAGTAGTAGAGGCGCATCTCGGCGACGTTCAGCACTATGCCCTCGCGGGGGGCATCCGGCAGGATCAGCTGGTGCGGCACGACCAGCTTCTCACCCGCCTGCAGCAACAGGGGATCCGCCTTGGGGTTCGCTTCCAGCATGTTGGTCAATCCCAGCTGGAACTTGGCCGCGGCCGCTTCCAGGGGCTGGCCCGCCTCTTCGGCCGGCACCACGTATTCCAGGTTCTCGCCCACCAGGCGGCTGTTGGCCGCAGGCAGGGCATATTCGATGGCAAACCCGGGGGCGGCCAGGAGCAGGCTGCAGCACAGTGCGGCCGCCGTGTTGTGGAGGAGCTTCATAACTTTCCTGTGATATAGGGGGTGATACAGCACTCTGTGCCAGACCGGGCTCGGCGTGCGCGCCCGGGGCGAAGAGAAGGCCGCCATTTTTCTCCTCTGCACCGCAAATTTCAACCGACACGTGGTGACGGGTCGATGATTAATATGGCGTTTTCCCCTGGCCTCGTCCTGTAACAATAATCAAATCACCCGTTCTTCCAGGCATGCATGTCATAACCGGTTGGGGATTGATGCAACCGCAGATGAAATTGCCCGATAATGGCGAATATGTGGTCGAATATATCGGCCTGGATCCCTTCGTAATCGGCCCAGGCGGTGGTCGCCGTGAAGCAGTAGATCTCCAGCGGCAGGCCGTCGGAGGTCGGTGCCAGCTGGCGCACCATCAGGGTCATGTCCTTGCGAATGCCGGGGTGGGCACGCAGGTAGGCATCCAGATAGGCGCGCAGGGTGCCAAGGTTGGTGAGGTGACGGCCATTGATGGGACAGCTGATGGCATCGCTGAGCTGCTGGTTGTAGGCACTCAGCTCCTGCTCCTTGCGGCTGAGATAGGGGGCCAGCAACTTGGCCTGCTTGAGCTGCAACTGCTCCTCGGTGGTGAGGAAGCGCACGCTGGTCATGTCGATGTTGACGCTGCGCTTGATGCGCCGGCCGCCGGACTCCGTCATCCCCTGCCAGTTCTTGAAGGAGTCGGAGATGAGGGCATAGGTGGGGATGGTGGTGATGGTCTTGTCCCAGTTCGACACCTTGACCGTGGTGAGGCCGATGTCAGTCACCTCGCCATCGGCGCCGTACTTGTCCATCTGCAGCCAGTCACCGACGCTCAGCATGCGGTTGGCGGAGAGCTGGATGCCGGCCACCAGACCGAGGATGGGGTCCTTGAACACCAGCATCAGGACCGCGGTCATGGCCCCCAGGCCGCTGAACAGGAAGAGCGGCGACTTGCCGAGCAGCAGGGCGATCATCAGGATGCCGACCAGGATGCTGGCCACCAGTTTCACTCCCTGGAAGATGCCGCGCAGGGGCAGGTCCCGTCCGAGCCGGGTATGGCGGCTCACCGACAGCAGGCAATCGAGCAGGGCAAACAGCGCGAGCAGCAGGAACAGCAGGATCCAGAGCTGGGCCAGCATCTCGATCAGTTGCAGGCTGTCGGATGCCTTGGGCAGCCAGATCTCCGCCTGACCGAGCAGCACGGCCCCCTGCAACACCAGGGCGAGCCGGTAGAACAGGCGCTGCTGCAGCTGGGGCGGCAGCCACACCTGCTTGGTCTTGCCGAGCAGCCCCACCAGACGCACCAGCAGGATACGGTGCAGCACCAGGTGCAGGGCCAGAGCGGTCAGCACGATGAAGCCCAGGGCGATCACCAGGGCGATCATGGGGGTCACATCGACACCCAGGCCTGACAACCAGTTGAAAAATATCTCCTTCATCTCTACCTCCGGGACGTGAAACTGCGGTCAGGGTACGTATCTGGCCCCTCATGTCAAATGACAGCTTGCTCAATGTGCCCCCGAAACGACAACGCCCGGCACAGGCCGGGCGTTGATTCGCTGCGAGGTGGCGTCAGCCGACCAGGCTCAGGGCATCGCGAGCGATGACCAGCTCCTCGTTGGTGGGCATCACCAGCGCCAGGCGGCTGCCTTCGGCGGTGATGGGGCCTTCGCCACCGAGCACGGCGGCGTTGTTCGCCTCTTTATCAACCTTGAAGCCGAACAGGGCCAGCCGTGCCAGCACCATCTCGCGCACCATGGCGGCGTTCTCGCCGATCCCGCCGGTGAACACCAGGGCGTCCAGGCGACCGTCCATGGCGGCGGCGTAGGCACCCACATACTTGGCCACCCGGTAGGTGAAGACATCCAGCGCACGCTTGGCGCCGGCGTCGGTGGCGTAGTTGGTGGTGACGTAACGGCAGTCGCTGCTCGCCTCGGTCATGCCCAGCAGACCGGATTCACGGGTCAGCACCTGGTTGATCTCGTCCACGCTGTAACCGAGCTGGTCGTGCATGAAGAAGACCACGGCAGGGTCGATGTCACCAGAGCGGGTGCCCATGGCCAGCCCTTCCAGCGGGGTCAGGCCCATGGAGGTATCGACGGACTCGCCGTTTCGGATGGCGCAGACGGAGGCACCATTGCCCAGATGGCAGTTGATGATGTTGAGCTCGGACAGCGGCTTGCCCAGCGCCTTGGCGGTCTCTTCGGCGATGAAGCGATGGGAAGTGCCGTGGGCGCCGTAACGACGGATGCCGTTCTCCTGATAGAGCTTGTAGGGCAGCGCGTAGAGGTAGGCTTCCTGCGGCAAGGTCTGGTGGAAGGCGGTGTCGAACACGGCCACGTTCTTCTCGGCCAGGGCCGGGAAGACCTTGAGGGCGGCACGGATGCCGATGAGGTGCGCCGGGTTGTGCAGGGGGGCGAACGGAATGGCGGCCTCGATGCCGGCGATGACGCCATCATCGATGCGAACGGAGCGGGAGAACTGCTCGCCACCGTGCACGATGCGATGGCCGATGGCGACCAGTTGCTCGGCGAGTGTCGGATCCTGGGGCAGGATGTGACCCACTATGTGGTCAAGGGCTTCCTGGTGCGCAGCGCCCGCGCCCAGCATGGCCTCGCCCTTGACTCCGTGGAGTTTCCATTTGATACGTGCGTCATCCAGATTGAAGCATTCGGCCAGGCCGGACAGCATGTCCTCACCTGTTTCGGCGTCCATTACGGCAAATTTCAGGGAAGAGCTACCGCAGTTAAGGATCAATACCAACTTGCTCATGTTCTACATCTTCCTGTGCTTCGGCTTTACGCCGACAGTGTCGTGTCATCCAACATGGATGGGATTCCCCTGCCGGGGGCGTTATGGTCGCAGGAAAGTGCGCCCAATTTTTCAAACTGTCTGGCGCCGACTCATGATCTGGCGCGCTCATCTATCTCAAACTGTCTGGCGCCGACCACCAACGCTGGGCCTGGCGCACTCATCCTTTCAAACTCTCTGGCGCCGACTCATGATCTGGCGCGCTCATCTATCTCAAACTGTCTGGCGCCGACCGCCAACTCTGGGCCTGGCGCGCGCGTCGAATCATCGATTCGGGACGGGCCGAGCGGCGGCCCTGTTGTGGCGGGTGCCCGGGCACCCGGCGCTGCGGCTCAGACAGTGGCCAGCAACGACTGGTGGACCTTGACAACCAGCTTCTTCACCAAGCCTGGGGTAGTCAGGGTACAGAGAGGGCGATGCAGTTCTCCCGGCCAGAAGATGGCAAAGTCGCCGGGCTGCAACGCCAGATAACTGGTCTGGTCGTCATCGACGAACCAGAGATCGGGGTGGGGATGATCGGCACCGTCGTTCACATAGGCATGGGGCCCGACGCCGATCCACTCCTCCCCCCGCAGCAGCAGCTGGATGTCCAGATACTGCTCATGAAACTCGCCGCGGCGATCCGCGACCGGCTCGGTCAGCGCTTCGCTCACCAGGCAGAATAGCTTGAGACCGTCTATGTCATGTTTCCCAAGCTGCGCCTCACTCCAGTGGGCAAGGCTCTTCACCACCTCGGCCATGATGCGGGCCAGCGGGGCGGGCAAGGGGGTGCGTTGCAAGGTATCCAGACTGCCGGTGATCATGGGGTTCGCATCCTTAGGTATATCTGCCGTCTATCTTTGTCCATCAATGAAAAAGGACCCCTAAAGGTCCTTATTCAGCGTCGCCTGCCATCCATGCAGACTCGAAAAGCGCCTGATTCATCTTGTTGGCGCCGGGTCACTGTTGCACAGTCGCCCGCCCCTTGCCAAGAGATACCCGCTCATTCACCCGATGATCGTACCAGTTGAAACAATATTATTCACTAGTCCATTGCCACCGACTTTGACCAGACGCAAAAACGGGAGCATCTGCTCCCGTTTTTTTCACCGAATCGGCGTCATTCAAGCCTTGCGGGCGTTCTCCACCGGCTTGGCGTACATGGCACGCCAGATGGCCTTGTGCTCTTCCGGCACCTCCGACTGGCGGGTCAGGAAGGCGGTCTGCTCTATGGTGCTGGCCTTGCCGGGCACATCTGCGGCCAGGTAGTTGCCCGGGAAGAGGCGGTAGCTGCTCCAGATCGCCTTGTCGATGAGCGCGGCCAGTTCGTCCGGATCGCTGAAGCCCTCGGTGATGGGGGCACCGAAGGAGACATGTACTCGCCCCTTCTGGCCGATGATGCCGGCGACTATGCTCTCGATGTCCTCGAACTCGCCCTTCTCATAGCTGCCGTTGACCGACTTCTCGTAGAGCTCCCGCGCCTTGGCCTTGTCGGTGGGATCCACCTCGTAGCTGATGCTGACCGGCACGATATTGAGACTGCGCATGTAGTCGACGAAGTCGATCTTCTGCTTCTTGCCATCCACGTAGAACATCTTGAGGATGGCCGGATCCGTCTTGTCGTCCCCGTTCTTGGCGCGCCCTTCCTTCTGGGCGATCCAGATGGAGTGGCCTTCGTGCACCGACTGACCGATGTAGGCCGACAGCTCGCCGAGGGCTTTCATCATCTCCCGCGGCCCCTTGGCGGAGCGCTTGACGATGAAGCTCTTGTTGAGCTTCATCAGCTCGGTGGCACAGGGCTTGCGCAGCAGGTTGTCACCGATGGCGATGCGCACGGTATCGAAACCGTGGGTGTGCAGCCCCCAGTTGACGAACGCCGGATCCATGGCGATGTCCCTGTGGTTGGAGACGAACAGGTAGCCCTGCTCCTTCTTCAGATGCTCGAGACCGGAGAAGCTCACCCCCTGGGTGGAGGTGGCGATCATGCGGCTCATGTAACGGGTCACCCCCATCTGCACCTGATGGATGGTGCTGACCTTGGCCCACTTGTGGCGCAGGAACTGGCGGATCAGCGGGCGAATGGCCCAGCCCAGCCAGCTCATCAGGGAACCGAAACGGTATTTGGCGATGGCGCCGATAAACTCGTCATCCTGGATCAGCCGCTCGATGGCAGCCGGCACTTCGTCATCGCGATAGGGGCGAATGTCCGCGAATCTATCTACTTCTGTCACAATGTCAGCCTTGCATGTATGGAGTCGCGACCAGCTGCTGCTGGCCGGGAAAATTCAGGGCGCAATTTTACACGCTTTTGGGGTCAGGGGTATGAGAGGCATACAGATAGTGCGATCTTGCCGTGAAAAAGCCGAGATAACCTGGGTAACCAGGATCCGGGACGGTCTGTGCCAACGGCTTGAGAAGGAACTGGCCCAGCACGGAGAAAGCCATATGGGCCTCAACCTGCCGGATTGAGCAGCGCGGTGAGGACGTGGTCCTCCCAGCGGCCATTGATCATCAGGTAGTCCCGGGCATAGCCTTCCTGCTCGAACCCGAGACGCGCCAGCAAGGCGCCGCTGCGCCGGTTCGCTGGCATGTAGCTTGCCATGATGCGGTGCAGGCCGCGCTCCCGGAACAGGTAGTCGATGCCGGCGGCCACCACCTCCTGCATCAGCCCCTGCCCCTCATGGGCCTGGTCGATGGCATAGCCCAGATGGCATGCCTTGAACATGCCCATCATGATGTGGGTGAAGTTGCAGGTGGCGAGTACCCGCTCCCCTTTGGGATCGAGCGCCACCAATGGCACGGCGCTGCCATCGAAGAACTGGCCGTAACCGTCGCGCAGTCGCCCCTGCCAGTGACCCAGGGTATAGAAACTCTCGTCACGCCTCGGCTCCCAGGGCGCGAGGTGAACGCGGTTGCGCTGGTAGAAATCCAGCATCAGACAGGCCCGCTCCGGGGGCAGCACGGTCAGCCGGGTACGGGCCGTGGTGATATGAGGCAGTGTCATCACTGTGTCTCCCCATCCTGACCATGCATGGTGCCAGCGACCAGGCTGGACCGGGACGCCATCAGTGATCCCTTTCCCGCAACCTGAGCCAGTCATCCCGCAGCAGACCGTAGTGGACGTGATCCACCACCCTGTCCGCCAGCCGCTCCGCCCGCCGGGTGATCCCCTCCTGCTGCATGCCGAGCCGCTCGCACACCGCCCGACTGGGTTCGTTCTCCAGTGCGGCGCTGATCTCCACCTTCTCCATCCCCATCTCCTCGAAGGCGTGATGAACCAGCGCCTGACAGGCCCGGGTGATGATGCCGTTGCCCTGCCAGCGCTCCGCCAGCCAGTAGCCGATGCTGACCTTGGCCAACCCCTGATCGATCTGGTTGTAACCGATGACGCCGACCACTTCCCCCTGATATTCGATGGCGGTGGTCAGCCCCTCGCCTCGGGCAAATTTCTCGATGGCGTGGCGAATGAAGGTGGCGCTGTCAGAGGGCTGCTGGATATGGGGCACCCAGGGCAGCCACTGGGAGAGATAGTCGCGATTGCGCTGGCAGAGGCGAAAGAGTTCGCTGGCCATGCCGGGCTGCAGGAACAGGAGCGCCAGTTCGTCATCCAGTTGCCATGAAAACATTGTTTCTCCCCCGCTTTTGGCCCGGCATTCGCCATCATGGGAGCCAATGTAGTCAATCAATCCCTTGTTTGCCAAGGACTTTCGGCGCATATCACCGGCCGGCAACCCCCATATGGATGCCCCCATTCGGGTATCGCATTGAGCATTTCATCAATCATCCTCCCACTTGGTACAACGCACCAAATTTACGACGTTTTTTAGCTGTCACCGATGAAAACAGTCAGATCTGCTGCTCTTTTATGCTGCTCTGTCACATATGACAGGCAGTAATTTCAGGCGGGCCCACTAGTGTAAATGCGCCGGGCGACAGACCCGGTGTGTAATATTCATCGACTAAGGAAAGACGAGATGAACAAAGTCTATTTGGCCGTGGTACTGGCCTGCTGGGGAAGCGCCGCCATGGCGGCAGAACAGGTGGAAGTGAATCAGGTTGCCGGTCTGTTGGGAGCACCGAGCGGTGCAGCGGGGGTCAGCGCGCTGGCGGGAGAGGGCGAGTTTCGTCAGGTGCGGGCCGTCAAGCTGCCCAATGGCCAGCAACGAGTGCGCTACGAGCAGACCTGGCACGGCATCCCGGTCTGGGGGCAGGTGCTGGTGGCCGAGCAGTCCCTCGGGGGTCAGATAAGCCAGGTCTCCGGCCAGATGCTGCGCCAGATCGATGCCGATGTGGCCAGTCCGACTGCCGCCCTCTCCCCTGGCGATGCCGCCCTCAAGGCCCGCGCCGGAGCCAAGGGCAGCAACGAGCGGGTCAAGCTGTTCGTGATGCAGGATGAGGCCGGCCAGGCCCGGCTGATCTACCTGGTCTCCTGGCTCGCGGCGAGCGAAGAGCCGAGCCGCCCCTTCGTGGTGATCGATGCCCAGAGCGGTGCCGAGCTCAAGCGCTGGGAGGGGATCAACCACAAGGACGCCACCGGCCCGGGCGGCAACCTCAAGACCGGCAAGTACTTCTACGGCGCCGATTTTGGCCCCCTTCAGGTGGACGACAACTGCCGCATGACGGGCACGAACGTGGACACGCTCAACATGAATCACGGCACCACGGGCGGGGCCATCCATCAGTTCACCTGCCCGGAGAACACGGTCAAGGAGATCAACGGCGCCTACTCGCCGCTCAACGATGCCCACTACTTCGGCAACGTGGTGTTCGACATGTACCGCAACTGGTACAACACGGCACCGCTCAGCTTCAAACTGAAGATGCGGGTGCACTACAGCCGCAACTACGAGAACGCCTTCTGGGACGGCAGCCAGATGACCTTCGGTGACGGTGCCACCACCTTCTACCCCCTGGTGAGCCTGGACGTGGCGGCCCATGAGGTGAGCCACGGCTTCACCGAACAGAACTCGGGCCTGGTCTACTCCGGTCAGTCGGGCGGCATCAACGAGGCCTTCTCCGACATGGCGGGTGAAGCGGCCGAGAACTACATGAAGGGCAGCAACGACTGGCTGGTGGGAGCCCAGATCTTCAAGGGCAACGGCTCCTTGCGCTACTTCGAGGATCCGACCCGGGATGGCAGCTCCATCGGCCATGCCAGCGACTACTACGACGGCATCGACGTGCACCACAGCTCGGGGGTCTACAACCGCGCCTTCTACCTGCTGGCCAACACCGGCGGCTGGAATACCCGCAAGGCGTTCGAGGTGTTTGTGCTGGCCAACCGCCTCTACTGGGGCGCCAACACCACCTACGATCAGGGCGCCTGTGGCGTGACCAGGGCGGCCACCGATCTGGGCTACAGCCTGACCGATGTGGCGGCGGCCTTCAACACGGTCGGCGTCAACGCCAGCTGCGGCGCCACGCCACCGGCCGGCACTGTGCTGCAAAACGGCGTGCCGGTGACCGGCCTCGCAGCCGCCAAGGGGGGCAAGCTGAGCTACACCATCGAGGTGCCGGCCGGCAAGAGCCAACTGGTGGTCGCCAGCAGCGGTGGCAGCGGGGATGCTGATCTCTATGTGAAGTTTGGCTCGGCACCGACCAGCACCAGCTACGACTGCCGTCCCTACAAGAGCGGCAACACCGAAACCTGCACCCTGAATGCCCCCAAAGCGGGCACCTGGCACGTGCAGCTCAGCGGGTTCAGCGCCTTCTCGGGGGTGACCCTCAAGGCTAGCTACTGAGCCTGAACGGGAATAAAGGAGAGCGCCGGACTTGTCCGGCGTTTTTTTATGCAGGCTTCCCTGACCAGCGCCTGGCCAGGGTGCGCGCCGCCTCCAACACCCGCTCCTTGGCGGGATTGGGCCGCTTGCCGCTGCGCCAGGCCATCATCACATCCCAGTGATCCGGCGGCAGATCCGTCACATCCAGTCTCACCAGGCGGCCGAACTCCAGATCCCGGGTAATGGCGAGCGCCGGCATCAGGGTGATGAAGCCATGCTCCAATGCCAGCTCCCGCGCCGCACTGGCTGGCTGGATGGCGTGCAGCGGGCTCGTCACCTGGCGCAGCAGCCGCAGCTGCAGGATCAGCTCGTCACACCCAGTGCCCCACTGCTGGGGGGCCAGCCGCTCGTTGGCAATGTCCTGCAGGGTCAACCCCTGCCGACCGGCCAGCGGGTGGGTGGCGCAGGCCACCGCTATGATGGGAGAGCGATAGAGCAGTTCGAGCTGGATACCGGCGATGGCGGGACACTTGAGGATAAAGCCGACGTCAGTCTCGCCGGTCAGCAGCTCCTGCATGATGATGCCGGAGTGATCCGTGTTGCAGCGGATCTCGAAAGCTTCATCCACCAGGGCCAGCAGCAGGGGGCCGAATACCGCCGTGGTCAGGGAAGGGAGGCAGGAGAGCCGGATCCGCGGCAGGGCGGGCGCTCCCTGCATCGCCAACCGCCCCCCCTCCAGGGCGCTCAGGGCTGCGCTCGCGGCCGGCAGAAACTGCTCGCAGGCCGGGGTCGGGGTAGCCCCCCGCCGATGGCGACGAAACAGGGACTGACCCAGCTCCTGCTCCAGCACGGCGATCCGCTGGCTCACCATGGGTTGTGACCAGCCGCGAATGGCCGCCACCTTGCTGAAGCTGCCACGGTTGGCCACGTCCAGCAGCAATTGCAAATCATCGAGTGTCACAGCCATAACCAAATCCAATATGAAATATAGCCAGTTGTCGGCTACCACTATATCTGGCGCCCCACCAGAATAGCAGCATCAATCGTCATGAAATGGCAGAACGCCAGCGAGTCAGGGACTTATCGTCGCCCTTGGCTCTGTTTGGTGACGGCGCCATTCGGACAATGAGTACACAACAAATAATGTCATCGAAGCAAGCAGGGGTATAAGGGTCATGGTGGAGCGGGCGAGGCGGTTGGGGCGGTGGTTCTTGGCATTGGATTCCCTCTTGGTGATCCTGGGGTTCTTCGTGGTGATGCCCATGATAAGCCTGCGTTTCGTGGATCAACTTGGCTGGGCCGCCGGGGTGGTCGGGCTGGCGCTGGGGCTGCGCCAACTGACCCAGCAGGGGCTGGGGGTCTTCGGCGGCTCGCTCGCCGACAAGTTCGGGGCTCGCCCCCTCATCGTCTGCGGCATGTTGCTGCGGGCGCTGGGCTTTGCCAGCCTGGCCTATGCCCAGAGCGGGCTGGAACTCATTCTCTCCTGCATCATCTCGGGACTCGGCGGCTGTCTGTTCGATCCGCCCCGGGCCGCTCTGGTGATCAAGTTCACCCGCCCGCGGGAGCGCGGCCGCTACATCTCCCTGCTGATGATGCTGGAGAGCGCCGGCGCCGTGATGGGCGCCCTGCTCGGCAGCTGGCTGCTGAACTTCGATTTTGAATATGTCTGCCTGCTGGGAGCCGGCCTGTTCGTCTGCGCGGCCCTGTGCAACCTGCTGATCCTGCCCCCCTACAAGCTCTCCCTGCGGCCGACCCCGATCCGGACTGGCCTTGGCCAGGTGCTGGCAGACAAGGCCTTCTGCCGGCTGGTGCTGATCCTGAGCGGCTACTACGCACTCTGGGTACAGGTAATGCTGATCTTCCCCATCCTGGTCAAGCAGATGGCGGGCAGCACCACGGCGGTGGGCTGGATGTATACCCTGGAAACCGCCATCTCGCTGGCGCTGCTCTATCCGTTGGCGCGCTATGGCGAACGGCACTTCAAGCTGGAGAGCCGGTTGATGGCGGGGGTATTGCTGATGACAGCAGGCATCGGGCTGGTAGCCTTCGCCACCACCTTGCCAACGGTCTTCCTGCTGCTTGCCTGCTTCTACCTCGGCATCGTCATCGCCGAACCGGCGCGGGAGACGCTGATGACCAAGCTGGCGCAGCCGGGGGCGCGCGGCAGCTACATGGGGTTCAGTCGCCTTGGTCTGGCGCTGGGCGGCATGACCGGTTACGTCGGTGGCGGCGCCCTGCATGACTATGCCAATGCCCAGGGACAACCCTGGTTGCCCTGGCTGGTGCTCGGCACCGTCGGCGTCACCACCCTGCTGCTGCTGGTGAACTGCTTTCAGCGCGATTCCCGTCTGGCCCATGTCAATGCCTGATCCCTGAGCACACATGCAGCCGACATAGTCCCCCGGGCGCCCCTCATTCGAGTCGGCGCCCTTCTTTTATCCCGCAACACAGGATCGACGACCAGCCTCTCCATGCTGGCCCCTCGTCCCTATTTTCCTCACTTCACTGACCGAATCGCGCACATAAAAAAAGCGGCAGATTGCTCTGCCGCTTTCTGATCCCCTGGCCGGATTACTTGTCGATATCCAGCATGTGATTGTTCGGATTTAACATGTAATCGATCACCTGGTTGGCCGTGGTCCCCGTGCCCCCCGTCAGGGTGTCGAAGGTGTGGTTCATCAGCACTATCTCCTGAGTTACCGGTGCAGTAACGCTCTCCTTGACCTGCAGGTGCACCCCCTCGCTGTCCTGGAACACCGAGAGCAGGCTCTTCAGGGAGCTCTCGCTCTTGCTGCCATCGCTGTCGAGCAGATCGCTGAGATCCAGCTTGTCCCCTTCCGACTTGCTGAAGTCGACGATGTAGTCCTTGGCCACCTTGCCGGCTTCGGTATCCCCCTTCAGCCAGATGAAGGTATCGGCCCCCGCATCCCCCTTCAGGATGTCATTGCCAAGCCCGCCGACCAGGATGTCATTGCCCAGACCACCGCTCAGGGTATCGTCGCCGATACCGCCAAACAGGGTATCGTTGCCGCTACCACCGTACAGGGAATCGTTGCCGCTCTCGCCGTACAGGGTGTCGTTGCCGGCACCACCGAACAGGATGTCGTTGCCAGCCCCGCCGAACAGGAAGTCATCGCCCCCCTGGCCGAACAGGATGTCGTTGCCATCCCCGCCGATTAGCACGTCAGCCTTGTCGTTACTGGAGGACTGATCGAACTCGCTGGCGTGATCCGTGATGTAGGAATGCACCTGGGCATCGGTCACCGACCCGGCCCCCAGCTTGCCGCTCACATACTGCTTGATGGCTGCGTAGCCTTCACCGCTGATGCCGGTGAAGCGTACAGCGTCGCCAAACAGGATGTCGTCGCCGGCCCCGCCATCGATCCGGTCGCTGCCCGGCAGGTTACTGCTGGTGGAACCCAGTATGGTACTGGCCAGATCGCCGGCTGACACATTGGACTGCACCACCTGATCGCTATCGAACTGCTTCAGGGTGTCGATGGACACGTTGCTGCCGATGCCGATGGCCTCCAGCAGAACATGATTCTCCTTCAACAGTGGCAGGACAGCCAATGCTTGCTCAGTCGCTCGAGACCAATCGTAATCACGGATGGATATTTCAAATGTCCCATCCCCCTGAGCCTTGATCTCGCCGATGTTCTTGGAGCTCCAGTTACCACGCCAGTTTTGTGACCACTGCTTGACGTTGCCGCTGGCATCGACAATCACTCTCTGAATGCCGTCAATGTCGGCGTAGAAGGCCTTGCCTGGCACATAGTTGTTAACGTTGACAAAGGTATCCAGCCCTTGCCCAGTCTTGGTGTTAACGACCGGATTGGTATTTTCGTTGTAGAAGAAGGAGTTCGGTGCCCCATCGGTGATGAAATAGGCCAAATTCTTCGCATTGGTGTTGTTCTTGGCCATGTCGCTGTTGAACCAGTTGGAAGTTGCCTTGAGCGGATCCTCGTAGTTGGTCAGTCCTGAGGTACCATCCATCAGGTTCAGTACATCATCCAGCAGCTTCAACGCGTTGGGATCTTTGAGATCCACGCTGACGGAAAGATTGGCCTGGGTATCAAAATCGACCAGGAAGACGTTGACCTTGCCCGCCGCCTCCTTGCCCGCGCTCGTCTGAAGATCTTCGAACACCAGGGTCAACTGATCCCTGATGGTCTCCATAGCAAGCGAACCTATGCTCTCTGATGTGTCGATCATAAACGCAAGGTTATAGTCCTGGCCCGGCAACACCACGCTGCCATCCAGATCGCCCACCACTATGTTGTGCTCGCTGCCGTAGGTCCAGTTCTGATTGCCCGGCTCCCCTTCGGTGGCATTGAAGTAGCTCAGGCGGATGCTGTCATCGTCGGCGGCGGAGCTGGTCTGATCGGTCCCCACCTCCTTGGCGATGGCCTCAACCTTGAGATCGACCTGGCCGGCACTGCTGCCGGGTACGCGCAGGGTCAGCCCGCTCAGCTTCACATCCAGCGCGCTCGCACTCCACAGGCCGCTGCTGGCGGTGAGGGTGATCTTGCCGTCAGCTCCGGCGGTGCCCAGCAGCTGGTTGCCGTTGTAGAGCAGGGTGTTTTGCGGCATGCCGCTCAGCACCAGGCTGTCGAACTGCTCACTGCCATCCCGATCGCTCAGGGAGGCGTTCAGCTCGATGGGGTAATCGACCACGGTCGGCTGCACCAGGGTCAGCTCACCTGTGCTCTGGTTGAGCTGGTAGATGCCGTCGGCGAACTGGACATACTCCACGTCATGCAGCGCCTTGGTGATGCCGACCCCCTTCTCCGTGACGGAGAAGTCGAACCAGCGATCATAGATCGAGTATCCGCTGCCCTTCGTGATGGCGTAGTCGGCACGGTTGCCGGACAGTACAGCGATATCTTTATCACCAGCACCTCCATAGAGAGTATCGCCACCCAACCCAGCGACCAGAATGTCGTTTCCAACGCCGCCGTCGAGGGTATCGCCCGACACTGAGTTGCCACCGACCAGCACGTCATTGCCGTTGCCACCGACGAAGTGGTCGCCGCCCCCCTTCACGCTGACGATGTAGTCGTTGCCATCACCGCCCACCACGGAGTCCTTACTAGAAGTGCTATCGGTCAGAGTGTTGGTGATCCCGAGGGCCCCCTTGTCGAAGCTGCCAGACTGGAACTGGCCCGTGGTGATCCCCGAGCTCGGGAAGCTCTGGCTGTAAGACGGAATGCCATTCCCCATCAGGGTGACGTTGACCGTGGGCTTGTCGGCCACCGCAGTCACGTCGATCACCAGCTTGCCGCTGTTGCTGAGGTTGGCCCCGTCGCTTACCTGGTAATCGAAGCTGGCGTAGTCCCCCTTCAGGTTGCCGATCAAGGCACCGCCGCCGTTGCTGACATTGGTGCTCGACTCGTTCAGACCAGGCACGAAGCGCAAATGACCCGCATTCACCTCGTCGTAGGAGATGAGGGAGCCAGCCGACACGGCAACCCATTGCCCCGCAGCATTGAGGTATTCGAGGGTGCCATTCAGCGGCAGGGTGTTGATCTGCACCCCGAGATCGGTCGCGGCCTGATCGTCGCTGGCACCGAACTGGGCCCAGGTCAGCACCTGGGGCTGATCTTCGGCACCGATGCCATGGCCTCCGGCCGCCGTCGGCGCCCGATCATTGTCAAGGATGGTGCCGGTGCCGCTCTGGCCACCTATGGTCAGCGACAGGGTCTCGTTTGCCTCGACCAGACGATCGTTCACCGTCGGAATGGTCACGGTAAAACCGGATACCCCGGCCGGCACGGTGATCTTGCCGGTGGTGCTGTTATAGGTCACCCCGTTGCTGAACTGGGCGGTGCCCCAATCAAGGTTGGAGGCCGGGTTGATGCCGTTGCCCCTGATGGCGAAGTCATATTGCGTCGCCTCCTGGGTCGCATCGGACAGGGTCACCGTATGTTGCAGATTGCCGCCTTCCACTGTGTTCTCGCTGGATACCGATTGCACGATCGGAGTAAACAGCGGCTTGGTCGCGAAAGAACCCAGGCTGGAATCACCATCCCCATCCACCACCTTGATCTGGAAGTCGATGTCGCTGTCACCCAGTGGCTTGGACATGTTCTGATACTGGAAGAACTCCCACTTGCCGGTGGCCGGGGTAAATTCCAGACGGAACACCAAAGTCCCATCACTGGCTTCGCCATACAGGGTATTGGGTAGACCTGCTTTGCTGGAAATTGAGATCTCTTTACCAGTAGCTGTCATCAAACCCACTTCATTGGATCCCAAAAGCTCTATATGTCCCTTGCCATCCGCCCCCCATTGCGGTGCAACAGTACCCGAACCATAGGCAATTGCCTGCGGCGTATCAGCCCCCAGAAACTCGATAGACTTGACGGTAAAGTCGCTGTTGTCACCCCAGCTTGCCGATTTACCGTTATCGGTTGCCTTGATCACCATGGTGTCAAAACCGCCCTGCTGAACCAGGAAGTTCTGGTTGTACTCTCCCCCCGCCGCATCTGACCTAAATGGAAGTGTTGAGATCAGTACCCCGTCACGGTAGAACTCGACCACGCCGCTCTCCAGCTCACCACCGAACATCTTGCTGAACTCAATCTTGGCACCGTAAGCCACAGTGCCAGCGTCCAGCTTGATCACCAGCTCTTCAGATACACCTGAACCATCGGTCAGTTTGCGGAAATCGACCTCGTTTTCAATATTGTGATATGGAGCTGTCGAGCTCTTGACACCAATGCCGTAGCCCGAGCCATTAACCAACGCATCAGTCAGAGCCGTAGATGTTGAAGAGAGGAACCCTTTGGCAGTAATAGTGAACTTGCCACCATCAATGCTGGTGCTATTCCCGCTATAGCCGGTCATGCTGAACTTGCCGGTCAATACATCAGGAATACTGGTTTTCACCAGCGAAACCGCAGCAGCATCGCCAGCGATGGGGGCATCGTCCTCCACAGTGATAGGCAGACTATCGGTAACGGTTGCTTTGCCATCCGATACGGACACACCCACCTTGAAGCTAAGCGCGTCTTCACTTTCCTTATCCGGATGATCAAGCGGCGCCTTGAGGGTCACATCATAGTTCCAGTCACCCTTGGTGCTGCCGGTAGGGGCGGTCAACTTCACATCAATGACCTCCTTGTAGTCCGCCCCGCCCTGAGTGCCGGTATAACCGGTCAACACTTTGGTAGTTGCATTCCAAGTCCACTGAACTGCCGAACCACCGGAAGTCAGTCCGGTCGGCCCACTAAGACTGATAGTGAGCGTGTCCGTGCTGTCGACATCACCGACCGTGATCTTCCCGTTGGCGACAACGCTGTTGGAGTTATCACTGCTGCCTGCGGTATCGGCAATCCCGCCAGTAAGCCCTTCTTCAGAAACGACTGCACCACTGTCGATACTCAAAGTTGGGGCATCGTTGCTACCGGTGATGGTCACGGTCACGCTCGACGGGGTGCCGTCCACGCTGGTCACCGCGAAGCTCTCGCTCAGCTGATCCCCCACGTTCAGCGCGTTGAACGCGCTGTTGGCGGTGAAGGTCCACTGGCCGTCCTTCGCCAGGGTGAACTCGCCGTACTGGCCCACCACGGTGATCGGGGTGAAGGTGTTGTCCGGGTTGTCCACGTCGGTCGCGGTCAGGGTGCCGCCAGTCACCAGCGGCGCATCGGTCTCGGTCAGGGTCACGTTGGCGCTGCTCACCACCGCCGCGTCGTTGCTGCCGATGATGGTCACGGTCACGCTCGACTTGGTGCCGTCCACG
>NZ_JBGLRL010000036.1:0-20373 GCF_041402505.1 Aeromonas sp. S2(2024)
CTCGGCCCAACGGAGCGAGTGAGCGCTGCAACTCCCAGCCTACCTGGCCATTCTTGCCAAACAACAGGATATGCATCAGGCACGCTCCCCGTAGTTTTGCTCGATCCAGGATTGATAGGCCCCGCTCTTGACGTTACCGACCCACTGCTGATTTTCCAGGTACCACAGCACGGTTTTGCGAATACCGGATTCGAAAGTCTCTTGTGGTTGCCAATCCAGCTCGGCGCTCATCTTGCTGGCATCGATGGCATAACGACGGTCGTGACCGGGGCGGTCGGCCACATAAGTGATTTGATCACGATAAGATCCTGCTTTCGGCACCATCTCATCGAGCAGATCGCAGATGGTGTGTACCACCTCCAGGTTCTGCTTCTCGTTGTGACCACCGATGTTGTAGGTCTCACCCATCACCCCCGTGGTGACTACGGTATAGAGTGCACGGGCATGGTCTTCCACATAGAGCCAGTCACGGATCTGGTCGCCCTTGCCATAAACCGGCAGCGGCTTGCCATCCAGTGCGTTGAGGATCACCAACGGGATCAGCTTTTCGGGGAAGTGATAGGGACCGTAGTTGTTGGAGCAGTTGGTGACCACGGTCGGCAAGCCGTAGGTACGGCGCCAGGCGCGCACCAGATGGTCGCTCGATGCCTTGGAGGCTGAATAGGGGCTGCTGGGGGCATAAGGGGTCGTTTCGGTGAAGAGCGGCAACGCCTCACCGGGAGCAACTTCATCGGGATGGGGCAGGTCGCCATATACCTCGTCGGTGGAGATATGATGGAAGCGGAAGGCCGCCTTGCGCGTCTCGTCCAGCACGCTCCAGTAAGCGCGGGCGGCTTCCAGCAACATATAGGTGCCGACGATATTGGTTTCGATGAAATCGGCAGGGCCGGTGATGGAGCGATCGACGTGGCTCTCTGCCGCCAGGTGCATCACTGCATCGGGTTGGTGGGCGGCAAAGACGCGATCCAGCTCGGTGCGGTTGCAGATATCTACCTGCTCGAACACATAGCGATCGCTGCTTGAGACCTCAGCCAAGGACTCCAGATTACCTGCGTAGGTCAGCTTGTCGAGGTTGACCACTGAGTCTTGGGTATGCTGGATGATATGGCGAACAACCGCAGAACCGATAAAACCGGCACCACCAGTCACAAGGATTTTCATTGAGAGATTCCTGATTTCAATGTAACGAAATGAAAAGGCGAGATTTTTATTTTTCTCTAGCATCGCTTCATTTTTTACTTTGCACATAAAAACGCGTAGCTATGGTGCTAATTGGCCGTAACCTTATGCAGGTATATTATATAAAGCGGGCTAAGTTCGATTAATCTTGCGGCAAGAGTAGTGAAGATAACTCACTCAAAATAATTCTCATTGCAAAACCGTCCGGAAGAAAGCGCTCAAACTGCGCAAAAAATAATATTGATACTGACAAAGAATACGCTACCGCCCTTGAGTTACAGCTCCCAATACGCTGCTTTTAACCTGATTGTGCGCGCTGTTGGTCATTACACCCTCCAGCTTCTTGTTTTGGTTGATGTTTGACAATGACGTCACATCATACTGCTCACTAGGTATTCTTGGCGCCTGCACTGCTCACATCTTGGGCCATAAAGAGCACAAAACCCGATTTTGGGTCAGATTCTATCTCGTTTAACCAGGGCATGAACAGTCAAAACATCGCTGGTCACTTGCCGCAAAAGGGCCTCATTGAATCCAAGTTGGTGTTGTTAGTTCTCACCTATATGAGCTTAATTCCAACGAGGAAAGGCATAATGTTGCCTGACGCTGGTTATTATAGAGGAAAAAAGTCACTTTTTTTCAAATCCTTACAAACAATATGAGTGAACGCAGCATAAGAACCAAGACGGTGTTGCCAGGCATGCTTGCGACAATGTAAATCACCTAAAAATGAGGGTTTTTCGATCTCACCCTGTGCGATAGGAACGGTCGCAATTCATGGTACTAAGGCGCAGTGTGAGACCCTCTCTGCCGATAGCCTGAATGGATCGGCCTGGTCACGGTGGCGATAGCATAGCAAAGACAGGCACGATTCAGTCCCGATACAGGGGGGTTATGTAGGATCCTCGTTGACTCTCCCCTTTAGACACCCTCTAATTGACAGCCTGGACCCTTATCATCATGCATCTTATGAAAATCCTACTGGTCGAAGACGACAAGCTGCTCAATCATCACCTCACCACGCTGTTGACCGAGGCCCAGAATCAAGTCCACAGCACGGACAGTGCCCAAGTGGCGCTGCACTATGCGGCCGACTATCCCATCGACGTGGCCATCATCGACCTCGGCCTGCCGGACATGGACGGCCTGCAGCTCATCAGCCGGCTGCGCGAGCAGCAGATCCCCTTCCCCATCATAGTCCTGACGGCCCGGGGCAACTGGCAAGACAAGGTAGAGGGTCTGGAGGCCGGCGCCGACGACTATCTGGTCAAGCCCTTCCAGAAAGACGAGCTGCTTGCCCGCCTCAATGCCCTGGTGCGCCGCAGCGCCGGTTTCATCTCCCCCAGAGTGAAGGCGGGTGACTACGAACTGGATCTCTCCCGCAAGGAGCTGACCGTCGCTGGTGAGGTCACCGTGCTCACCAGCTTCGAGTATCTGATCCTGGAATACCTGATGCGCAACGCCCGCCAGGTGGTTTCCAAGCAGCAACTGCTGGATCAACTCTATGGCGATGGTGAAGGGGATCCGAACACCATAGAGGTCATGGTGAGCCGACTGCGCAAGAAACTGGATCCGGAAGGGGTCATCGCCCCCATCTCCACCATCCGCCGACAGGGTTACATCTTCAACCTCTCCTGCAGCTGATGCCTCTTTTCATGCTGCGCCCCATGCAACTGATCCGCCGCTCGCTTCATCTCAAGCTGATGATGAGCGCCATGCTGGTCATCGCACTCATCATGACCTTCTCCGTCTATATCCTCTATCTTGGTCACGCCGAGGAGCAGGCTCAGAAGGCCAGCGCACGCATGCAGGAGAATCTCTCCAAACTCTTCTCCTCCAAGCAACCCGATCCCCACGCCATCACGGATCTCGGCAACATCACCCCGGATGCCATCGACCCCAATCTCGATACCCTGATCTGCCGCTCCGACGGGGAGCTGAGCTGGTCCAGCCTGCACATGCCGGAGGTGATCACCATCAAGGGGACCATCTGCCGGGATCTGATGAAATACCTGGGTGGCCTGGATCAGGACTACTTCTTCAAGCTCCACACCATCAAGAACGGCGAGAGCTACTTCATCTACAGCCTGCGCTTCTTGCGCAACCATGGCAGTGGCCCCACCACCTACTACGTGGTGATGGTCGATTCCGCCAAGCGTTACCAGGCCCAGACCAGAGAGTATCTCTACCGCTGCATTCGTCAGGCGCTGCTCTCCTACTGCCTGCTGGGAGCCCTGTTGCTGCTCACCAGCTTCTGGAGTCTCTCCTCCCTGCGCACCATGGCGCGGCAGATTGACGAGATCCGCGCCGGCTCCCGGGAGTCGCTTTCCAACGACTACGAGCGGGAACTGACGCCGCTGACCGAATCGGTCAACCAGCTGCTGGAAAACGAGCGCCAGCAGACCCAGCGTTACCAGCACGCTCTCAATGATCTGGCCCACAGCCTGAAAACCCGGCTGGCGCTCATCCAGATCACCGCCCAGGAGCTCAAGCTCGGCCACGATATCCATGACAACATCAATGAACAGATCACCACCATGGATCAGATTATCCAGTACCAGCTGCGCCGTGCCGTCACGGGGCGAAAGCGCCTTGCCAGCAAGGGCACCGAGCCGGTGCCCCTCATCGAGAAGCTGCTGGCCAGCCTCACCAAGGTCTACCGCCACAAGAAGCTGCAAACCGGCTTCCAGTTTGATGACGACGTCTTCTTCCACGGTGAACAGGGCGATCTGATGGAGCTGATGGGCAACTTGCTCGACAACGCCTGCAAGTTCGCCATCAGCGAGATCCAGGTGCGGGTCAACCGCCAGGGCGGCGGCCTGCTCATCGTGGTGGAAGACGACGGCCCCGGCATCGACCCCGGCAAATCGCAGCAGATCTTCCAGCGCGGTGTGCGGGCGGACAGCTCCCCCGGTCAGGGGATAGGGCTCGCGGTGGTGACCGAAATCGTGCACAGCTACGGCGGCAAGATCCGGGTGGATGAATCCCCGCTCGGCGGCGCCAGGTTCCATATCACCCTCCCCTGAGACCGTGATGCGGGCCCATGCCATGGGCTCCTTCATCCGCCACTATTCCCATATCGGCTTGTCGTGCCAGGCTCGACACCTTCCAGGTTCCGCCATCACGGTCAGACCACGTCATGGGGTTTACACCGCCTGTATACAACGGGGATGCATGGATCCCCGTCCGGGGTGCGGCCATAAAAAAACCGGCCGCAAGGGCCGGTGAAACAGTTCAGGCTTGTCAGGTGACAATCGCACCCAGCGGATGAAGACCGGTTCCAATTCCTTATGAAGCCCTGCCCTCTTGAGTACGTGAGTTCACTCTACGCCATGGTCACTGAATTGGGACTGAACCACGAGGAAATCGTTTCCTTGCCCGTTTTTTAGAGCCGGATCCCGAGGGATTGGCGCAGGTAGGCACCGGCCCCCAGCAGACCCGGCCCCTCATGAGTGATGAGGAACACGGGGATATCTTTCAGGTAAGGCTTGAAGCGCCCCTTGTCTTCGAAGGCGACTCGAAAACCGGAGCCGAGGAAGAACTCCTGGAAGCGCGGAACTATGCCGCCAGCGATATAAACGCCACCGAAAGTACCCAGGTTGAGCGCCAGATTGCCGGCGAAGCGGCCCATCAGCACACAGAACAGGCTCAGGGTACGGCGACAATCCAGGCAGTCCCCTGCCAGCGCCCGCTCGGTGATGTCTTTCGGGGCAAATGCCTCGGGCTCACGGCCATCGGACTTCACCAGGCCGCGATAGAGATTGACCAGCCCAGGGCCCGAGAGAAAACGCTCGGCCGACACATGACCCAGCTCGCCACGCATCACCTGCAACACCGCATCTTCCTCTTCGGTGTTGGCGGCAAAGTCCACGTGGCCGCCCTCGCCCGGCAGACTGAGCCACTGCTCACCGGCCTGCACCAGATGGGCTACCCCCAGGCCGGTGCCTGCGCCATAAATGGCGATGGGTTTGCCGGCCACGGGCGCCGCGCCCCCCAGCTGGATGCGGTCAGCCTCCTTCAGCACGGGGACGGCCATGGAGACGGCGGTAAAGTCGTTGATCACCTGCAAGCGATCCAGCCCTAGATTGCTCTGCATCTCGCGGATGGAGAACTCCCAGCTGTGGTTGGTCATGGCGACCCAGTCGCCGTTGATAGGGCAGGCGATGGCGATGCAGGCCTCGCCCACCTTGACGCCATGCTCCTCCAGATAGAGACGCACCACGGCTTCCAGGCTGGGGTAAGCCAGCCCTGAATAAGTTTTTGCCTGGGAAATGGCGCCGGTCGCCAGCTCACAGAGGGCCAGCCGGGCATTGGTACCGCCTACGTCGCCCACCAGCGCATGGGTATGCTGCATAACAAACTCCTTCGTTACCGACTCGGGGCGGCCCTTACCGTCCCGACCTTGTTATTTGGCTGCAATACTACCCGAGCCCCTCCCCTTGCGGCGCGTTGGATGAATGCAACTGTGCGCCCGCTCACAGTGTTGTTGCTTTGCAACATTTGTAAGCGTTTTCAAGGGGTGGATGGAAGTTTGTAACCAAAAACACGAAATAATTAGACGTGAGTCATACTTTATGGGGACGAGATTAGTTCCGATAAGCGCTTGTCTTGTATAGTCATCAAGTAGATTGGAAACCTGCTTGAGCTGTGAATTTAGTGCACAGACACTGAAGTTAAATTACAAAAATGCCTGGTGGTAATGATGAATACCCTCGATAAAATTACGAACAATTTGGAAAGTTTCAGTAAATCAGAGCGTAAGGTGGCTGAAGTGATCCTGGCGTCACCCCAGACCGCCATTCACTCCAGCATTGCCACCCTCGCCAAGCTGGCCGATGTCAGCGAACCGACCGTCAATCGCTTCTGCCGCCGTCTCGATACCAAGGGCTTTCCCGATTTCAAGCTGCACCTGGCCCAGAGCCTGGCCAACGGTACCCCTTATGTGAACCGCCACGTAGAGGCGGAAGACGGGCCAGACACCTATACCGCCAAGATCTTCGAATCCACCATGGCCTGCCTCGATGCGGCCAAGAACAGCCTGGACATCTCCGCCATCAACCGCTGCGTCGACATCCTGACCCAGTCCAAGAAGATCAGCTTCTTCGGCCTGGGCGCCTCTTCCGCCGTGGCCCGCGATGCCCAGAACAAATTCTTCCGCTTCAACATCCCCGTGGTGAGCTTCGAGGACATCGTCATGATGCGCATGAGCTGCATCAACAGCAGTGAAGGGGATGTGGTGGTGCTGATCTCCCACACCGGCCGCACCAAGGCACTGGTAGAGATCGCAGCCCTGGCCCGTGAAAACGATGCCACCGTCATCGGCATGACAGCCAAGGACTCCCCACTGGCCCGCGAGTGCAACCTGGTGCTCTCCATGGACGTGCCGGAAGACACCGACGTCTACATGCCCATGGCTTCCCGCATCGCCCAGCTCGCCCTGGTGGACGTGCTGGCCACCGGCTTCACCCTGCGCCGTGGCATGAAATTTCGCGAAAACCTGAAGAAAGTCAAAGAAGGTTTGCGCGAATCCCGCTTTGATACCCCGCATAATTCCTGAATCATTCGGGGGTCCGCCCCCGACTGTCTAAGCCACCGGGCTTGGTGTAGTATCGTAATTCAATGACACAGGGCCACCCAGATGGCCTGCAAGCAGGCGCCATGCCACACGCTTGACGGGGCAGTATTTCAAGTCATATCAACTTCACATCGGAGTCTTTCATGCCAAGACGAACAAAGATTGTAACCACACTCGGTCCGGCGACCGATCGCGACGGCATCCTCGAGGGGATCATCCGCGCCGGTGCCGACATGGTGCGGATGAACTTCTCTCACGGCACTCCTGAAGATCATATCCAGCGCGCCAACCAGGTGCGTGAAATCGCCGCCAAGCTAGGCCGTCATGTGGCCATCATGGGTGACCTGCAAGGCCCCAAAATCCGCGTTTCCACCTTCAAGGATGGCAAGGTCTACCTCGCCATCGGTGACAAGTTCATTCTCGATGCCGCCCTCGGCAAGGGCGAAGGCTGCCAGGAGCAGGTCGGCATCGACTACAAGAGTCTGCCAAACGACGTGGTGGCCGGCGACATCCTGTTGCTGGACGACGGCCGTGTGCAGCTGAAGGTCGAGCAGGTTGAAGGCACCCGCATCCACACCACGGTCACCGTGGCCGGGCCGCTCTCCAACAACAAGGGGATCAACAAGAAGGGCGGTGGTCTCTCCGCGCCGGCCCTGACCGAGAAGGACAAGGAAGACATCAAGACCGCCGCCCGCATGAACGTGGACTACCTGGCTGTCTCCTTCCCCCGCAGCGGCGATGATCTGCGCTACGCCCGCGAACTGGCCCGAGAAGCCGGCTCAAACGCCAAGATCGTGGCCAAGGTCGAGCGTGCCGAGACCGTTGCCAGCGACGAGGCGATGGAAGACATCATCCTTGGCTCCGACGCCGTCATGGTGGCCCGTGGCGATCTCGGCGTCGAGATCGGCGATCCCGAGCTGGTTGGCGTGCAGAAGAAGCTGATCCGCCACTCCCGTCGCCTGAACCGGGTGGTGATCACCGCGACCCAGATGATGGAGTCCATGATCAACGCCCCGCTGCCGACCCGTGCCGAAGTGATGGACGTAGCCAACGCCGTGCTGGACGGCACCGATGCGGTGATGCTCTCCGCCGAGACCGCCGCCGGCCAGTTCCCCATCGAGACCGTGACCTCCATGGCCAGCGTCTGCGTGGGCGCCGAGAAGCACCCTAGCCTGAACGTCTCCAACCACCGCATGAGCTATACCTTCACCTCGGTGGAAGAGGCCGTCGCCATGTCCACCATGTACGCGGCCAACCACCTGGAAGGGGTCAAGGCGATCGTGGCGCTGACCGAATCCGGCACTACCCCGCTGCTGATGTCCCGCATCAGCTCCGGCCTGCCAATCTTCGCCATGTCTCCCCACAACAAGACCCTGGCCTGGACCAACCTCTACCGTGGCGTGACCCCGGTACTGTTCGACGGCGACGAGAGCAAGCCAGTGTACGAGGTGTGCCGCGAGGCGCTCGACGTGCTCAAGGCCAAGGGCCTGGTCCAGAGCGGCGACATGGTGCTGCTGACCCATGGCGACAAGATGGAAACCGTGGGCAGTACCAACACCTGCAAGGTGATGATGGTCGAGTAATCGCTCGCCTGGACATCGACAAAAACGGCTCCTGCGGGAGCCGTTTTTTATGGCGTCATACCCGGTTCAACCACGAAACAGCTCCACCTTGTCCCCATCCTGCAGGCTGCCTGCCCCGCGCACCACCACCCTGTCCCCCAGCTTGAGCGCCCCGCTCACCGCCACCTGCCGGTTGTCGCCAAACAGCACGGTCACCGGCACCCGGTTCACGGTCAGCGCTTCGCCGCGCTGCTCCACCTGATAGACCACGCTCCCCTCGGTGCCGAGCACCAGGGCATCCCGTGGCAACAGCATGGTCTGCTGCTCCCCCAGCGGCAGCGCCACCCGCACCGGCGAGCCGATGATGAAACTGCCCGGCTCGGGCCTGAGGCGCAGCTCGATGAGCCGCGACTTGGGATCGGCGCTGGCCGCCCGCTGGTAATAGGTGGCGTGGCTGCTGATCTGCTCCCCCTCGACCCGCAACCTGGCCTGATCTTCCAACTGACTGGCCCAGACAATGGGGGCCCGCAGCCGGATATCCGGCTGATCCGGATTGACCAGCTCCAGCGCCTGCTCCCCCGCATCCACGTGCTCCCCTGGCTGGATAAAGTGCTCGTTCACCACACCATCGAAGGGGGCGAAGATGTGGGTCCTCTGCAGTTGCGCCTCGATCTGGCGCACCTGTACCCGTGCCAGTTGCTCGGCCAGTTCAGCCTGCTCCACGTCGTAACGCGCCTTGTCGTACTGACTCCGGGAGGCGCTCTTCTGCTGGTGCAGTCGATCGAGCCGCTGGAACTCGGCACGTGCGTAGCGCAGGTTGCTTGCCTCTCTCGCCTGTTCGGCCCGTGACTGTTCAAGAGAGAGGCGCAGGGTGGCCGCGTCCAGGCGCAGCAGCTCATCCCCCTTGCTGACCCGGCTGCCAAACTCGGCTATCCACTCCACCCGGCCGCTCACCTCGGTGCTAAGCGCCGCCTGCTGGCGACTCGCGACCGTGCCGCTGACCCAGATGCTGGCTCCCGCCTCCCCCTGGGTCACGTCCGCCAGAGTCACCATCTTTGCTTCAACCGGCGCTATGGCCAGCAGGGCCACCGCCACCATCATCCTTGTGAATACAGGTTTCATTGATGAGCTCCTTGCTCAGGCCCGCTGCCGGATGGCATGCGGCGCGTCGAACAGCTCACCCAGCCTCAGGAAGGCAGGCAACAGGATCAGAGTAAACAGGGTGCTGCAACTCATGCCGCCGACGATGACGGTAGCCAGCCCCCGGTAGATTTCACTCCCCTCGCTCGGGCTCAGCATCAGCGGCAACATGCCGAAGATGCTGGTGAGGCTGGTCATGGCGATGGGACGCATCCGGCTTTGCAGGGCATCGGCCACCGCCAGCTGGCGACTCATCCCCTCTCGCTCCGCCGTGCGAGTCTGGTGTACCAGCAGGATGGCGTTGTTGACCACCAACCCCAGCAGGATGACGAAGCCGATGATAGTGAGCAGATCCATCGGCAGCGGCACCAGCAATCCGCTCAGACGCAGCGCCAGCACACCGCCGACGGCGGCAAGGGGCAAGGTCAGCAGCACCAGCACGGCATCCTTGAGGGAGGCAAACACTCCCCACAGCAGGATGAGCAGGATCAGCACCGCAAACAGGAAGATGCTGCCCAGGTTGTCCAGCGCCTGCTGCAGGCTGTCGGCATTGCCGGCGATCTGCAGCTCCCCGCCAGCCGGCAGTATGGGTCTGATGGTGGCAAAACTCTTGCTCTGCAGAGTCTCCAGCACCTGCTCCATGCTCATGCCTTCCGGTGGGGTGATCATGAGCTGGATGCTGCGCCGGCCATCGGCCCGGAAGATGCTTTCCGGCCCGAGAGCAGGCTCCACCCGCAGCAGTTCCCCGAGGGGGACGATGCGCCCGGATGGGGTCGCAAGCGGCACCGCCCTGAGTTCATCCGGATTGGCCGAGCTCTGCCCTATCAGCAGGATGTCCAGCCGGTCTTCCCCATCGAAATACTCGCCGACCCGCAGGCCGTCGCCGAAGGTCTGGATGATGGTGGGCATGGGGGTGCGATCCCAGCCTACCTCGGCCAGCCGCCTGTCTTGCGGCACCAGCCTCAGCTCGGGGGCGGTGAAGTCGAGACCTGGCTCTGGCCTGACCTGGGCCCCCGGCAGGTCCTTTTGCACTATGGCCATGCTCTCGCGGGCCGCCTGATAGAGCTCGGGCAGGGTACCCCCCTGAATAAGCAATGAGATACTGTTCTCGCTGTCGAAGCCGCCAAACAGGGAGCCCTGGCCGCCGAAGACCCGGGTGTCCGGGATATTGATGAGCAGCTTGTCCATCAGCAGGCGCTCGAGCACCTTGATCCGGGTCTCGTCTCTGGGGCGCACCCCGATCTGGGCGCCACCCGGGTAGCGCAAGATGTAATAGTTCTTGAGGGCCGGCTCCTTCTCTCCTTTCATGTAAGGGTCGAGGCGGGCGATCAGGGTATCGATCACCTCCTCCCTCTGGGCTTTGGGGTTGACCCCCGGGGTGAAGCTCATCCAGACGTCGATAGCGTCACGTTTCACGTCCGGCAGGTAGTTCATCTTGGGCAGCAGCAGCCAGCTGGCCAGCACGGGCAGGCTCATCATCAGGATGATGATGGTCCAGCGCCGATGGGGAGTCGCTGTCCAGCGGATCACGTGGCGGGTGGTACGCCGCCAGAGCCCGTCATAGGGGTCGACCAGTCGCTCGCGCCCCATCCAGCGCGCCGCCACAGCCGGCAACACGGTCACCGCCACCATCATGGAGACGGTCACGGCGCAGGCGATGGTCAGCGCAAGATCGGCAAACAACTGCCCTTCCACGTCGTTGAGCAAGAGCACCGGCAAGAAGATGGCCACCGTGGTCAGGGTCGAGGCCACCAGCGCCGTCCACACCCGGCTGGTGCCTTCCAGTGCCGCCTCCGCCTTGCTGACATCCCCCGGCTCGGTGCGGCGATAGATGCTCTCCAGCACCACGATGGCGGCATCCAGCACCATGCCGACCGCGAAGGCGATGCCGGCGAGGGAGATGACGTTGAGGGTGCGCCCCATCACCTTGAGCAGACAGAAGGTGAGCATGATGCTGATGGGGATGGCAATCGCTATCATCAGGGTCGCCTTGAGCTGGCGCAGGAAGACCCAGAGGATGGCGCAGGAGAGCAGCACCCCCAGCCCCAGGTTGGCGGTGACCATGCCCACCGCCCGGTTAATGTAGAGGGAGGCGTCAAACGACTGCTCCATGTGCAGGCCGACCGGCTCCAACACCTCACGGTTGAGCTCCCCGACCTTGGCCTTGATCCCCTCCAGTGCCGCCAGGGCGTTGGCGCCACTCTCCTTGAAGATCTGGGCCGCGATGGCGGTGTTGCCGTTCTGGATGCGCAGTACCGGGTTATCCTCCCGGGCCAATCGCACCTCGGCCACGTCCCGCAGGTAGATGGGCAGGCCGTCGCGCCAGTCCACCACCTTGTCCCCCAGCGTCTCCACATCGTAGCGCCCGGCGAAGCGCAGCTTGTACTCCCAGCGGCCGATGTCGAGGGTGCCGGCGGAGACGTCCCAGTCGGTGCTGGCCCGACTGGCGAGCACCGGGATCTCCACCCCCAGCTCGGCGGCGCGGTAGGGGTCGAAACGCACCTGGATCTGGCGCTCGTTGATCCCCTCTACCTCCACGGTGGAAACCCCGGGGATCCGCTCCAGCTCCGGCTTGACCCGCGCCTCGATCAGCGCCTGATGATCGTCGATCACCCCCTTGGCGCCGGGCAGTTGCTGGATGAAGAAGAAGGTAAGAGTGTCGTTGCTGCTGTAGTTGTTGACGTAGGGGCCGTCGATCCTGTCCGGCAGGCCGGAGACCCGGTTAAGCCGCGAGATGACGTCGAGCTGGGCCCGCTGCATGTCAGTGCCGAGGGCAAACGCCATGTTGATCTCGGTGAAGCCGGGGTAGCTGTTGCTGCCGATGCTTTTCAGCCCCTGCACCCCCTGCATCTCCTGCTCGATGGGGTCGGTTACCTCCGACTCCATCTCCTGGGGCGAGGCGGAGCGCCAGCTCACCGAGATGTTGAGGTGGGGACGGTCTATGTCGGGGAACAGCTGGACTGGCAGTCCCCGGATGCTGAGCAGGCCCAGCACGAAAATAAGCACGACCGAGACCGCCACCCAGATGGGGCGTTCGATCGCCGTTTTGGCGAGGTTCATTCACTCTTCCTGAGTTGTTGTTATCGGCCATTCCGCTGGCCTTGCTTCCTGCCCCAAGGGTGGGGGCCATTGCATTAAACTGGAATTAATCGGCCTTGTAAATGCCTGGTTAAACAACAAAAAAACCGGCCACATGGGCCGGTTCTGCAATCGAGCATCAGACTCAGGCGGCGTGCACCGCCGGGGCCGGTTGAGACAGCCCTTCCAGCTCGCCCGGGGCGAAGTTGTCCACCTGGATCGCCTCGTAGCGCAGGGCATCGGCGGCCAGCAGCTTGTCCGCCTCCTCCTTGCCGAGGATGGACTGGGACAGGGCCGCGGCCACCAGCTCCGGCAGCGCCATCTTGCGGGGCAGCTTGCCCTCTTTCTGGGCCTGCACCAGCTTCTTCTCGATGGGCTGCACCGCCACCATGGCCAGGAAGGCACGATCCATCAGACCAACAGGGTCAGCGTCATCCTTGCCCACGTAGCAGAGCGCGGTCAGACGATCGCGGAACTCGCCCGGGGTCATCATGGCCAGACAGATGGCGTGGCAGCGATCGTCCGCCGGCATCTTGTAGCCCACACCAAACGGGAACACCACACGCTTGAGCACGGCACCGACCACCTTGTTCGGGAAGTTCTGGAAGAAGCCCTCGAACGCCTTGCCGATGAGGTAAAGATTGCGCTCCACCGCGTACTGCACGAACGGCAGATCCGAGACCATGCGACCCTGATCCTCGTAGTGCTTGAGGGTCGCGGAGGCCAGATAGAGGTGGCTCAGCACGTCACCCAGACGGGCGGAGATCATCTCCTTGCGCTTGAGATCCCCACCCAGCATCAACATGGACACGTCGGCACACAAGGCCAGCCCTTTACTCATGCGCGACAGCTGCTTGTAGTAGCGGGCGATTTCGCCTCCCACGGGAGCATTGTTGAACTGCCCCAGGGTCAGCCCCTGGAACAGGGCACCGAAGAAGTTGCCGGTGCCGAACGCGATGTGCTTCATCAGCAGGGCGTCAAACTTCTCGAGGCCACGTTCCACGTCGGTGTCGGCGGCGGCTTCCAGCTCGGCAAACACGTAGGGATGGCAGCGAGTGGCACCCTGCCCGAAGATCATCAGGTTGCGAGTCAGGATGTTGGCACCCTCCACCGTGATGGCGACCGGAATGCCCATGTAGGCGTAGCCAGTGTAGTTTTTCGGGCCGAGCTGGATGGCACGACCGGCATGGATGTCCATGGAGTCATCCATGATCTGGCGCGCCATTTCGGTCATGTGGTACTTGGAAATCGCGGTGACGATGGCGGGCGCCTGACCGAGATCCAAGGAACCTGCCGTCATGCGACGTGCCCCTTCCAGTTGGTAGGTGAGACCACCGATGCGGGCCAGCGCCTCCTGCACCCCTTCAAACTTGCCGATGGACATGCCAAATTGCTTGCGCACATAGGAGTAGGCGCCCACGGTGCGGCTCGCCATGTGGCCACAGGCGGTACCCAGGGCAGGCAGCGAGATGCCGCGACCGGCGGAGAGGCATTCGACCAGCATGCGCCAGCCGCGACCCGCGTATTCAGGGCCACCGATGATCCAGTCGAGCGGGATGAACACATCCTTGCCGAAGGTTGGGCCGTTCAGGAACGCCAGCCCCATGGGGTAGTGGCGATCGCCGACCCGCACACCCGGGTGGTTGGTCGGGATCAGGGCACAGGTGATGCCGATCTCTTCCTTGTCACCCAGTAACTTGTCCGGATCGTACATCTTGAACGCCAGACCCAGCACGGTGGCGCGAGGCGCCAGGGTGATGTAGCGCTTGTTCCAGTTCAGGCGAAGCCCGAGGACCTCCTCCCCCTTGTACATGCCCTTGCAGACGATCCCCTTGTCCGGAATAGCGCCCGCATCGGAGCCCGCTTCCGGACCGGTCAGGGCAAAGCAGGGAACTTCCTTGCCGTTGGCCAGCCCCGGCAACCAGAAGTCCTTCTGGGCCTGGGTGCCGTAGTGCATCAGCAGTTCACCCGGGCCCAGGGAATTGGGCACCATGACGGTGACCGCCACGCTCAGGCTCTTGGTGGCGATGCGAGTCACTATGGTGGAGTTGGCAATGGCCGAGAACTCGCGGCCGCCGTAGGATTTCGGGATGATCAGGGCGAAGAAGCCTTCCTTCTTCAGGTAGTCCCAGACCGGCTCCGGCAGGTCTTTGGTCTCGTTGACGATCTTGAAGTCGTCCACCATGGCGAGCAGGGTCTCGACCTGATTGTCGATGAAGGCCTGCTCCTCGGCGCTCAGGGTCGCCTTGCCGTAACCATGCAGTTTCTTCCAGTCCGGGTTGCCGCGAAACAGCTCGCCATCCCACCAGACGGAGCCGGCTTCCATGGCCTCCCGCTCGGTGGCCGACAAGGGCGGCAGTATCTTCTTGAAGATGCCGAACACGGGACGGGTTACCACCTTTTTACGGATGGCGGGCACGCCGAGCACTACGGCTATCGCCAGCACCAGCAGGACAAGCAATGTGATCATACCGAAGTTCCTTCTATTTCACTGTTTCCGTTGATTATTGTTAGGTGTTACACGGCCAGGGAGAGCCTGGTCGACTCCACGGGCGCCCCGACACCGGACGCCAGATAAGGAATAACGTTGCGCACCAGCCCTTCCACATCGAGCTGCTGGCCAAAATCGGCCTGGGCGATGTCACGCAGGGCATCGGCGGAAGCCATGGTGAACACGACTGTGCCCAGGGTGAAGTGCAGGCGCCAGAACAGATCCGCCGGCGACAGGGCCGGGTTGGCCTTGGAAATCGCCTGGGTGATCCCGTGCAGGGTCGCCCCGTAGTGGGTGGTGATGAAGCGGCGCAGGTGGCCCTGACTGTCGATGTAACCGCGCCCCAGCAACTGCATGAAGAGCGCCGGGCCGTTGGCCCGCACCGCCACCAGCTTCATCAGGGGATCGACGAAGCTCTCGAACACCTGCAGCAGGGTCAGCTGCTCCTGCACCATCAGGGTCTGCAGGCGCGCATCCAGCGCCGGCATGAAGATACTCAGGTAGCGATCGAGCACCGCCTGGATCAGCTCCTTCTTGGAGCCGAAGTGGTAGTTGACCGAGGCCAGGTTCACATCGGCCTCGCTGGTGATCAGACGCAACGAGGTATCGGCGAATCCCCGCTCGGCAAACAGCACCTCGGCGGCATCGAGAATACGGTTTTTGGTATCGATTTTACTCACTGGACACCTCACTTAAACGAATGTTTAAAAAGTACGTTTCACGCCCAGTCATGTCAAGAGAATGTGAACGGGTGTTGGCGAAATGTTTTCAACCAAAAAAGCGGGAACAAGATGGGAACTTAGCGGCCAGGACGGACTCTATATCTATGCCACTGCAATTAAACATTAAGTCTCGCCCAACTTGCGCCATGCTAGTTGGGCATTTTTTTATCCGGATGGCGGAGAAGAATGCGGACGAAAAAAAACCGTCGCAGGGGCGACGGTGGGGAAAAGTGAGTCGAATCATCCAGTTTCGACTCATCGATGAGAGTTCAGGCTTGCATCGATGGGGCCATGCTCGCAGACAAAGGTGGTCAGACTTTGTCAGTCCTGGCGTAATTTGTGACAAAGTATGGCAAGTCGCCACATGGCCCGAGCCTGCCAATTTTGCTATGCTGGCGCCTCATGCCAGAGGGGAGAGAAGATGAAGTACCAGGTCGATACCCACACGCACACCGTCGCCAGCACCCACGCTTACAGCACCATTCACGATTACCTGCCCATCGCCAAGGCCAAGGGGATCAAGCTCTTTGCCACCACAGATCACGGTCCCGACATGGCCGATGCGCCCCATTTCTGGCATTTCGTCAATCTGCACGTGCTGCCGCGGGTGGTGGACGGGGTCGGCATCCTGCGCGGCATCGAGGCCAACATCAAGAACATCGACGGCGAAATCGACTTCCCCGAGCGCTACGAGTCGCGCCTCGACATGATCATGGCCGGCTTCCATGAGCCCGTGTTTCCTCCCTGCGATCAGGCCACCCATACCCAGGCCATGATCAACGCCATCAAGAGCGGCCGCGTCGACATGATAAGCCACCCGGGCAACCCGGCTTTTCCCATCGACATCCAGGCCGTGGTCAGGGCCGCCGCCGAATACAGGGTGGCGCTGGAGGTCAACAACTCCTCGTTCAGCCACTCCCGTGCAGGCAGCGAAAGCAACTGCCGCGCCATCGTCGAGGCGGCGCGCGATCTGGGTGCCTACCTCACCTTCGGCTCCGATTCCCACGTGGCATTCAGCCTCGGCGACTTTGATCACTGCCACCGGCTGGTGACCGAGGCCGGCTTCCCCGAGGAGCGGATCCTGGCACGCTCCCCCCGCGCCCTGCTCGCGTTTCTAGAGAGCCGTGGCCGCGCCCACATTCCGGAATTCGTCGATCTCTGAGGTGTACCCGTAACTCCATGAGCAGGCTCATAAAAACAGCCCAGTCTCATTGACTTGCCTGCACATTTTCGGGAATCTAGGGACAAGCCGGTGTAGCTCAGTTGGTAGAGCAGCGCATTCGTAATGCGAAGGTCGCAGGTTCGACTCCTGTTTCCGGCACCAGATAAATCAAAGGGTTGGCCTTGTTACGAGGCCAACCCTTTGTGCTTTTTGGTTCCATACCCCTCTTCATACCCCTCCTTTGCTATTTGCTACCCTTCATAACCAAGCAATCAAGGTGAACTATACCCTGGGACTGCTGCGGGCCACCCAGGCGGGCGCCGTGGCCGATGGTGGCCCCGTGACGGTCAGCGCCAGCTATAACGCCGTCACCGGCACCCGTATCGCCGGCAACGTGCAGCCGGAGGTGAAGGCGAGGCTGCTCCTGGACGGGTGCAGCGTGATCGGCGGCGAGCCCATCGTGCTGACGGTGCCCCGCGCCTCGCTGGCGCCCAAGAAGGCGGTGGATTTTCTCAGTGACAAGCCCATCGAGATCGAGCTGGAGGGGGAGCTGCTGGCCCTGGATGGTGAGACCGCGCCCTTCTATGTGGATCGGCCGGAGACGGTGTGACGGGTGGTGAAATGAAAACGGCGGGGAGACCCGCCGTTTAAATCATTCAGTAATTTGACGCCTCACTCATGATGAATTTTAAATAAGGAGTATTACGGGGCAGCAGGACTGGAGATTGCTTGGATAGATGTGCAAAACTCTTGTCGAGCTTGTTCTTTTTCTTCTTGTGTTAATCTGCGGTTTATATTTGTAGCGATAAAAACAATTAGTTTTCTATCTACTACTGATATGACTCTGCCTTCTGCAGTTATAATAGCTGACGGGTCAAATGGTTGTTGCTTTGATGCAATAAATTGAGTGACCAGTGAAGCAATATCTACAGGTTGTGTAGCTGTAGTTAGGGCTGGTTGGGCTGGTTGGGCTGGTTGGGCTGGTTGGGCTGGTTGGGCTGGTTGGCTTGGTTGGGCTGGCGTAGAGGGTGTTGGTGAAGCAACGGTTGTGGTTGATTGTGTTGAAGAGAGAGGGGTTGCCGTTTTCGGAGCATAAGTCAGATATTTAGATAAATCTGCAGCACCTATGCGGATGACACGGTCAGCAACATCTGTAACTTCTGCACTTTGAACATGACGAACGCCAACACTTCGTTCTTCTACGCCGAGAACCGCTACCCGGATACCTCGCCTTTGGGACAGTTCAATTCCAATGGCAAGATCGCCATCACCAGTAACAATCATCGCATCACTAATTGCGTGATTAGTCGCCAATTCAATTAGGTCAATTACTATCTTTGAATCAACACCTTTTTGTTGGCCTTTACCATTAACTGTTCCAGCCCGGAGTTGAACATCATCAACAGCAACAAGAGCCTTGTGATCTGCAGATAAGCCGTTTTTCACCCCATCATACCAATAGACACGTAGCAAGCTTTGATTTTGTAATTCGGATTTGGCTTTGCCCACAAGCATTGTTACCAATCCTGCCGCATCGTTTAGCTGTAAGTCAGCACGAGAGCGACTTTGGTTGTTACTAAGGACTTTTACTGCTTGACTTAATAAATAACCAGCATCTACTAGGACAACTAATCGATCCATTGATTTCATCCATACCAGAAATAAATAAGCCCCCAATTAAGGAGGCATATGTGTTCGGTCTTCCATAAATAAATAATAAGTTGGTAAGAGCAAACACGCTTCAAATGTATGCCAATTTTAAGTTAATGTCAACAGGTTGCGTAGCCTCGACTCGTGTAGCGTGCTCGCACTCTATTGCCTTTGTGTAACCTGCCATAAACCCGATAATTTTACAAGCTCTCCATAATGAGGCAACTCTGAATCTCTCAGGAATGCCCCATGTCCACTTCCACTACCCTGAAACTCGCGCTGGAGCTGGCGGCCAAGGTCACTGGCCGCGCTGGCGGGTGAGGTGCAGGAGCTGGGCCCCGTTTCTGACGAGACAGGCGCCGAGACGCAGCGCCTCGCCATCTCGCTCGAAACGCTGACGCAACAACAGGACTTGATCGCCCAGTTCGAGGCCAGTGGTCGTGCCCTGAGCCAGCTTGAGCAGGCCAGCGTGCTGTCTCGCGACAAGCTGGCGCAGCTGCGGGCCGAGCAGCAGACCAGTGCTGGTCAGGCCCGTGTGCTCACCGACCAGGAACGCTTGTTGGCGGCCGAGGTCAAGCAGCTGGAGCGCCAGCTGGTCGCCCAGGCGGCCAGCCATAGCCGCCTGCACGCCGGGCTCAATCAAGCCGGGCTCGATGCCCGCAACCTTGCCCAGGAACAGCAACGCCTGCAGCGGGAGCTGCGCGAGAGTGCGGCCCAGACCGAGCGGCTGGGGCGTTCCCTGGTGCAGGGATCGCAAGGCGCTGGCGGGTTCCAGGGGACCATCGGTAGCCTGACCGGCCGCCTGGTGGCCATGGCGGGTACCTGGTTCGGGCTGCAGACCTTGACTGCCCAGCTTGTGTCCATGTTCAAGACCGGTGATCAGGCCGAGCGCCTCGACGTGCAGCTCAAGGCGGTGATGGGGTCGATTGCGGGTGGGGCCGAGGCCAGCGCCTGGATCCAGGACTTTGCCAAGAACACCCCGCTGCAGCTCGATGAGGTGACTCAGGTGTTCGTGCGCCTCAAGGCGTTCGGCATCGACCCCATGAATGGCGCCATGCAAGGCATCGTCGATCAGGCCTACAAGCTGGGCGGCGGCTTTGAAGAGGTGCAGGGCATCTCGCTGGCACTCGGCCAGGCGTGGGCCAAGCAGAAGCTGCAGGGGGAGGAGATCCTGCAGCTGATCGAGCGCGGGGTGCCGGTCTGGCAACTGCTGGAGCAGGTCACCGACAAGAACACCGCCGAGCTGCAGAAGCTCTCCGAGGCGGGCAAGCTTGGCCGGGACACCATCGCCGCGCTGATGAACGAGATAGCGGCCCAGTCGTCCGGGGCTGCCGCCAATAACATGGGTCTGCTCTCCGGGCTCATCTCCAATGCCCAGGACAACCTGGCCAAGTTCTACCGCCTGGTGGCCGAGAACGGGGCGCTGAGCTGGCTCAAGAACCAGCTGGCCAGCCTCAACACCGAGTTTGCGGCGATGGCCAACGATGGCCAACGATGGCCGCCTGCAGGCCTGGGCCAAGCGCATCTCTGACGGCATCGTCTCACTCGGTGAAACCCTCAAGTCCTTTATCCAGACCGCCTATGAGTGGCGCGATGCCCTGCAGGTGATGGCCCAGGCCTGGTTTGGCCTGAAAGTCGCGGCCTGATAGCCGATCTGCGCGGTCTCTATGGTCAGTTTATTGCCCTGCCTGCCGCGACCGCCACGGCGTCGGCCGGGGCGGCCATCGGGAGCAGGCTGCAGGAGGCGGCGGTCAAGGAACTGGTGACCGATGAACACGCAATGGTGAAAGGCGATTTATCTTTCTTCTGGGGCA
>NZ_JBGLRL010000037.1:0-15858 GCF_041402505.1 Aeromonas sp. S2(2024)
CATCGTTTTGACCTCAAGAGCATGTTGGTTGAATTGGGGCATGCAGTCGTGGCAAGCCCTCCGATGCCATATCGGCTCTTGAAGCTGGCTGAGGGTCATGGGTAATCAGGTAGCAGATTGGAGCTAGGCCAATAAGTAGATCCAAACGCAATTTAGCTCACGAATTTTAAATGATGCTATTTTTTGAGTCATCTTGGTGCCAAAAACAGTGGAGCTGATGCTGGGATTGAGAGATAATTTTCCTGATATAAAAATGTGATACATGAGGCTATCAATGAACGATTTTTTGAAAACACTGCTGAATATTCGCAGCCTGCGAGCTGCACTGCGTGAGCTGTCATTTGAGCAGTTAGTCGAAGTTAGGGAAAAATTCGAAGAAATTTTTGCTGAGCGTGAACAGCAAGAGACCAAACTGAGAGAAGAGTCAGCTGAACGCCTGCAAAAACTGGCTGAGTTTACCGAAATGTTGAAACAGGCAGGCATCGATCCGAGTGAGCTGGTTGGCACTGCCGCTCCGGCGAAATCCGAGGGTTCAGTCAAAGCCAAACGCGCTCCCCGTCCTGCAAAATACAAGTACACCGAAGGCGGTCAGGAGAAGACATGGACTGGCCAGGGCCGCATTCCCAAGGCCATCGCAGAAGCAGTTGCGGCTGGAAAAGCACTGGATGACTTCTTGATCTAATGCTGAGAGCCCATGCCTGCTCGGCGTGGGCCTTTAATTCTATCTGTAGTAGGAGCACCGTATGGGGAGGACATTGTTCCACTCAAGAAGCATCGATTTGTGAAATAAAGCGGATGAAAGAACAAATGGAGCAATTCGCACGTATAGTGCGGATTATTTAAACAATGGTCTTTATAAAACTTAAATCCACATTAAAAACTACAGCCCTATAAGTCGCTATATTTTCTGAATGAGTTTATAGCTATACACTAATAGTAACAAGTGCTAAAAACCTTCCGAAAAAAATAAATAAGAGAAATGAATTTCCAGGTTAAATAAAAGGCATCAGTGCAAAACTGATGCCTATTGAAAAATAGATTACACACAACTACCTTAAATTAACTAAACCATTATCAATATCAATTATTTCTTTTTTACCTAAAGACCCTGAATTTAATTTCAATGTGGCAACGTTGACTATGTAACTATATCTAGAAATAGCTAACTTTGTCTTTGCATCATACAATTTTCTATTAGCATCCAATACATCAATGATAGTCCTAGTGCCAACCTCATATCCTGCCTCGGTCGCTTTTAAAGCACTTTCAGCAGAAACTACAGCTTGTTGGTATGCTCGAACGGATCCTATGCTTGCATTAACATTGTTATATGAAGACTTAACTGCACTCATGACCGAGCGATAACTTTTCTCCAGCTGCTCACTGGCAGCAACATAGTCAAAAGAAGATTGTTTGACTTGTGATGCTGTTGCACCACCTGTATATAGTGGCAATGAAAATTTAATACCAATGTCGCCTTGATTGGAATAACCGTCCGTATTAACTGTATTATCTTTGTAGTTATTATAAGTTGAAGATAACCCCATAGTAAGATCAACTAATGGCTTATGTCCTGACTTAGATAAATCGATCTGCATCTTCGCAAGTTCTTTTTTAATCCGAGCCTGATGTAATGCCAAATTTTTTTCAATTGCTGCATCAGTCCACTTATCAATTTTCCATAAAGTTTTTTGAGGACTGAAACGCTCTGTATCAAGCTTATTAAGCTTTCTATGCTCAAGACCAGTTAACTCACGTAGAGCCTCATAGCTATTTTCAAGCGTGTTCTCTGCATAGATCTCATCGGCAAAAGACTGATCGAAGGCGGCCTCTGCCTCATGTACATCAGTAATCGCGGCCAAACCTACCTCAAAACGCTGCTGGGTTTGAGCAAGCTGCCTCTGAATTGCCGTTTTCGTTGCCTGAGAATAAATCAGCGAATCTTCAGCCTGGAGAACATTAAAATATGTCTGTATTGTACGAAGCACTAAGTTTTGATGCTCAAGAACATAAGAAACATCTGATAGTGTCGCATTCTTCGCAGCTAAATCAAGATTAATCCAATTAGCACTGTTGTAGAGAGATTGCTCTAGATTGATTGCACTATTCGTTGCGCTCCCAGTTTGCATATCCAGATTATCGTCAACATAGTTAGCACTAAGACCAAGATTTATCTTTGGTAGAAATGATGCTTGCTCTTCATTGATTTTTTCGAATGATTGGTCACGCATTGCCTTTGACTCAAGAAGTTGCGGATCCTTTTGCTTCGCCAAGTTATAAATATCTAGCAAGCCCTCCGCATGCGTGTAACTACTAAGAAGAGCGAGTATAGGTAAAAACATTTTGTTCATCATGATAGATACCAACAGATTGTAAATAAAGAAAACGAAAGTAGCGGATGCATATTCATATAATGCATCCGCCTGTGCACCAACCGTTATTCAGGCATATCAACACCTGTAGTATTAGTGATGCTCTTCAGAGTACGTCTACGCCATAAGTAAAATGCCGCAGGTAGAACTAAGAGAGTTAAAACGAGTGCGCTTACCATCCCACCAATCATTGGCGCGGCTATTCGTTGCATAACCTCAGAGCCAGTCCCATGACTCCACATGATAGGTAATAGGCCAGCAATTATCGTTACCACTGTCATCATTTTAGGACGTAGTCGCATTGCAGCTCCATGGATAACGGCACCATGTAATCCTGCATTATCAAGTTTATCGTTCTTAACGAGATCATCCCAAGCATGGTTGAGATAGATCAACATCAATACACCTGTTTCTACAGCGACACCTGCAAGTGCTATGAATCCAACTCCAACGGCCACTGACATATTAAATCCAGCTAGCCACACGTACCAAATGCCACCAACTATAGCAAGAGGCAAGGTCGTAAGAATAAGAAGCACTTCTTGAACACGCCGAAACGCCAAGTAAAGCAATAGAACTATGATGGCAACGGTTAATGGGACTACATAGGTAAGGCGAGCTTTAGCTCGTTCCATATATTCGTATTGACCAGACCAAGTAATAGAGTACCCAGCAGGAAGAACTAATTGTTCTCCGACCATTTTTTTTGCATCCGCGACAAATGATCCAATATCTCTATTACTAATATCAACATATACCCAACCATTTAACCTAGCATTTTCACTTCGCAACATTGGGGCTTCATCGCTAATATAAATTCGAGCAACATCAGCTAGAGCAATTCGTTCACCTTTGGGAGTGATCAAAGGAAGCAACTCTAGACTAGCGACTGAGTCGCGATAGCTTTGTGGATAGCGTATATTGATTGGATATCGCTCTCGCCCCTCTATCGTCTGTCCAACATCCATGCCGCCCACAGCCGTTGCTAGTACTGCTTGAACATCCGCAATATTGAGTCCATATCGGGCAGCCTTCAGTCTATCGATATCAACTTTGACATAACGACCACCGGCGACACGCTCAGCATACACGGATGATGCCCCCTCTACACTGCCAACAATTTTCTCAAGTTGCTGTCCTATTTTTTGTATCACTTTAAGATCTGGACCAGCAATCTTGATCCCAACAGGTGTTTTAATTCCTGTTGCGAGCATATCTGTTCGAGTCTTGATTGGGGGGACCCACGCATTTGTCAAACCAGGAAATTGAATTAATGAGTCTAGCTCTTCCCGTAATTTCTCTGGTGTCATCCCAGGACGCCACTCTGATTGAGGCTTCAGCTGAATAGTGGTTTCCATCATAACAAGATCAGCTGGATCTGTTGCACTATCCGCACGGCCAGCCTTACCGAATACATTCTTTACCTCAGGGACAGTTCTAATCAGCTTATCTGTTTGTTGTAATATCTCTCGCGTTTTCCCTACCGAGATATTTGTTGCCGTTGTCGGCATATACATCAGATCCCCCTCATCAAGTGGAGGAATAAACTCAGACCCTAAATATTTTAAAGGCAAGAAACCAACAACGGTCACGATAAATGCTAAAGTAAGAGTCACCTTCGGCCATGCTAAGACGCATTTCAGCAAAGGTATATAACCCTGACTTAGCCATCTATTAATTGGGTTCGCTTGTTCAGCAAGTACCTTACCACGAATAAAGTACCCCATTACAACAGGGACTAACGTTATTGCAAGTGCAGCAGCTGCGGCCATAGCATAAGTCTTAGTATATGCGAGCGGAGCAAACATCCGCCCTTCTTGTGCTTCAAGAGCAAATACTGGTAAAAAGCTCATGGTAATAATTAATAGAGAGAAAAATATAGCAGGGCCGACTTCTGCACTGGCCTCTCCAATTACCTTCCATCTGTTTTCATTAGTTAGGGGTGTCTGTTCCATATGCTTATGGACATTTTCAATCATTACAATTGCACCATCAACCATTGCTCCAATTGCGATGGCTATCCCTCCCAAAGACATTATGTTGGCGTTGACACCCTGTATATTCATTATTATAAATGCAACTAGAATTGCAATTGGTAGGGTAATAATCACTACTAACGATGACCGTAGGTGGAATAAAAATGCTAAACAAACTAATACAACAACAATAAACTCTTCCAGTAACTTCCCTGAAAGGTTGTCGATTGCTCTTTGGATTAGATCTGAGCGGTCATATACAGTTATTATCTCAACCCCATCTGGTAGACTACTTTTTAATTCATCAAGACGAGTCTTAACTCCATCAATAGTGTGTTGTGCATTTTCGCCATAACGCATGACGATAATGCCCCCAACGACTTCACCTTCACCATTGAGCTCTGCGATGCCTCGACGTACTTGAGGGCCAGTTACCACATCCGCTACATCACCTAGCAATAGTGGAGCACCACGTACATTTGTTCCTAATGGAATGTTTTTTAGATCAGAGACATTTTTCAAATACCCATTGGAGCGAACCATATACTCAGCTTCGGCCATCTCGATAACTGAAGCACCTGTTTCCTGGTTACCTTGTTCTATTGCTGTCTGAATTAAAGACAAAGGTACACCATATGCACGCAGCTTATTGGGGTCTACACGAACCTGATACTGACGAACCATTCCTCCAACCGTAGCGACTTCAGAAACCCCCTCTACAGTCTGTAATTCATACTTTAAAAACCAGTTTTGCAGTGAGGTTAATTCACTTAAGTCATGCTTACCTGTTCTATCGATCAGTGCATACTGATAGACCCAACCAACACCAGTTGCATCAGGCCCAAGCTGGGGCCTCGCAGAAGATGGTAAATTAGGAGCAACTTGGCTCAAGTATTCTAAAACTCGCGCCCGCGCCCAATACAAATCCGTATTGTCATCGAATAGAACATAAACGAAAGAATCACCAAAGAAAGAATAACCACGGACGGTAGTTGCACCAGGAACAGCAAGCATGGCGGTGGTTAATGGGTAAGTTACTTGGTCTTCAACTACTTGTGGTGCTTGCCCAGGATAACTTGTTTTGATAATAACTTGAACATCCGACAAATCAGGCAGCGCATCAACAGGAGTTTGCTTGACTGACCATATTCCCCATGCAGTGAGCAACACACTTAACAAAAGAACAAGGAATCGATTGCCAATAGACCATCGAATTATTGATGTGATCATTTCTGACCTCCTATCTCATCCATTTCGGCCATATCATGCTTGGAATGGTCCAATTGTGGAGCAGATGGAGCCTTACCTTTCCCGTTGCTACTATTTGAATCTGAATTTTTAATATTTGTTTTAGCAATCGGCTCCTTGATACCAGTTATAATGTATCGTTCCCCATCCTGCCTTAGCAAAACACTCACGGAGTGACCCATCTTTAAACTTGAAGGAGCAATACTCTTATCAAGTTCAAAGCTCATACGCATTGCTGGCCATTGCCATTCTGGTACTTGTTGGTGTGCAATTGTGATCTGCCTATTCTGACCAATATCAACGATGTCAGCATTGACCCAGACTTGAGCAGGACGAAATGCAGTCATGCGCTGGAAGTCGGAACTGATACTTGACTCAGAGTCTAATAAAAACTGAGCAGACCTTACTATCTCATCACCTTCTTCAACTCCAGATGTAACAACGATATGTTCCCTAAACTGAGAACCGAGAGTGACTTCAACAGATTTGAAGCGCCCATCACCTAATGACAGCACTACTCGATTCTGCGTTCCTGTTCTAATAATAGCCTCACTAGGCACCACAAGATTAGACTCGGTTCCACCGGCTTTTATGTTGATCTGAGCAAACATATTCGGCTTAAGGAACTCGTCTGGATTATCAAAGCGTAGCCTGACCTTAAGCGTTCTAGTTGATGCGTCTAGGGTGGGATATAAATAATCAACTTTACCGACCCAAGTTCTGCTTGGCGCATAATCAAGAGTCATGGTAACTGGATCTCCCAATTTCAATACGGTAGCTTGGCGCTCAAAAATTTCTGCACTGACCCAAACTTGTTGTAATGTGCTGATATTAAATAGCGCCTCAGCTGGTTCTACGTACTGTCCCTCTCGAATTTTTAGCTCAGAAATATATCCATCACTAGGTGCATAGAAATTAATTGTTTCACGCACTTTCCTAGTTCGCTTTAAAATAGATATTTGATCACTTGGAATTTGTAGCGCCTTGAGTTTCCCTTCTGCGGCTCGAATCAACAAAGGGTTACTGCTATTCATGGCCAACAAGTATTCATGCTGCGCATTTACTAAATCAGGGGCATATAATGCGTAAATAAAACTACCTTTGGTAACCCTTTGCCCCTCACTTTTAATTGCAAGGGTTCGTACCCAGCCAGCCATACGTGAGTTGATAGCTTCAAGACGGTCTTCATCATATCCAACATATCCAACAGTATCAATTTCCTGATAAGTAGGAGCTCGTTTGACTTGATCGAGACGAACACCAAGATTCTGCTGTATTTCCGGTGATATTGTAACTGTGCCAGCTGACCCTTGACCTTGAGCTTTCTCTTCATAAACAGGAATGAAATCCATTCCCATTGTGTCCTTGGCTGGAGAAGGTCTCTTATCAGCTGGATCCATCGGGTTTACCCAATAAAGAGGTTGTTTTTCCTTTAATGTATTTACATCTTTAAAATTTGTGAGCAGGTAGACACTACCGCCTCCTGCGACAAAAACTAACAACATTGCAATAAATTTCATCATGCCATGCCCCTTAAGATATATTCAAAATATGGAAAACCAGGTGGTGTAAAATCATCTCTCATACCCCAATAGGGTGAATCATACATACTTGCCCTCTTAAAGATCTATATCCTTACGGTAATGTAATCTTGCTGACAGCAGCATGTAATGTTGATTGTATATAGTGATTAGCGATAGCCGTGCAATAACAACGAAATGAGGTAATCCAATGAAAATCAAGACCATCTTAGCTGCGCTCACCATGTTGATTAGTAGTTCAGCGGCTTTCGCTAATGCCCCAATGCCTTTCGATCTTAGAGCAGGGCATGGAGTAGTCTATGTAGAATGGAAAATATCTGCATTGCCTACTGACTCCGTGGACGTATCCACCCCCGATGGCACGAAACTGGGCGTTGTGAAGGCTCTCCCTGGTAAGACCAAGCAGTTAACACTTCCTTCTGATAAAAATATTACAGAAGTTATCGTGGACTATAAAGGAACCATTCATAACGTCTCTCTCCCGCATGGTATGGGAAGCGGTAGTAACCGTTAAGATCTTCCACATGTAAAAAACGGCCAGCTTATGCTGGCCGTTTTTTAAACATTAAAAATAATCATTCTAGATTTTATAATTTCGATATAACCTTCATTGAAACTCTTGATGCAGCTGGATTTTTTTTATTTTTTAGTGTATGTAGTAGCATAGACTACTGACTATCTTAATACTGCATATTGGAGAACATAATGAATATTTTAGTTGTTGAAGATGAGCCAAAGATAGGTGAGTATTTAAAGAAAGGACTCACTGAGTCAGGCTACATTGTTACTCTCGCCACAAATGGAATTGATGGTCGCTTTTATATACTTAGCCATGAATTTGACTTAATAATACTAGATATTATGTTACCTGGGATTAACGGATGGCAGCTTCTTGAGGAAATTAGAAATATAAACATTCAAGTACCTGTCATGTTCCTGACGGCAAAAGATGGTGTCGGAGATAGAGTAAAGGGGCTAGAGTCTGGAGCTGATGATTATCTTTCAAAACCATTTGCATTCACTGAACTACTAGCCAGAATAAAAAACCTTCTTAGGCGATCCAAAGACAATCATATTGAAGAGGTTATATCAATTTCAGATTTGATTATAAACATCAAATCAAGAACAGTTAAGCGGTCGGGTAAAAAACTACATCTCACCCCTAAAGAATATCTATTACTTGAGTTATTAGCTCGGCGGCATGGTGAAGTATTACCTCGCTCATTAATTGCCTCTTTGGTATGGGATATGAATTTTGACAGCGATACAAATGTAATAGATGTTGCAATCAGAAGATTAAGAGCCAAGGTTGATGATGATTATCAAATAAAATTAATTCATACTATTCGAGGAATGGGATATAAATTAGAAGGTGCTGGCGATGAAGAGTAACATGCCTATAACTATACGTGCTATGCTTTTTGTTTCTGTCGCCATAACGATCAGTATGATTTCCTTGTTATTTTTGGTAGAGACATCTATCAAAAATCATTTCTTAGACCTTGATAATGAAACGATAGATAACAAAACGATTATTATCGAGCAGTTTTCAAAGCGCATAGATGCAGTTCAAAGAATTATCAATTGGGATACAATCAATCCTGACTCTAATTTTTATATCGAGATATTAAAAGATGGTAAAAAAATATATAGGAGTGAACGAGACAGCTTTAATTTGAGAAAGTTCAGCAATACACTAATTCATGTATCTGAAACTGACACTTCCGCTCCACATAAATATCTCAGTAAAAACATTAATTTTAAAAAAAATGATAACTCCTATTCAGTCGTGTTCTATTTAGACTCAAGTGTTCACTCTCATTTTTTGTCTGACTTTAGGATGCAGCTATTAATCATAGTCTTTGGTGTTTGGGCGATCATAATATTGTCTACATACTTGGGTATAAGGCAAGGCCACAAACCTATTTATATATTAAGCAAACATATGTCGACTATTCAGGCTGAACAGTTGAACTCAACATTAGAACCCAACCAATATCCGAGAGAGTTAAGGGAGTTGGTTGACTCATTCAATACCATGCTATCTAAACTAAACAATAGTTTCGTTAAGTTATCTGATTTTTCAGATGATGTAGCGCATGAACTAAGAACCCCATTAACCAATATAATCATGCAGGCTCAAGTTGGGTTAAATCAAGACAGGAGCATCTCCGAATATAAAGAGTTCCTATATTCAATTCTGGAAGAGCTTGAGCGTTTGGCAAAGATGGTTAGCGATATGCTGTGGATTGCCAGGTCAGACAAAGGTTTGATTTCTGCAAATAAAGAATTTTTAGATTCAGAGAATGAACTTTCTTCTATTTTAGATTTCTTTATGTATTTAGCAGAAGAAAAAAGCCTTACGTTTAACGTTGCAAATACTAATAAGCTTATATTTGCTGACAAATTAATGTTTCGTCGTTCGATATCCAATCTGATATCTAACGCAATAAAATACTCAGAGAGCAACTCTGCCATTAGCATCTCAATATCAAACGATGAAGGAAATAATTCTATCATTGAAATAAAGAACAAATGCAAAGATATATCTTACGATGAATCCTTGAGAATGTTTGATCGATTTTATAGGGCAGATTTATCAAGATCTAGCAATAACGATAGTGTCGGGTTGGGTCTATCGATTGTTAAATCGATAACCGAAGTTAATGGAGGGAAGGCATGGAACAAATTAAGTGGTGATTATATTTCATTTTATATATTATTCCCAGCCAAATAGCTTTTAGCTATTTAACGTAGGACGACACTAGCATTATTAAAGAGCATGGTTGCCAAAATCAGCCAGTAAGTCATGACTTCCCCAGCCCCAAGTGACAGCTACGCACGGGGCTTCCTTACAGGCAGGCAATGCGCAGGTGGCGGGGGAAATCCTAGCAGGGGTAAAGGTCATGAACAGGATAATGGGCTTAAGTATGCCCGTTTGGCAGTAAGTCAGTTGGGTAAGGAAAACGATCAGGGAGCAAGCAGCCTTGTTTTAAAATTAACTAGCAAGGCCACTTGGTCGTGGAATGTCGATAGGTGACATTTAGACTCATCTGCGGACATATAACCTCCGCAGATAGGATCAAGCATTCGTGACCTTCATACCACGGAGTCTCAGCGCGTTCAAAATTACCGAGACTGAACTTAAGCTCATAGCTAACGCCGCGACCATTGGTGATAACAGGAATCCCGTAGACGCATAGAATACACCTGCGGCAAGCGGTATACCAAAAACATTATATATGAAAGCGAACGCTAGATTTTGTTTCATATTTTTTATCGTTATGTTTGATAATGTTCTGGCTAATGCAATCCCTCGTAAATCACCTTTGACTAAAGTAACGGAGGCGCTACTAATTGCCACATCAGTACCTGTTCCCATAGCGACACCAACATCAGATCTTGCTAATGCAGGGGCATCGTTAATACCATCTCCCGCCATCGCCACAATATGCCCCATCTGTTGAAACTTGGTGACTAGAGCCAATTTCTCTGAAGGTTTAACATCGCCATATATTTCGCTAATACCGAGCTTACCCCCCACAGCCCTAGCTGTAGATAGACTATCGCCAGTAGCCATAATTACAGTTACCCCACTTTTTTTCAATGCATCCAAAGCTTCCTGTGTGGATGATTTTATTGGGTCACTTATGACTAGCAAGCCAACGATGGTAAGATTTACGGCCAGGAACATCACACTAGCACCTTCGTGACGTAATCGATCTGCATCATCCTTCACTGCCTGTGTACTTATTCCCTCTTGCTCCATCAAAGATGCATTACCCAGTAAAAGGAACTTTTCAGCTACGATACCTTTTACACCATTCCCTGGAATGGTTTCAAAATCGCTGACATGATGCAGAGTCAAGAATCTATCTTTCGCTGCTGTGACAATTGCTTGTGCTAATGGGTGCTCACTTCCTTGATCTAAACTGGCAGCTAATCTCAGTATTTCATCATTTTCTAAGCCGTTTACTGATATGGCTTGTTCAAATATAGGATGACCTGCGGTAAGCGTACCAGTTTTATCGACAATCAATATATCGACCTTCCTGAAATTTTCTATCGCAGCTGCATCTCTAAATAATATTCCTTGTGTTGCACCTTTACCAGTCGCTACCATAATTGACATCGGTGTTGCCAAGCCTAATGCACAAGGACAAGCAATTATTAATACAGCAACCGCATTCAGTAAACCATACTGCCAGCCTGTTGTGGCCCCCAAAAAACCCCAAGTGAAGAACGTGGTTATGGCAATGAGTACAACAACAACAACAAAATTACCTGCTATTTTATCAGCCATTCCCTGCATTGGGGCCTTGGAACGCTGTGCTTGCACAACCATATTAACGATTTGAGCCAGCATGGTTTGTGAACCCACTTTTTCTGAACTCATGGTAAGAGATCCTGTTGTATTCAACGTTGCTCCGATTACTTTATCACCTCGTTTTTTACTTACCGGAATAGGCTCTCCTGTCAGCATTGACTCGTCAATTGTACTGATACCATCAACAACGACCCCATCCACAGGAACTTTTTCACCAGGTCGGATACGTAAAATGTCTCCCACCTGAACTTGGGAAAGTGGAATATCTCGTTCGCTTCTATCTGGATATATTATACGGGCAGTTTTTGGAGCTAGTCCTATTAACAACCGAATCGCCTCAGAGGTTTTTGAGCGAGCTTTTAACTCCATGATTTGACCTAGCAGCGTCAGTGAGATGATGACATCTGCCGCTTCAAAATAGACAGCAACCCGTCCCATTGACTGAAACGACACAGGGAATATATCTGGTAATATTGTGGCAATGATACTATAAATAAATGCAGCACCAGTTCCAGTTCCGATTAATGTCCACATATTAGGATTGAAAGTTACTATAGATTGCCACCATCGTTCAAAGAATGGTGATGCAGCCCATAATACTACGGGTAAGGATAGCACCAGCTCAACCCAACTCTGAGTATTCATGCTAAAAAATGCTAATTTATGACCAAGCATTGCTAATAGTGTTACAACAATAGTTAATGGCAAGGTTAACCAAAACCGATACTGGAAAATATAAAGTTCAGAATCACTTTTATCCTCATCTTCAAACTGAGGCATTTCAGGTTCAAGAGCCATACCACATTTAGGACAATTACCAGGCTTGTTAACTCTGACTTCAGGATGCATTGGGCATATATATATGACTTCTTTGTCACTGCCTTTCTGGGCTTGGTGCGCAGTAGATTCACTGGTAGATACGGAAGGCTTCGCATCCGTTCTTACATAAGTTTCTGGATTTTTATTAAAGGCAATAAAACACTTATCACTACAAAAATAATATAGCCCACCATCATATTTAACATATTTTTCAGTTTGATGTATTTTCATACCACAAACAGGATCGGTGTGGTATTGCGAGCCTAATTCTGTTGGTTCCTCTATATCATCATGGCGATGAAAGTCATCGTTTACTGCTGATGGATAAATTTTCTTAATTCTCATCACTCAGCTCCTTACTTTCCATGAAGGTATAAAACGCGGGGTTTTATTTGCATAATCATCATATGCTTTTCCAAATATAGACCTAACCTCGCGCTCTTCTGTGAGCGCGAGGTGCTTATACATAATCAAGAGAATAGGAAACATGAGAAGGGTCAATATAGTTGGCCATTGCAATAGAAAGCCAAACATAATCATAGCAAACGCGACATATTGCGGATGACGAATCTTTGAATAGGGGCCAGTTATAGCGAGTTTATTCATTTTTTGAGAAAAAAAGAGCACATGCCAAGCACTAGAAAGCAAGTAAAATCCGGCACCAATTACAAAATAGCTTAGGATATGCAAGATATTAAAATGTGGGTCACCATTACCCCCTATAAACGTGTACCACAGATGCCCTGAGTTATGAGAGAGCAGATCAACCTCTGGATATTTTTTTTGTAACCAGCCAGACATGAAATATATTGTCAATGGAAATCCATACATCTCTGTAAACAAAGCAATAATAAATGCAGATATAGATCCAAATGTACGCCAATCCCTAGCCGACTTAGGTTTGAAAAAGCTAAATATAAACATTATGAACACTACTGAATTAAGTACCACAAGCGACCATAATCCATAGGATGAAAAATCGTTACTCATAAGGATTCTCCTTTATCAGATTTATCATTTTGGTCGGGTGAGCTCTTTTGTATATTTTGTTTTTTTTCATCACTACCATGATCGCCGTTTTCGTGGTTATCACCATGTCCACCATGCATGAATACATGCATAAGTGGGCAAGCGAGAAGAAGCAGATATGGTAAGGCTCCCATGAAATGGGCCCAGTGTTCTGTGACCAAAAAGTAACCAGCAACGCTACCAATGATGATAAAAGCAACCCCAGTTCTAGAACGCCAGAAACCTGGTTCATCAGATTGGTTATGCTCGTGATGTGAATTCATTGACATCCCTCCAATTAATATTAGATGCTGTAGACAACTCATTTTCTCTCAGCACCACGTCCTGTACTCACTCACCCAATAAGTCACACTATCTGAGTGATGCGGTATTTTTTACTTAATATTAAGTATAGTTATACTGCCGAGCATTAATTGGTATTTAGATCTTTTTGTGTCAGCAGATCATCAAACTGTGATATTGGCAAAACTTTTTAACTAAAAACACAAAAAAATCAAATAAAAAAAGAGGGGAGCCCCCTCTTTTTTTGTTTGAAAAGTGGATTATTTCACTACCACTTCACCAAGCATTCCAGCCTCCATATGCCCAGGTACAAGACAAGCAAATGATACTGTACCTGCTTTATCAAATTTCCATAGCACTGCACTCTTCTGACTGGGTGCAAGAGAGATCATGTTTGGCATGCTATGTTTCATCTGCATACCTTGCATTTGTTGCATCATTCCCGCATGCTCTTTGAGCTCTGAGGTTGTTCCGAGAACGAACTCATGTGGTAGTTTTCCATTATTCTTTATAAAGAATCGGATTGTTTCACCTTGTTTGACCGATATCGTTTTCGGTGTAAACCGCATGGTGTCATCCATAGATACGTCAATGGTTCTAGACACATCTTTGGCAACACCAGGGGAACCAGCCATACTCCCCATGTCATGCCCCATAGGAGCTGGATTCCCCTTCATTGAACTCATGTCATGGTTCATGCCATTCTTCATTGAGTTCATGTCATGACCTTGCTCAGAAGCCATCACACCCGTAGAAATTACTATCACAGCAGCAGTAATCATTTTGAATTTCATACATTACCTTCCTTATGTAATCAGAACCAGAATCTGGCACCTGCAATAAATCTCGTATCAGATGTACTCTCCCCATGATCTTTTGCTAGATCGTATGTATTGCCAGCGAGAGTTTTCCATTCAACGCCTATGTAAGGAGCAAACTGCCTACTTATTTCATAACGTAACCGCAAGCCAGTGCTGATGTCTGAGATACCTCGCCCAACAGACATATCATCATTATCTTTACTGTAAATATTCATTGCAGCTTGGGGCTGTAGTATCAATTTCTGAGTAAGTAAGAGGTCATATTCCGCCTCTAGGCTTAAAAGCATTAGACCATGCTGATCTACAAATAAAGAGGAGTCAACCTCAAACCAATATGGCGCTAATCCTTGTAGGCCAAGGGCAAGCCATCCTTTATCGCTTCTAGATTGATATGTATCATATCTTGCTCCAAAAAGGATGTCCCAGTATGCAGATGTAGCATACCCATAGAGAACTTGGTTTTCTGTATCCTGTAATGAATTTTTATATTCACCTTCAGATTTAAACCATATTTTTTGATAGTCTTTCCCTACCCAAGCAAGGGCTTTGTAGGAAGCATAATTTTCCTCTCGTCCATTTGAATATTCAAGCCTGTCAATTAACAGAGAAGAAAAGGTATGTTCATCTGCTAAGGAAAGCTGCTCTCTGCCTTCAAAAAGGCTTGGGCCTGAACTAAGTGTGAGTCCATCAGAATATTCATCAGGGCTTCTTTGTTCGCTATCCTCAGATGCGGTTAAATCAGGGTGATAGCCGCTAACAGCATCTTTTGACTCCTCAGAAAAAGAAAGAGAAGCAAATAACCCAAGGCTGATCAACCATATTCCATTTTTTACTATACTTTGAATTAGCATTATTTATTTCCTCAAGAAACCACTACTTCACGGAACATTCCAGCATCCATATGGAACATAATATGACAGTGCCAAGCCCAACGGCCAATGGCATCAGCGGTCACAAGAAAACTAATTCGTTGTGCTGGCTGCACAGGTATTGTGTGCTTTCTTGCCAAAAAGGAGCCATCTTCATTCTCAAGTTCACTCCACATACCATGTAAATGCATGGGATGGGTCATCATGGTGTCATTGTGGAGAGTAATTCTAACTCTTTCTCCATAATTAAAATGAATTGGTGTTGATTTACCGAACTCAACGCCATCAAACGACCATGTATAGCGTTCCATATTTCCAGTCAAATGAAGTTCAATTTCGCGTTCTGCTGGTCTTGGATCTATGGGCCCACCTTTAGTTTTCAGGTCTGCTAACGTAAGCACTCTTCTCCCATTATTACGTAGCCCTACACCAGGGTCATTCAGATTGCGTCTTGGTGTATCTACCCTTAACCATCCCCTCATATGAGCGAGGCGTGGCGCGGCTTCTGAGGTATGATCGCCATCCTTGACCAGCTAATACCCAACAGACTATCCCCATGTTTAACCACGAACTA
>NZ_JBGLRL010000038.1:0-14276 GCF_041402505.1 Aeromonas sp. S2(2024)
GGCGGCTATCCCCTTGTCACCGAACGGGGCGCCATGTTCGGTAAAGATGGCGGCCATCTCGCGACGCAACTCGGTATCCGACAACGGCTCCCACAGACTACCGCTATAGCTATAGACTCGCTCGGCCCCGATGTTGAGCGCCACCTGCCCCAGCCGCTCCACCAGCAGGACGGCCCGTTGACTGGCACTCATCTTGTCAATCATGGGGGTTGGTGGCTGGTGCTTAGGGGTATCCGCAAGGAGCTCAGGGTGGAGCGGGATTACGTTCGCCCCCTCCTCCTGACCCGCCTCTTGGGGTTGGCTGGTGGCCTGTGTGGTGCCGGCGCTCATAATTGCCGCCTTGGTTGCGGTCAGCCCGTAGGTTTGGTGATGGTCGTTCCAGTCGCCAGATACAGGCGGCAGAGCCACTAACCCACCCACCGCGGCGGCGGCTTGTTCGGCCTTGGCTCTGCCTGGGTTGCCCTTGGTCGCTTCGTCATTGTCACCACAAAGCAGGATCCGGGCCTCTGGGTGCTGGCGGCAGGCGATTGCGGCCACTTTAGCCAAGTTGCCGCAATCCATGGCGCAATAGACCGTTGCCCCAGTAGCCAGATACACAGAAAGCCCAGTGGCGTAGCCTTCCACCACGGCCACCAGCTCCCCGCCCTCAATACGGTGATAGGCTCCGGCCTTCTGGCCACCTGCCAGGTAACGCTTGGTGCCGTCCTCCCGGATAAGCTGAACGTTCACCAGTTCGGTGGCCTCATTGATCAGAGGAACAACCAAGCTTTCCGCCGGGAAGTTCTCGCCCCCCTCACGGATCAAGGTGCGGTTAATCGTCCCGTGGGGCCAGTGTAGGTGCTTGCGTACCAGATAAGGGGCTTGGCCCGGCTCACAGTCCCGCATGATGGTAACGGCCCGGCGGGCTGCCTTCCTGCATCGCTGCTCGTCCTGCTTGCGTTCGGCTTCGGCCCTGACCTGTTGTTGCTGGTGGATGCGCTCCCGTTCGGCAGGAGCCAGTCCCCCAGCAGACAACCCCACCAGAGGGGCCACCAGTGCGGCGGCCTCCTTAAGGGTTTTGTTCGTCACTCGGCACACCAGATCCAGCCCATCCCCGCTGCCGCACTGTGAACAGATGAAGGTGCCGCGCCCGCCCTTGTCATCGAGCCGGAACCGGTCACTGCCACCACAGGCAGGGCAGGGGCCATGCTTGCCATGATGCGGGGTGTCGATACCCACGGCAGTCAGCAGATCAGGCCAGTGGCCCACTGCGGCGGCGAGCACATCAGAGACAATCCTTGTTGGCTGGCTCATATCAACGGATCCCCCGCAACATGTGTCGCATCAGCAGTACGACTAAATGTTCTTTGCGCTCGGGATAGGCCATATCGATATCAAGCAGGGTAGTGTTACACCGCTCCAGATAAGCCAGCAGCTCAAGCTGATGGGGGTCCAGGTGGTGACGCATCTCCCCTTGAAGGCCACGGATTGCCAGCCAAGATTTGCTATCCATTCCCAATACGATCCAATTGAGCGTGTCGGCCTCGCGATCGTAGTGGCCTTCCTCCGTCTTTTTTCCCAAGCGGTCGCGTCGTTCTTTCAAGGCATCGCACATCAGGGCGTGGCTGTCCTTGCGTAAATTCTTATGCGGTTTGACCAGAAGGCGCGGCTCATTCGCCTTTATGCCCGGATGGGCACTGTAATCTTTCAGGGCATAGAGCAGCAGGGCGTGATAGTCCCGGTCTGGTTCAGATTTATCGTGCTCCCCATTCGTAGCAACAACCAAAGGCTCTTCACAGGCGCTGAGGTAGTTCCGCATACAACGGGCCTTATCGCCTTTCTCTACCTGTATCACCCCAATTGCTGTGTTGAACGTGAAGAAATATTCAAAGCGACCGTGATAGCCAAAGGTTTGGACATAATCGGCCTCATTTGCCATGTCCAACTCAGCAATGCGCATTTTGATCCAGGTGTTGAAGCGAGTTCGTGAGTCAAAGAAGGCATGAAGCTCGCGGGCGCTGACGGTCAGAGCCAGTTTGCCTCCTATGTGATGTTCATAGATTGGCACCATGTAGGCCAGCGGGTGGCTGATTTTGGGCAAGGCTTCGCCCTGGGGGGTAAGCCCCTCTTGTTCAAAGTTCATGTGAAAACTCTTATTTGACTGGCTGATAGCCCTTAGGAATGAGAATGGAGAAAGTAACCAGATGGCGTGCTACTTGCTCGTGTGGCAGGGGTTAAGCCCCGGCGTTTTTCAAGGTTGTGGTCCTCATTATGTTCCTGAGGGGGATGTCTAAGAAAATCCTTAATGGCGGTATGAAACTTCTCATTGCTGATATGAATAATCACTTCACCAATGCGGTTGAAGTCACCATGGACAGCATGGTGGGCGTCGGCTATACGCTGGGTCCACCGCTTAATGATCTGCTGCTTCCCCTGGTCATCCCCTCCCTCAGCACATGTAGATTCGTATGGCACAACGCAATCCAGAAGAGCTTCCTCTAAAGTACGCAGCCAGTGTTCCATGAATTTCAGCCCATAGGGACTGATATCGTCCCCCTTAAGTGCCAGCATTGCACACAAGGTACTTGCTGCACGAAGTTCCCCTTTCGTGTCTACAGGGTTTGCCACCTGATGCCGGGTCACCAGTTCCTGCTCGGTGGATCCACATTTAAACGATGAAATTACAGTATCTTGAATCATAAAACCGCTCATGCGTTGCTCTACACTTTTCCCTGCTTGACTCATCATCACACTCTCATTCATGCGGCATTGCTTTTTAACAAGATCCATGCAGACACCTTCTCTGCATCCCATGCGGTAACCCGCTCAGAAAGCTTCACTGGTGCTGGAAACGTGCCTTGCTTTACCTTTCTCCATAGGGTGGAAGCAGAGAACCCCAGATAGGGGAGAAGTACGGACTGGCGAATAAAACCTGCAGTCGGAAGGGTATATCTTTCGGGTTTGTGTGCCATTCAATGGGACCTCTCGGCATTCGACGAGACGGCACCTTACATGAGTTAAAGAGGCAATTGTGAAATGGAGAAAAAATTTATTGCTGTTGCACGCAAAAGAGGTTTTTCAGCGTTTTTCTCATGTTTTTTGGGCGCGTCGGCTGCCAATTTGACGAAGTTTAATTCCATCTCCAGTTAGTGAAAAACACCTTTCCAAAGTTGTCGGGCCACCTCCCCCACGAGCGGAGCTGTGGCCATTTGTGACACTGTGGTATATCCCGGGTCAGGTTGCGGAGATAGAAAATCTGTCTAGGAGCAGTAGAAAAACCCCTTCCCGCCTTGCTCCCAGCCAATCCCGATTTCCCTCCGATCTATCCGTAAGAAAGGCAGGAGCTGGAGATCCTCGGTGTCGCCACTCTCGTGCTCCACAAGATCAATTAGGGACAAGTCATGCCAAATGCCATTGTAAGAAACGGAATGGTCTGACGTATCGAAAGCGGCTTATTGCACTCAATCCGACAGATGGTGATTCCGCTTTAGTATTGACCTTGGATATGACCCGGTTTGGGATTTCGCGCATAATAGCTTGTCATTTGGGGCTTTGCTTGATCGCAGCTCTGCCAATTACAACGGAGGCAAGGATGGCGTCTGCAGAACACGACTATCAGCGTTTTATTCAATGGCTTCATCGGCCTGGCAGAGAGATATCAGAGGACGTGTACCGTTTTGGGCGGCTAGTGTTGGACAACTTTGCAAGTGTCAGCGCAACTACCCGTTATCGGAGCCAGCGATCGGTTCATTTGGTTGATCTGGCACGCCAGCACTTCACCACGACTGATCCGGGCCAACCTCAGCTGGGTGCCACCGCTGCAGGGGCTGGATGGAGTTGGCAGAAATTGTGCGCTCTCTCGCTTGGACCATTTAGGGGCTTTCGGAATTCTGAGGAGTTTGATCTCGCACAACGCATCGTGTTGTTTTATGGTCCCAATGGCAGCGGGAAGACCAGCCTTTGCGAAGCGCTCGAGTTCGCCCTACTGGGAACTGTGGACGAAGGCGCACAGAAGCGAATTGATTCCACCCAGTACCTACGCAACATCCATGAAGGCCGATTTGTACCTCCTCAGCTAGCGGCATTAGACGCACATGGGCAGCGAGTTGTTGTTCGATCGGATGCCGATGCGTATCGGTTTTGCTTCATTGAGAAGAACCGTATTGACTCCTTCTCCAGGATTGCAGCAAAACCTGCCGGCCAGAAGACAGAGCTGATAGCCGCTCTGTTTGGTATGGACGACTTCAACGAGTTAGTTAGTCAGTTTAACGAGTCAATTGATGCGCAGCTCTCGCTTGTGCCTGTTCAAGGTCAGGAGCTCACACGCCGACGTCAAGCAATAGTTCATGATACCGAACTACTTGCTGGTGAGGCAGCCAGTATTGCTCTCTTCGATCAGGTTGAGCGGGAGTACGCTGAGGCTTTCCAGAGCGGATTGACGTATGCGCAGTTGCAACAGGCCGTCGGTTCTGCCGAAGTTCCTGGCCGATTGCAAGCTTTGATAGAAACATTGAACCAACCAGCACCTGCCCTGTACGGTATCCGAATGCAAGACCTCCTTTCTGCATTTCATGCTGCAGATGAGGCTCACCAGCTGGTTGAGGAGCTTGCTGGTCAGCTGGCAGTGCAACAGGATGGTGCCGCATACGAAGGCCTCTACACTGCTGTCCTTGATGTACAGGCACTTTCTCCAGACCATTGCCCTGCATGCGAGACTGCAATTTATGGTGAGCGACACGTCCATACTGATCCTTTTATAAGGGCTGCACAAGGTCTGGAACATCTGCGGGAACTGACTCAGCTCAAGCAGCAGTACCAAGCAGCAATTGATCAACGGCAAATTGCATCAGATGCATTACTTGCTTACTTCGCCAATTTTGCCCAGCGCGTTGGAGCTACAGTTGAAAGTGAGCGCGAGGTGTTTCGCTATCTGGCAAATCCAGGGGTTCAATCCGGTACGGCATGGTGGAAGGCAGGGTATAACCCTGTTGCCGGAGGTTTGTCACTGGCACAGCAGGCGGTCAACTATGCACATGAGCTCGAGGAAGCGGATGCCGCTACTCAGCAAAGTCTTGAGCAACGTGCACAACTGATTGCTGAGCGGGATCGTCTTTCAGATGCCCGCATCGCATTGGCTGAACATGCCGCTAGACGCCAACAAGCTAGTGCGATCATTACAGGGGCTCGTCAGCGCGTCGAGGCCTTTGAAACGCTAAACTCCGCACTGATCGCAGCTGTTGCGGAGGAAGAAACACACATTGCCGCAGAGGCAAGAATCCAATCTGCCTACAACGAATTCTTGGGCTTGCTACGACATTACCGCTCTGAGTTGCCGGGAACGTTGATGGCAGGCTTGAACAACTTGGCTATGGAGCTGTACAACGAGTTCAATGTCCGTGATGCAGCGGAAGACAAACTGGCTGCGCTTCACCTGCCTGTTACTGGGGACGGTCGTATCGAATTGAGCTTCCAAGGTGCTCCACAAGTGCGTGTTGATGCACTTCAAGTTCTGAGTGAGGGGCACGTCCGGTGTCTGGGGTTGGCTATTCTGTTAGCGAAAGCTTCTAACATTCAGGCACCTACGGTGATCTTCGATGATGCGATCAATGCTATCGACCATGAGCATCGCCAGGGGATTCGGGAGACACTGTTTCAGAGCGAGCGCTTTGCCAATACGCAGATCATTGTGACCTGTCATAGCAATGAATTTATCAAAGACATCCAGAACAATGTTGACCGTGCCCATTGGGTGTCTTATACCCTCCGTCATCACACTGGGGATCATCATCCACGAGTCCTGCGGGATTTGCCGCCACAAGCCTATCTTGTAAGCGCCAGAGTCGCTGTCGACCGAGGAGATCATCGTGGGGCTCTTCAACCATGTAGGCAGGCGTTAGAACTGCTCGCTAACAAGGTATGGCGATGGCTCGGGCAGTGCGATCTAGGTGTAATAAGTGTCAAGTTGGCAGGCATGGGAGATCAGCCCGTACTACGAAATTTATGCGAAGGTCTCCGTTCAAGGCTGAATAGTGCGCGCACATTCGATCACCCCGACAAACAGCCTTTGCTGAATGCATTGGATCAGATCCTCGGAATACCTGAGCAGACATTGTTATGGCAGTACTTGAACAAGGGCACTCACGAGGAGCAGGACCGGGATGACTTTGATGAAGGGGTGGTCGAGCAATTGGTTGCATTAATGGAGGGGATAAATTCCTTGAGACTACGCAACCGTTAAAAGTGTTCATTGAAACCAGGAATGCTGCCGGCTGCAAAATTAGTAGGGGAATGATGCTGACCGGCAGCACCAAATACACCACCCAAAACAACACGGCTACTGGCATCAGGCATGCATGTCCTGTTTTCCCATATCTGGCGAGACTGACGCCGTCTGATAGAGTGGCTACCACTCTGCCTTTCCTACTCGTCATGGCTCAAGGCCGCTAGTAGCTGCGAGATGGCCGTTAGCGTGGAGCTGACATTTGTGCCCCCACCAACTGCTCAGCATGCTGCTGCACTAGGTAGGTTCGCGCCAGTTTAGGGTCCTTACACCCCAACCAGGCGTCGTAGTCATCCTGCGACACTATGACCAAGCTCCGCTTCTCGTCCCCTGGTTTGTGCATTCGCCGCAGCAGTGGGTGCGAGTCGGCATTGATGGTGAGCTGGGAGAAGCTGAAGGTGCAGCCCTGTTCCTCCTGCCACGCCCGCCAGATGCCGGCCACTGCGAAGGGCATGCCGTCGGCCATGCTGATCCGCCAGCGCTCCGCTCTGCCGCTCTCGTAGCAGGGCTCGAACAAGCAGGTCATGGGCACCAGGCAGAGATTCCCCTGCAGCCAGGCACGGCGGTAGGTCGGCTTTTCCCCTACCGTCTCGGCCCTGGCATTCATCGGGGCGTAGTGCTTGTGGCCAAACGGCACCTTCCTCTTCGGCACCATCCCATAGCTGGCGATCACCGCCTGCCGCCGGCCGTCTCGCTGGATCAGGATCGGGGCCTGATAGTCCTGCCACACCTCCTCCTTCCAGTCGTATCCAGGGTCATCAACCCCGAAGTATTCCACCAGCACCGCCTTGGTGGTCGGGATGTAGTTGATGCACATGCGCCGCCCCTCCATCGTATGAGAGCCCAAACTCACCTGGTCGGCCTCTGCCAAGCATAATTGGCCACGAACCCCCTTGCCTTGCAAGACCCGATCGCCGACCAGTGATCTTTCCGGATCCCTAAGATAGAATAACTGTACGTTCATACAGTAAAAATCACCATGATTCCCCATGCTATCGATGCACCTCTCATCGAGATCCCCCTGTTCCTCACCCCTGCCGCCTGCGGGTTCCCCTCCCCGGCTCAGGACTATGTGGAACAGACCATCGACCTCAACCAGCACTGCGTCTCCCACCCGGCGGCCACCTTCTATGTGAAAGCCAGTGGTCATAGCATGGTGGAAGAAGGTATCAACGACGGCGACATGCTTGTCATCGATCGCGCCATCACGGCACGCCACGGCGACATCGTGCTGGCCTGCCTGGATGGCGAGTTCACCGTCAAGAAGCTGCAGGTGCAGCCCGTCCCCGCACTGCTGCCAGGCAACCCCGATTTTCCGCCGATCTACCCGCAAGAAGGGCAAGAGCTGGATATCTTCGGCGTCGTCACCTTCGTCCTGCACAAAACCCGGCGAGGATAGGCCATGCCAACCGCCATTGCCCTAGTCGACGTTAACAACTTCTATGCCTCCTGCGAGCGCTTATTTCGCCCCGACCTCAGAGGGGTGCCGATAGTCGTGCTCTCCAACAACGATGGCTGCGTGGTTGCCCGATCGGCAGAGGCCAAAAGGTTGGGGGTCAAAATGGGGGTGCCCTACTTCCAGATCCGCGAGGTATATGAAGAGCAGGGCGGCATCTGGTTCAGCTCCAACTACGTCCTCTACGGCGACATGTCGAACCGGGTGATGACCACCCTGGAGAGCATGGCCCCAACAGTCGAGGTCTACAGCATTGATGAAGCGTTCATCGAGCTCGGGGAATCTTGGGCTGGCGACCTGCTGGCCTATGGCCGCCAGATCCGCGCACGGGTACAGCAGTGGACTGGCCTCACCGTCGGAGTCGGTATTGCGCCGACCAAGACCCTGGCCAAGCTGGCGAACTACGCCGCCAAGAAGTGGCCGGCCACCGGCGGCGTGGTGGATCTGCGTGATGAGGGGCGCCGCGCCAAGCTGATGGCCATCACCCCGGTTGAGGAAGTCTGGGGGATCGGGCGCAAACTGACAGCCAAACTGACGGTCCAGGGCATCAACACTGTAGCTGACCTGGTAGTGGCCGACCCCAAGAGCCTGCGCCGTCAGTATGGAGTCGTCGTCGAGCGCACCGTGCAGGAGCTGCGGGGGATCCCCTGTGCCGAGCTGGAGCAATTGGTCCAGGCCAAGCAGCAGATCATCTGCAGCCGGAGCTTCGGCGAGCGCATCACCGACTTTGTCCCCATGCGGGAGGCACTGGCCGGCTACATGGAGCGGGCTGCCGAGAAGCTGCGTGCCGAGGGGCAACGGTGCCGCCACGTCACCCTCTTTATAAGGAGCAGCCCCTTCTCGGAGCGGGAGACCTATTACGGCAACCAGATATCGACCCGGTTGCAGACCCCCACCTCAGATACCCGCGACCTGCTGGCTCTGATTGAGCCGCTGCTGCGCCGGATCTGGCAAGATGATGTCCGCTATATGAAGGGGGGCGTCATGCTGGCCGACTTCACCCCGGCCAGCATGCACCAGGGCGATCTATTCGCTGCCCGGCAGCGGGATCCCCGCAGCGAGGCACTGATGACGGTGATTGACCAGATCAATCAGGGAAGACTGGGGAAGGTCTACTTCGCAGCTCGTGGCCGGGACTCTACGGATTGGATGATGAAGCGGGAGCAGCTCAGCCCTCGCTACACCACCTGCATCAGCGAGCTCCCGGCGGTGAAGGCATGAATTTGACCAGCTTGGTCAGCTGCTGCAGGATAGACGCCAACTTTGGAGCCGGCGGCAAACTCTATGTACACCTACACACCAAACTGAGGTTCGCCATGCTTTAATAGCAACGTGTTAATCTTATTGACATCTTGGATAAGATTACTTCGCGATTCATCAACACTCATAGACGATGGAGCACCTAACTTACCAACAATGACATGACGGCGTGCCCACATTACAGCCCCTTCGGGTTGTTCGTCTTTCTTTTGGGCACCACAATCAAGTCTGTAGCCGCCTATAACCCACCCTGATTCGGTTAAGTATTGAATTTCCCATTCGTTACTTGCAGCCATAGAACGTTCCTTTTAGATATTTATCTTCACATAATGCACAAAGCAACACACGTTAGTGCGTCCAGCATCTAAGAACGATGCTGCCTTTTCATATTATGCATTTAATTCTTCCTTAACTCTCAAATGGACGCTTGAAAGCTCGGCTCTTGAACGAGCATCTAGCCTACTATAACCAGCTTCGTGCGCCTGTACGACTTCAAATGTTTGATACCAAGCGTTTGAGGGCCCCACATAGACTGAATCAGATATTTCATCAAATTGATCAGCAGTAATATCAATAATTTCTGAGTTACGTTCAAGCCAAGCATGACTGTTTCCATTCTCGCAACAGCCAACTACGTATTGAAAGCTTCCGTAGCCTAGCTCTCTAAGTAGTTCAGCCAAAACTTCGCAAGTATCACCGCAAGCACCGCGCGGAAAATTATTGAAGGTTACCGGAAGATTTGACTTATTCATTCTCTCGAACGCAGCTCTAATTCTCAATAGATCGTCTCTCATAGGTTCCCCGATGCATAACGCCTCATTTTTCAGAAAAATGTATCTGCGCACAGAAAAATTTATGTGTTTTTTCCATATTTCTTTGCATTCTCAGCACAATGTGCTTTTACTTCTTTTAACCAAGCATCATACCAATACCAAGTTTTTGCGACTTGCACGCCAAAATTATTCCCCTTATCCTTGGCTTTCTTTGACTGCCACAGCACTGTGTGCTGATGCTGATTGAATGCAGAGTAACCCATTCCACTAATAATTCTTACTATATCACTAGGTAGATATTTTTGTTTTTCTTTCTCTTTAATTAGAACGTATTCCTTATTCAGCTTTTCTGCCTCCGGGGAGTTCGCTGGAATAAATTCAATTACTTTATCAGCTTGCCCTTTATGGTTTACTGACTTTGGAACATATAAAACCCGATATGAATATCTTAAATCATTGTATTCGTCTTGCGGAAGATCCGAGTCGAAACCATTAATGTAAGATGATATATTTTCTGGTAAATCAGAGAATTCTTTAAGTTGGTTAGCATGTTCCTCTGAAATAGATGAGAACTGGAGAGAAAATGAAAGATGTTTATCTATACCAAGACCCTCATCGAAAAGAGACTTAATGTATTTATTAAAATTTAAACAACACGCCTGAAATCTTGCGCTAAGATAGTCATCAATTCTTGTTGTCATTTGGTGTTCGACTTCATGTCTTAGCCCTATCAGAAATTTTAAATTAGATTTGGCCACTTTATCAATAGGACAAGAACGGTCATCCAAGCAACGCTCAAGTTCCCAATGCTTGTCCGCTCCTTTTTTTGTTTTGTGGTATCGCTTCCTGTTACCTTTTTGATCATAATAACGATACTCAACATTTATAGAACGATAGTAAGCATGAAGTAAGTATGTCCATGCTATGTTTGACAAAACTATAAAGCTTTCAGATTTAAATTGTATATTAGGGTTATTAAATATTTGAACTGCTGCAAGCATTGACTCTCTGGACTTTGTCAAGAGTTCCGTTTTTATGGACCCAATTTTACGATTTCGCTTCGTCATTTAGTTTCCTTACTAAATTCCAGATCACATTTTTTGCTTATTAGCCTAATGTAGCAGAGCAAACTTATGGTAAAGTTTATGCAGCAAACTACAATGTAGCGATGCGTAGGCAGTTGGGTCCAAGCATAACAGATTGTTACATGCCCAATTTTTCTACAAAGAACTCTATAATTCTATCAATATCCCTTGAAAAGACCATGATCTCAGAATCCGTAAAATATTGTTCAGTCTCATGAATCATGATATTTCTCACTTTGTTTAGTGTTCTAATCTCCTTAAACATATTGGGTTCAATTAGACCATAATTTATCAATGCTTCTTGATTCTTATATAACATTTGTTTTTCTCTCTTAGGCAATTCAGCGGGAAGTACCCCATGCTTAACCAAGAGTTCAATTATTAAAGATTCGAGTATTTTCCATTTTTGTATGAAACTGCCAAATACAACACTTGAATTACTTGCTGCAATTTCAGCGAGATCTTCTTTTTCATCTTCACTGATAGTTATCTTATCCAAAGATTGGATTGCAGTTAGAAGCTTTGATTTCACTTCATTTACTAGCTTTTCTGTTTGCTCATAATCTGGTTTTGTAAATGTATTATTGTGAGCAATCTTACATCTGAACTTGTATAGTTTTTCCCACCTAACCTTCAAATATGAACCTTCACAATCTACATTAGATTGAAAATACCGTTCCCAATTTGATCTAGGAATGAAATCATACATTTCATCTACGCTAACCTTGTCAGTGTCAATTTCAGATATTTTTTTAATGAGAGCTGTTATGTCAAGCGTTCTATACTCATCGAATAGAAAGTTCGATAGTTGAATAAAATCTGTTTCGTAAAGGTAGTTAATATTCGTATCTATATTATCTATGCGAGATGTTCTCTTCAGCTCTTCTGGCACTGTTTCTTTAGTCCAACCAATACCGACGGTAGTAAGCATAAATTTAGTTATTAGCTTACGCATCAAGTTCTCTATTTCGTAGATCATTGGATAACTACGAGATGAATAGTAGAAACTGATGTCATCCCACAGTGTCTGAACACTATTTTTACTGTTCATGTGCAGGATCTTCTTTAGCGACCTACAAAGATCTGAGAAATCAGATAAGACTTCTTCATCACAAACTAACTTTATATGAAAGAATTTGTTATTTTTATTGGTATTTTCTCCCTCTTGTAGTTCATAGCATACAGAAATGCCTCGGAATTTAATTTTATCTCCGCTAATATTTATTTCAGAGTCGGACTGCAGGAAGTTCTTAAATGACTTAGTATTTCTGCAGAAAGTACTCTCTGAGTCGATTATCACTAAATACTCGACTTTCAAATCATTCTCCCTAGCGTGATGAGTATGTAACTGTGATCAGAAGGAGGGTGGTATTAATCCGATAGTTGAGCCTTTATATAAACCCACCCTTTCCTTATGACCGTCACTGAAAAATTACTTTTAAATCATCATATTACCAGACTACCACTAATGTCTAGCCGTATTCGCTTGAGTTCCTATCTTAGCCCTACCATTTACTACTGTTAAAACACAGCTAAGGTACTGAGTGTGACAACGTGTAGACGGCAAACTTCACGCCGCCGTCACCCGCTTGTAGAACGTAGCGACCTCGCTCTCCTGCACATGGCACCAGGCCAGCACCGCTTGATAAAGCGGGTACCATTGTCGCTCCCACTCACCACGGCTCAAGGTGCCCAGCAACGGTTCAACAGCGCGTCGGATCTGCGTGCCTGGAATAGGGCGAAGGCCAGTACCGCCACAACGGGGACAAGGCTTATCGATGGGCTTGCCGTGTAATCGGGATGCCTCCATATCCCGCACGTTCCCCCGCCCCTTGCACTGGCAGGCCGCCCCCGGCGTATCTGCGGTGCGGCAGTAGTGCTGCACTGACACCGCAGCGATCGCCTTCAGTGCCATCCCTTGGCCGCGTGTCTTGATACTCCCCACATACCTAGGTGCTAGCTTGCTGCACTCGGCCATCACCCCGATCACAGCCTTGTGATGGCTGGCCTTGTCCTTGGTGTAGCGAGCCATCATCAGCGCCAATCCCACCCCTTCATATTTCTGCACCAACCCCAGCGCCCCCAGCACATCGGCCTGAGTCAGGTGAGAGGGCCCGGTAGAGCGGGACTGGATGGCCTGGATCATCGCCGAGCGGGGTTCCCCTATCGAAAGCGCATACTCGAGTCGCATCAGAATGCCTCCAGTGACCAGTTGGCGCCTTTGCGCTGTACCCCGACGAAGGTGAACATCCAGTGCTGCTTAGCGGCCACCTTGATCTTCACCCGGGCATCATCCTCCCAGAACCCCTTCACCTCGTGCAGCTCGATCAGCCCATCCCGGCGCATCACCATGAAGTCGTGGGTGTAGAAGGTTTTGTCGGCCAGCCGCAGCTTGAGCGGCTCAAACTCGTAGTGCAGCACCTCGTAGTGGCACTGCAATTTCACTTGTTTTTACAGGTTAGCTAAGCGATTGCCCTGGGTTCATCGGGCAGTAGGTAATAAAACGCCCCAAACTGGACTGTCTAAATTGGTTGGCAGGTAAATGTGGGCCATTGGCCACATGTCGCAAGGACGCGGATTTAGCATTTCACAAAAAAAAACTTGGCTGCCATTTCCTCAATTGCCATAGCGCACTCAACTGACATCTTTTTGTCTCCCAAAGGACACCGAAATGACGTTATCAGGTTTGCCTGAGGGCCGGGCAACACTCGCTTCAATGAAGTCTCCCCATCGCAGAAACAGAGCCTTCAGCTTGTCAGCCATAGTGCCCACTTGATAAGTACGTATCAGCCTGTCTTTCGGTACATGGTTTAGCATCAGCTCGATCAAGCGCTCGGGGGCATCCAGATATTCAGCAGCCCCTGTTGCCACGCTCCGGCGCAGATCGTGTGGGCTGAATGGCTCGAGTTCGGCCAGATATTTCATTCGGACGCGCTCCAACGCTTTGGTTACAGCATCCCCTGAAATGGGGTGTCCGGCTTTGCTGGTTGATTCAAAGACAAAGGGGCTCTGTGATAACGGCTTTTGCATCTCGATAAGCTCCAATGCCAATGGGCAAAGGATTACAACGTGGGAGCGTTTGTTCTTGGTCTTGGGAATTGTCCAGCGGTCGCCGTTGAGTTGATCCCAGCGTAGCCCTACGGCCTCAGAACGTCGTACAGCAGTCAAACATATCAGGCGCAGGCAGTTCGCTACTGACAACGAGAGAACTACGTTAGAGGCAATCCCACGGCCACCAGCCGCCACGGCACCACCTCCAGCAGTCGCTTGTTCAAGAGCTACCCAAAGTAACCTCAATTCATCCTTGGTTAACCAACGTTCACGGGGTGGTGGCTCAGAGATCCCCTCATTTTTAGAGACTCAAATAATTCCAAGTGGGCGGGTATATAAGCGGTGTTGCTTCAGGTAGTAGATAAATTTATCCATCAACAAGACCGCATTGG
>NZ_JBGLRL010000039.1:0-13952 GCF_041402505.1 Aeromonas sp. S2(2024)
TTAGTTCGTGGTTAAACATGGGGATAGTCTGTTGGGTATTAGCTGGTCAAGGATGGCGATCATACCTCAGAAGCCGCGCCACGCCTCGCTCATATGAGGGGATGGTTAAGGTGGCTGCCCTATTTTTCTTCGGGTATCATGAGCACACTTTGTATCTTCGGACTCATTCCATGAAAAAGACACCACTCGTTGTTCGCAAGGCCGTCCTCCCCGTTGCCGGTCTGGGTACCCGCATGCTGCCCGCCACCAAGGCCATCCCCAAAGAGATGCTGCCAGTGGTCGACAAGCCGCTGATCCAGTATGTGGTGCGTGAAGCCATCGCCGCCGGCATCAAGGAGATCATCCTGGTGACCCACTCCAGCAAGAACTCCATCGAAAACCATTTCGACAAGAGCTTCGAGCTGGAGGCGACTCTGGAGAAGCGGGTCAAGCGCCAACTGCTGGAAGAGGTGCAGCACATCTGCCCGAAAGACGTCACCATCATGCACGTGCGACAGGGCGAGGCCAAGGGCCTGGGTCATGCAGTGCTGTGCGCCCGCCCGCTGATCGGGGATAACCCCTTTGCCGTGCTGCTGCCTGACGTGTTGATCGACGAAGTGGCGAGCGATCTCAAACAGGACAACCTGGCCGAGATGGTGCACATGTTCGAGGCGGACCAGATCAGCCAGATCATGGTGGAAGCCGTCCCCGAGAGCGAAGTGGACAAATACGGCATCGCCGACATCAAGGGCGAGGCCCTGAGCGCCGGCATGTCACTGCCGATGCAGGCCATCGTCGAGAAGCCGCCGCGCGACGAGGCGCCCTCCAACCTGGCCGTGGTCGGCCGTTATGTGCTCTCCGCCAACATCTGGCCCCTGCTGGAGAAGACCCCAGCCGGGGCGGGCGACGAGATCCAGCTGACCGATGCCATCGCCATGCTGATGGAGAAGGAGCAGGTCAATGCCTACTTCATGAAGGGTCGCAGTCACGATTGCGGCAGCAAGCTGGGTTACATGAAGGCCAACGTGGAATATGCGGTACGCCACCGCGAACTGGACGGCGAATTTACCGCCTGGCTCAAGCAGTTCGTCAAACAGCTGTAATTGCTGAAAATTAACACAATACACAGAATAAAAGACTGGGCATCATTCGATGCCCATTTTCATTTTATAAACAAATATTCAACCATCGATAGATAAAATATCGTCAAAACCTGTCATTGTAATTCAATCCTGCTTGTTTTATAAGGAATATGGCTGGTTCCTAGCCCTTGCATAAAATTTCTAAAAAAATATAAGACACAGGTGGAAGTTCCAATGAATAACCCGTCCAAAGGGACCTTTTTAGGTCACCCTAAAGGGCTCTTTTTGCTCTTTAGTACCGAACTCTGGGAGAGATTCTCCTACTACGGCATGCGTGCCGTGCTCGTCCTCTATCTGACTGACATGACGGCCAACGGCGGCATGGGCTGGACCCAGGCCGACGCCCTCAAGCTGTACGGCATCTATACCGGTCTGGTCTACATCACCCCGATCATCGGAGGCTGGCTGGCCGACACCTTCCTCGGTCAACGCCGCGCCATTCTGATCGGTGCCATCTTCATGGCGGCGGGTCAATTTACCCTGGCCCTGCCCCACGCCATGTTCCCGGACATGGTCAACACCGTCTTCTACGCGGGCCTTGGCTTGCTGATCCTGGGTAACGGTCTGTTCAAGCCGAACATCTCCACCATGGTGGGCGACCTGTATCAGGAAGGTGACCATCGTCGTGACGGTGCCTTCACCATCTTCTACATGGGCATCAACCTGGGCTCCCTGCTGGCGGGCGTGATCTGTGGTGCCGCCGCCACCGCCTACGGCTGGCAAGCCGCCTTCGTCAGCGCCGGTATCGGCATGCTGCTCTCTCTGGTGGTGCAAGCCACCATGGCCCAGCGTTTCCTTGGCGACATCGGCCGCATGCCGGCCGCCCAGCGCGCCGCCTTGCAACGCTCCAAGGAGCAGAAGGCCCCGCTGACCAAGCAGGAAGTGGATCGCATCAAGGTCATCCTGGTGCTGGGTCTGTTCACCATCATCTTCTGGGCAGGTTTCGAGCAGGCCGGTGGTCTGATGAACCTGTATGCACAGGAATATACCGATCGCATGATCGGCAGCTTCGAAGTACCGACCGCCTGGTTCCAGTCCCTGAACCCCTTCTTCATCATCACGCTCGCTCCGATCGTGGCGGCCATCTGGATCAAGCTCGGCAGCAAGGAACCAAACTCCCCGGTGAAATTCGCCATGGGTCTGTTGTTCCTGGCCGTGGGCTTCCTGTTCATGATCGGTGCCGTGCTGGAACAAGGCGGCGATCAGGCCGTCAAGACCTCCATGTTCTGGCTGGTCGGTGCCTACCTGTTCCACACCCTGGGCGAGCTCTGTCTCTCCCCGATCGGCCTCTCCATGGTCACCAAGCTGGCCCCGCTGCGCCTGGCGTCCCTGATGATGGGTGCCTGGTTCGGCTTCGTCGCCCTGGCCAACTATGCCGCCGGTTTCATCGGTTCCTTCGTCGGTGAAGCGGGTCCGATCGCCATCTTCGGTGGCATCGCCCTGGCCGCCGTGATCAGCGCCCTGATCCTGCTGACCATGGCGAACCGCCTGGTCTACTGGATGCACGGCGCCGAAGGCCCCGCCAAAGAGGCTGACGAGCACGACAAGAAGCTGCAATCCGCCACCGTCTAACCGGTCCGGACTGTACCAGACAAACAGGGCGCCCAATGGGCGCCCTGTTTGTCTTAGCGTTAAGCCACAACCTCAATGATGACGAACCTGCATCTTCAGGGCGCTGCCGCTGTCGCTGCGAAACTGCAACTCGAAAGGCTCGTGCCAGCTGCGCTTGTGCAAGCCATAGCGGCTGCTGCGCATCAACCCGAGCGGCAATCCCCCCGAACGCATCAGCCAGTGGGGTGAAGTGAGGCCTGCATTGGCAAATACCAGCCCGTCTTCCTGATCGAACAGCAGCGCCGCCATGGCAAAGGAGTGGCGCAGGCCCGACTCCAGCAGTTGCAGATTGAGGTAGTCGAGCAACCTGTGGGGCTGGGTCAGCAACTGGTTCTCCTGCTGCTGAAACTGGCGATAGGGGCCGTTCATCAGGGATCGCACCAGAGCACCGCAGAAGGCGGCATCCACCCCGAGGATGGGCAGCTCCATCACCAGCACCAGCAGCTTGTCACCCAGCTTGAAGGTATCGGGAATGAACAGATTGCCCATGCCGGCGAACGTCACCTGCCAGGGCCCCCACTCCTGCATGCCCGGCGGTGCCAGCCAGGCCAGCAGGCGGCTGGACGCCAGGTCGTGAGCCCGGAAGAAGTCTATGTGCTCCATCAGCTCCAGTTGCTGGCTCTGGTGGGCGTTGCTCGTCAGGCACTGATCGATGCTGCGCCGGATCTGGCCATAGTCATCCACCGGCTTGATGAAGAAGTCGCTGGCCCCTGCCCGCAGCGCCCGCTCGATGGCGGCCATCTGATCCTGACCCGAGATGACAATGACAGGCACCTCGGGGTAGCGGGCCGCGAGGCAGGCGATCACCTCATGCCCATCCATGTTGGGCATGTTCAGATCGCATAACACGATATCGGGGTGGTAGAGCGCGGCTGCCGAGAGCCCTTCGATCCCATCTTCGGCCTGAAAGACACAGGCCCCATCATGCTCGAGATAAGTGACCAGCGAGTGGCGAAAAACCGCTTCATCCTCCACCACCAGGATCCGTAGTCCGGCTTTTGACATCTTGACAAAGCTCTTATTAGTCAAATGGTTATTTGAGCACTAAGCCTAGAACATGGGGGCGCCATCTTGCCACCCAATATTGCCGGGCAGCGCCTTCAAATAGCCAGTCGGCCTCCCAACCATTTGAAATGGGCTGATTATTTTGTCAGCAGTTTATGCCGCACCCATGGCGATCGGGAAGGTTTTCACTCCCAATCTCCCCTGGATGAAGGGTCGTCACTGCCTCATCAGGCTGCCATCCAGGGGCACTGTGAATTGTATGCAACCCCGCCATGAGGGATAATGCCCTCCACTCCAGATCGTGAAGCAGACCATGACGCCAGCCGAATACAGCGCCCTCGCCCATCCCAGACTCTCCCATCCGGCACGCAGCCTCTATACCCTGCAACTGCGCCGGCTGGTGCTGGAAAATCGGCTGCCCAGGCTCAACTACCCCGAGCTTGGGCGCGCCTTGGCGGTGGTTGATCCGGGCAATCCCAGCGGGTTCTGCTATCAGGTCAATGCCCGCCAGCTCACCGAGCTGCTCGATGAGCTGATGGAAGCCGAATTGCTGCAGGTCGAGGCACAGGTGGACAGCGAGCACTACCATCAATGCCCGTTCCAGTTGCCCCTGCTGAGCCAGCGGGTGCGCAGCCCGCTGCCGGAGCGGCCGTTCCAGATGCATCTGCAGTGGCGGCCGGATGAAGAGCTGCCCGCCCTCGCCCGCCTGTGCGGGGTGATCGATGCCAGCTACAGCGAAGAGGATCTGGGAGAGTTCATCGCCTACTGGCTGGGTCGCCCCGAGGTATTCGACTCCCAGCATCAGTGGATGCTGAAGTTCATCCGGACCCTCAAGAGCCGGCGATACGCCCGGCGCCAGCCGACCGAGGTGGCCGGTTATCAGCAGATCACCCCAGCCCCCGTCGATTCCGGGCCGAGCAAGCGGGCCCAGGAGATGATCGAGGCCGTCAAGCGGCTGGCCCAGACCGAGGAGCCGGACAATGATTGATCCCGGATGCCCGCAGCAGGCACTATTAACCCCTTGTCACCCCAGCCCCAGCAGAAGGAGTATTCCATGACAGATCCACACGACCCGCTGCGCCAGGAGCTGGAAGAGATCGAGGCCAAGCGGCGCAGGATCGCCAAGGCCAAACAGGACCATCGCGTTCACGATCCCGAGCTGAGTCAGCACGTGGGTGGCCTGCTCGAGCGTATACGTCGCCTGCAGGCCCAGACAGGTGGCAGCCAGTACGACTACGAGACCCTGCGCAAGGAGTACGACGCCAAGGCCAATGCCGAGGTGCGCGAACTGCAGAAGGCGGCGCGCCAGGAGCGGATCCAGAAGCTGATCGCCCAGGCCGACCTCAACCCGGACTGGATCTTCGAGAAGATGGATGCCGGCGACCCCGCGCTGCAATACCCCATGGAGACGGCCCGCTACTTCATCAGCGGCTTCGAGCATTGGGAGAAGAGCGGCGGTGGCTGCATGCTCATCTACGGCGACTACGGCACCGGCAAGTCCACCTTGGCGGGCGCCGTAGCCCACGAGCTGATCGAGCGCCATCAGAAATCGGTGATCTTCCAGCAGTGGGCCTCCATCGTGGACAGGCTCTTCTTCAACGTCATCCAGGATCAGGAGGAGCGCAACCAGTACCGCCGCGCCCTGGAAGAGGTGGACCTGCTGATCATCGACGAGGTGGCGGCCAACCGCGCCAAGATGGCGGAGAGCCAGTCCAGCTTCCTCGGCCACCTGCTGCGCCGCCGGCGCAACCTCTCGAAGAGCGTCATCATCATCACCAACCACAGTCCCCAGAGCCTGCATCAGGCCATAGGTGACTTCAGCTTCGAGGCGATCAAGGCGTTCAACCCGGTGGATATCCACCTGAGCGGCCCCAGTCGTCGTCCCAGCATAGGCCACTACAACGGCTGATCCTGTGCGAGCCCGGACCAGTGGCCAGGGCTCGCCGTATTTCCCCCGTTTCGAATAAAAACAACTCTCATTTACAGCACTGTGCCAACCCTTTAGGCTGACCCTTTCGCCACAGGGAGCAACACAATGCCAACCACACTCATCTTCGGAGCCAGCCGCGGGCTGGGCCGCGCCTTCACCGATCACGCCCTGCGCCAGGGTCACAGGGCCCTGGCCCTGGTTCGCCAACCCGAGATGGCCGCCGAGCTGCGCGCCCAGGGGGTCGAGGTCATCGAAGGGGATGCGCTGGATGCGGCCGCAGTTGCGCAGGCTTGCGTGCAAGCGGGCCAAGGCGCCCGGGTCGTCTCCACCCTCGGCAGCTTCCGTCAGCCACAACCTGTGGATTATCAGGGCAACCGCCACGTCATCGACGCCATGGAGCAGACCGGGCTCACCCGTCTGCTGCTGGTGACCTCCCTCGGCTGCGGCGACAGCTGGCAATACCTGCCCGAGCGGGCCAGGGCGGCGTTTGGTCACGAGGTACGCTTGAAGAGCCTGGCAGAGAGCTGGCTGCAGACCAGCGCGCTCGATTGGACCATCCTTAGGCCGGCCGACTTGCAGGATGGGGAGGCCACCGGTCGTGCCGAGCTGAGCCAGGGCAAGGAGGTGCACGGACTGGTGCGCCGCGCCGATGTGGCCGCCCATGGGCTGCGCCTGCTGGCCGACGAGGCTGCGCTGGGGCAGATCTACGCCATCGGCGATCCCGAGCTCCATCGCGCCTGACCCCTCCACAACCCAAGCCAGCGCATAAAAAAACGGTCAGCCCCTGGGCTGACCGTTTCACACTCTCTAGCTGCTGCGTTATCTCGCCTGGCTGGCGGCCGCCTCACTCTGCACTGCCATCTTGCCGGCAACCGGTAACGACTGCTGACGCCAGCGCAGCAGCAGGCAGGCGAGGCCGCCATGAAGCAGTGCCAGCCCCCAGAGTTGCCACCAGTAGCGCGACACCTGGCTGAACTCGGCGCCCATCTGGTTGAGGCGCAGGAAGCCCTCTATGGCCGGCGTGCTCGGCACCCACTGGGCCAGCCAGTTGAGGGGGGTCGGGATCAGCTCCAGCGGCCAGATGAAGCCGGCGAGGAAGACCAGCGGCAGCGAGGAGATGAGCACTACCTGGGTCGGCAGGTCGCGACGGGTAAACAGGGCCCCCAGCACCACCCCGAGCCAGGTGGTGGCCAGCAGGAAGGGCAGGGTGAACAGCCACAAGGCGGCCGGCTCTGCGGTGCGGGCTATGCCGTAATAGTCGAAGCAGAAGCCGAAGAAGTAGGTCACCGGCAGCACGAACAGCCCCCCCACCACCAGGGTGCGGGCCAGCAGCAACGCCAGCACGGGCGCCTGCTGCCAATAGCCGTGCTCCCCTCGCCCGCTTCGCTGGTTCTGGGTCGCCCCCAGAATGCCGGTGCCCATCAGCAGCACCTGGTGCAGGATCAGCACGAAGACCGCCGGCACCACGTAGTTCACATAGCCCATGGACGGATTGAACACAGGCACCACGTTGAGCCCGACCGCATTCCAGCCCATGGCAGCCTGGGGCAGCGCCTCGCCGTGGCTCAGCAGCCGGGCTACCTTTACCTGAGCGGCCAGGGTGCCGCCCGCCTGGGCCATCCCCTCGGCGATGGTGCCGTAAACCAGGAAGTAAGAGGCGTCGCCGGCATAACCCAGGGTGACGCTCCTGCCCAGCATCAGATCACGGTAGAAATGACGGGGAATGTGCAGTATGCCGCTCGCCTTGCCGGTCAGCAGCCACTCCCGCGCCTGTGTCAGGCTGTCGACCCGAGCCACCAGTTTCACCTGAGGCGTCGCATCGGCCATGAACTCCAGCTGACGGGAGAGCTGGCTGCCGTCATCGTTGACCACCACCACAGCCTCTTCGCGAGGCAACTGATGCAGATAGGGCTGCGGATAGAGGAAGGAGTAGAAGAAGACGCCACCAAACAGGGTCAGCATGATGGCCCTGTCCGCCAGCAGAGTGCGCAACTCGAGACGCACCAGATCCCAGAAACCCATCATGACTTGGACTCCTCCTGGCTTGGGGCTGCAGTTGCCTGGGGTTGATAGCGCCGCACCACCAGCAGCAGCGGCAGCAGGAACAGCAGCTGGGCGCCGAACTGGGGCAGGGCCGCCGTCAGCGGCTGGCCGTAGTTGGTCTGGCCTATCTGCAGCTCGACATAGTGGGAGATGGGCAAGAGACTGCGCCAGAACTGGGCGACGTCCCCCATGGCGCTGACCGGGAAGGTGACCCCCATAAAAGCAAAACCGGGTGCAGTGTAAGCACCCGCCAGAGAGAGTGCCCGGGCCGGATCCCGAATGACGCCGTAGAAGAAGGCCCCCATGCTGACGCAGGCGGCCGAAGCCAGTCCCAAACCCAGCGTCAGCACCAGCCAGCTCCCCTGCATGGGATAACCCAGCGCCTTGAACAGCAGCAGGCTCCACGCCAGCCCCCACCCCCACCCGATGAGCACATGGGGCAGCAGGGTGCGCCAGAGGCCGAACCAGACCCCTCTGGTGGTCCAGTCCAGGCCGAGTCGATCGGTACGGGCCAGGGCATTGAGGCCATAGAGCACCACCAGGATCTGCCACACCGCGGGCAGCAGGGCGCTCAGCAAAAACTGGGCGTAGCTGGAGTTGATGTTGTAGAGCGCAGTCACCTGGCTCGCTATGGGCACAGATTGCCCCAGCGCCCCAGGCAGCGCCTTGCCGTCGGCCATGGCCGCCAGCACGCCCACCTGGCCGTTGAGGGTGCCCACCACCTGGGCCAGGGCCGCGTTGACCAGCTTGGCGATCAGGATGAACTGGCCGTTGTTGAACACGGTCACCCTGGGCTGGGTGCCCTCCCGGGCATCCCGCTCCAGGTGATTGGGGATCACCACCAGGGCATAGATGTCGCCTCCACGCAGTGCCTTGGCGCCCTCGTCGATGGCGTCAAACTGCTGCGCTATCTTGAGCCCGGCCGAACCATCCAGTGAAAATGCGAGCTGGCGGGAGAGGGTGCTGCGATCCAGGTCCACCAGACCCACCTTGAGGTCGCGCGCCAACCCCGCCGAGAAGATCCAGCACAAGAGCCCGATCAGCAGCAGCGGGATCCAGCTGGTCAGGGCCCGGCTGAAGGGGTCTTGCCACAGCAGACGCCATTCGCGCCCCATCAGAGTTCGACCAGCACGCTCATGCCAACCCGCAACCCTTCAACCGGTTGCAAGGGGCGCGCCTCCACCTGGAAGCTCTTCATGTCGAACCCCTGACGGGTGTCTGTGGCTCGCCAGGTGGCGAAATCCCCCATCGCGGCCACATGGGACACCTTGAAACGCACCGTCTGATCGCCAAGGCCCGGGATGCGGGCATCAAACTCGGTGCCGACCGGGAAGCGGGGCAGCAGATCCTCGCGCACATGGAACTGGGCCCAGGCATCCTTCATGTCGAGCAGGGTCACCACAGGGAAGCCCTGGGGCGCCAGCTCGCCGCTGCGCAGCAGTACCTGGGCGACTTCCCCCTCGTGTGGGCTGGCGATGCGAGTGTCGGCCAGATAGGCCTCGACCTCGGCCACCCCGCCAGCCGCCATCTTGGCCTGCTCCCGCGCCGCGACCTTGGTCTCCTCCCGCGCCCCTTCCAGGGTCATCTGATATTGCTGCCAGGCCATGCCTTCGCTGTATTTGGCCGCCTGCCAGGCCGTCCAGGCCTCGTCACGCTTTTGCAGCGATATGACGCCGTCCCGATGCAGGCTGGCGATACGTTCATAGGTCTTGCCACGAAGCAGGGCGGCCGCCTTGGCTTGCTGCCACTGATCCTTGGCCGCAGCTATTTGCTGGGCCCGCGCCCCCTTCTCGGCCTCCTGCGCCATGGCACCCGCGGCCGCCTGACCCGCCTTGGCCTGGCTCAGCTTGGCCTCGATTTCGGGGCTCGCCAGGGTGAACGCCAGCTGACCCTTGGCCAGTTGATCTCCCTTCTTCACCAGCACCTCGTCGATACGCCCCGCCACCTTGGAGGAGACCGAATACTGCTGCGCCTCAATCTGGCCCTGCAGGCGCACCGGCTCAGGCTGATAGGCCAGCCAGAAGCGCCAGCCCAGCCAAATGACCAGCAGCACCAGGGCAAGTGGCAGCAACCAAGGCTTGCCCTGACTCATCTTCTTCTTGATGGGGGGATGACTCATGAATTCACCTCGACAAAAGGGCGACCCCTGGCGGTCGAAACAGTGATGGATAGATGGGCCTGCTGGGTCGAAGTCATGAATTCACCTCTATCGCCTGACCATGCTGATATTGATTGAAACTGTTCATCTGCCCCGAGAGCGCCAGCAGGCGGGCCAGGGAGACCACGTATTGGTAGGCTGCCGCGGCGCGCTGGGTCTTGACCCCGGCCAGCTGGCTCTGGGCATCAACCACATCCAGCGAGGTGGAGAGCCCCTGACCGAATGCCTTGTCCCGCAGCCGCACGTTCTCTTCCGCCAGCGCCTGGGTCGAGGAGAGGGATTGATACTCCTCCAGTCCCTGGGCCGCCTCACGCCAGGTCTTCTCGACCAGCAACTCCAGATCCTGGCGGGTCTTGGCCTGCAGCAGATTGACCTGCAGCTCGGCACTCTTGGCCGCCTGCACCGTCTCGGAGCGGCCGTCGCGGCTCACCAGCGGCATGCTGACCCCGACCCCAACCAACCAGTCCGGGGTGGTCTTGGAGACGATGGAGTCATCTTCATAGAGGTTGTAGTTGCCAAACAGGAACAACTCCGGGGCATATTTGCCCTTCTCCAGCTTGATCATCCCCTGAGCCTGCTCCTTCTTGGCCGCCAGCAGCTTGAGACCGGGGTGTACCGACAGGGTTTCCTCCACGAAGGGAGCCAATGCTGGCATCCCCTCGTTGATGAAAAGGCTGGTATTGGGCTCGGCCTGTTTGAGCTTGAGCATGTGACCGAGGGCCAGCTGGGCTATCTCCAGGCTGCGCCGCGCCTTCTGGGTATCGATGCGGGCCCTGTCATAGGCCGACTGGGCGGAGAGTCGCTCGACCTTGGCTATCTGGCCCTGGGCTTCGAGCTTTTTGGCGTGATCCAGGTGGTGGGCCAGCCCCTGCTCGATCTCCTGCTTGGTCTGCATCACCTGGGCCGCTAGCACCACGCCGAAGTAAGTCTGGGAGAGGCTCTCGAAGGTAGACTGCTGCTTGAGCACCAGTAGTTGCTGCGCTTCGCTCACCTGCGCCTGGCGAATGTCCTGGGCAGCATCGATACGCCCACCGGTAAACAGCGGCCACAGCATCTTGACCGAACTGGTGACCACATTCTGTTTGGTCAGCGGGGTGACGAAGTCGCTCGGGCTGAGGTTGAGCGCCTGCATGACGGGCCCCAGTACCTTGCCAAATTCCGGGTGGTTGGCGATGGGGTTCAGATCCAGCATGTCCAGTTCCATCGGCTGATCAAGGTGGGTATAGCTGGCCCCCACATCCACCTTGGGCAGGTACATGGCCTTGGCTGCCTCGCGCAGTTGCTCTGCCCTCTCCACCCCGGCCTGCTCCGCCGCCAGCCCGTCGTCTTGCTGGATGACCCGGCTCCAGGCCTCGGTGAAGCTGACGGTTTGCGCCTGGGCCGAGGCCAGCATGGCTCCCAGCAGACCCGGGCAGAGCAATTTGATGAACCTTGACGTCATACATCCCCAATTTATGTTTGTAATAAAATTGTGTGGAGCCTTTACTCGATTCAGGTTCGCTATCATAGCGTAAACAGGCGCCGGAAAGAGACTGTCAAATCACCGAGTCCCTCACTCATTTGACCCTGACCATGGTCCCAGACAATATGTCTGATTTTCAAGCACTCCTGAATTTGCAAGCCTTGGCGCGACGTTTTTTTCAGAAAAAAATGGCTGACGCTCAAATACTAACCTTTTCTCCTGACTAAAAAATGCGTAATATACGCCGCCCTAAGCCGATGGTAACCGTGGAATGCAGATAGGTCCCCACACGCTTGAAACTCCCTTGATCGTGGCCCCCATGGCCGGTGTAACAGACCGACCATTTCGTGAACTTTGTTTACGTTTGGGAGCCGGCATGGCCGTTTCAGAGATGCTGCTGGCCAACCCGGATGTCTGGGATACCCAGAAAACCAGGATGAGAATGGGCCACTCTGCCGAAACCGGACTGCGATCGGTCCAGATTGCCGGAGCCGACCCCGAGATGATGGCGTTTGCTGCCCGCTACAACGTGGAGCAGGGCGCTCAGATCGTCGACATCAACATGGGATGTCCGGCAAAAAAAGTGAATAAAAAGTTGGCAGGCTCCGCCCTGCTGCGCCAACCCGATCTGGTCAGATCCATCTGCCAGGCCGTGGTGAATGCAGTAGAGGTACCTGTCACCTTGAAGATCCGCACAGGATGGGATCCGGATAACCGCAATGGCGAGGAGATCGCCCGAATCGCCGAAGATTGCGGTATCGCGGCCCTTGCCGTGCATGGTCGTACCCGCTCCTGCCTCTACAAGGGCGAAGCGGAATACGACACTATCAGGGCGATTAAGCAGGCCGTATCGATTCCTGTTGTCGCCAATGGCGACATAGACAGCCCGGAGAAGGCCCGGTATGTCCTCGACTATACCGGCGTCGACGCCGTGATGATCGGCCGTGCTGCGCAAGGACGACCCTGGATTTTCCGGGAAATCCGTCATTTTCTTGAGACGGGCACCAAGCTGCCGCCTCCCGACAGGGAAGAGGTTCGCACCCTGATGAACGAGCATGTTACCAACCTGCACCAGTTTTACGGTGCATATCTGGGAGCGCGCATTGCCCGTAAACACGTGGGCTGGTATCTGGATGAAGAAGAGACGGGCCGAGAATTCCGTAAGCACTTCAATGCCCTGGATTGTGCAGACGCACAACTCGAGGCACTCGAAGCGTATTTCGATGGATTAGGTTAACGCATAACTAAAGAGCCGACCGAATATGTTCGAACAAACCCTGACTTCTGATGCATTGGTAACAACTACTCACAATCACGCTGCCGAGCCGACCCAGCGCCCCCTGCGTGACTCTGTGCAACAGGCCCTGCGTAACTACCTGGCCCAGTTGAACGGTCAGGAAGTGATTGATCTGTACGATATGGTTCTCTCCGAAGTCGAAGCCCCCATGCTGGACGTGATCATGCAGTACACCCGTGGTAACCAGACTCGCGCCGCCGTGATGATGGGCATCAACCGTGGCACCCTGCGCAAGAAACTCAAGCGCTACGGCATGAACTGATTTCAGTCATTCTGCTGCAGTGCAGATAAAGGCGTATCCCAGCGATGGGATACGCCTTTTTCTATGGTCGACTTTCTACGTTTGGGTATTACTCCGTGGCCAACTTGATACCAAGCCCGACGAAAAGGCCCCCCATCAAACGGTTGAGCCAGGTTCCCACCCGGGCGGGCAGTCTCACCTTGCGACTCGCATAAGCGGTCGAGAACGCCAGCAGATGGCACCAGATCATGCCGTTGAGGTTGAAGATGCAGCCCAGCACGATGAAGGCCAGCGCCTTCTGCGGCGCATCGGGAGCGATGAACTGGGGCACAAAGGCTAGGAAGAAAAGCGCTACCTTGGGATTGAGCAAATTGGTCAGCAGGCCCTGCCGAAAGATCCGGCCATAGGAGAGCGCTGGCTGCAATACCGCAGGCTCGCTCGCAACAGGTGAGCTTACGCCTTGCCTGAGCAGGGAAACCCCCAGATAGACCAGATAGAGCGCCCCCATCAGCTTGATGATGGCGAACAGCTCGGCGGAGGCACTCAGCAGCGCAGACAGCCCCAGCGCTGCTGCCAGCACATGCACCATGGTACCCGTTCCTATGCCCAGTGCGGCCACCGAGCCCGCTCGCCAGCCTTGCGAGCCACTGCGCAGCATGATGAGCAGGGAGTCCGGTCCCGGCATCATGTTCAACAGCAGGCCGGATACGATAAACAACGCCAGATCGTGGATCCCCAACATACACAGCTCCCTTGCCGATGAAACTCACAGTCTATGGATCCAGCCCTCCTTGTCACTCCCCCGTTACGGCAATAGTGAACATAGGCAGGAGGCATAGCCAGGGGCTATCAGGGTTGGCGAAGAGAGTAGAAGAGTCGAAAGGTAAGCCGGTGGGTAAAGAGCGGGTCATTTATTTTGAGGCAGATGACCTGAGCATCCTCTGAGCAGTCAGTAAATCGGTGCTGAAGCACAGAATGTCAGGCAATAAAAAACCCCGCTCATTGAGCGGGGTTTCTTGTATTGGGTGCCTGGCAGTGTCCTACTCTCGCATGGCGAATGCCACACTACCATCGGCGCTACCGC
>NZ_JBGLRL010000040.1:0-11782 GCF_041402505.1 Aeromonas sp. S2(2024)
GTTTGAATTCAGCAGTAAATGAGCGACGTAATCTTGTCATTGAACACCTCAAGTCATGGTGGCGACTGTACCACCTAAAATGGTGTCCGGGATGATTAGACCACTACAGTTCCTCGTGCCGTTGTTCGGCCTGGGGGCTTTCATCCTGGTGTTTATCGGGGTGGTGACAGCCAATCAGGTGGTGAGGGAAACGCCCAAAATCGAGGTGCCGGTGATCTTCATCTGCATGTTCCCCTGGATCGCCAACTGGGCGCTGACCATGGTCAACAACGTGATGAAAGCCGCGGGCACCTCGGCTACACAGATCGGCACGGAAGTACTGGCTCACAAAGGTGTGTTTTATGAAGGGCTGGCACATCTGGGCAACGGTGCGCCGCTCGCCAGCATGACCTGGGGCTGCATCGCCATCTTCGCCATCCTCAACAAGCCGCTGCGTGGCGCTGTCGCTGCCGTCGTGGGGGCACTGTTGGCACTGTTCGGCGTGATCCACGCCCCTGTGGTGGGATTTGCCGTAGGCAGTGCGCCGATGTTTGCGTTGGCCTATCTGATGATGGCCGCTGTGTTTGTGGTGAAACACGTCCTCGAAAGCCGTAAGGAAGCCCTCTCTGTGTCCACGCAGGATTTGGCCAAAACCGCATAACTTAATAAGAGACGGGGTAAGCCCCGTCTCTTCATATCGGAATAAGAAAGAACATGAAACAACTCGTAGTCGTTGCCATCGGTGGCAACAGCATCATCAAAGATAACGCCAGCCAGTCAATCGGACATCAGGAAGCCGCCGTGCAAGAGGTGGCAGAGTCGGTATTGGCAATGCTCGGTTCGGACTATGACATCGTGCTCACCCACGGTAACGGCCCGCAAGTGGGGCTGGATCTGCGCCGTGCAGAGATTGCGCATGAGAAGGAGGGCCTGCCGCTCACGCCACTCGCGAACTGTGTGGCGGATACCCAGGGCGGCATCGGCTACTTGGTCCAGCAGGCACTCGACAACTGTCTCAGTCGCTGCGGTGACAAAAAGGCGGTGACGGTGATCACCCAGGTAGAGGTGGATAAAAACGATCCTAACTTCACTCACCCGACGAAACCCATTGGGGCGTTTTTCAGTCTTGGTCAGTGTGAGGCGCTGAAAGTGGCCCATCCTGACTGGCATTTTGTCGAGGATTCCGGTCGTGGCTATCGTCGCCTCGTCGCCTCGCCCGAGCCAATGCGCATCGTTGAGGCGGATGCCATCGGTGCGTTGAGCAAGCAAGGGTTTGTGGTGATCGGCGTGGGTGGTGGTGGCATTCCGGTGATCCGCACCGAACAGGGTGGTTATCAGAGCGTGGATGCTGTCATCGACAAGGATCTCTCCACCGCGTTGCTGGCCCGTGAAGTCAACGCGGACATTCTCATCATCACAACAGGGGTAGAGAAAGTGTGTATTAACTTCGGCAAGCCGGAACAGCGTGCACTCGGTGAAGTCACAGTCGCAGAGATGGCGCGCTACAGCGAAGAGGGGCATTTCCCGCCGGGAAGCATGCTGCCGAAAATCACCGCCAGCCTCGCGTTTCTGCGCCAGGGCGGCAAGCGTGTGATTATTACCACCCCTGAAAAATTGCCTGAAGCCCTGCGTGGCGAGACCGGGACTCATATCGTTAATATCTAAAGAGCGGAGACGTCTATGAATAACATGGGAAAAAGCCGCCGTGAAAATTTGAGCGGTGGTGCTACGGTAATGGAAGCCAGCGGACATTTTCAAACGAAAAAAATATCTTTATGGAACAAAGGGGACTTTGCTGCCTCCTTCGGTCTGTTCGTTAACGTGTTGACAGACTTTCTGGTGATGATCTCACTACTGATTTATGTAGTTGGTATGCCAAAAGAGTTCGTTTATGAGCAGATTGTGCCCGGCTTTGGTACAGCAGTACTTATATCAGGTCTAATCTTTGCTTATTTCGCCTATAAATTAGCCAAAAAAACCGGTAGAGCAGATGTGACTGCATTGCCTTCAGGTTCCAGTTCACCTGGTATCTTTCTGATCATATTCATGATCATGCTGCCGCTATATCATCAAACCAAAGATGCCGCCTTCACCACCACCGTTGGCGTGATCTGGTGTATGTTTGAAGCTTCTATGCTGTTTATTGGTGCCTTCTTTGGCGATGTCGTCAGAAAGTTCGTTCCAAGAACGGTATTGCTGGCTGCATTGGCAGGTTTGTCATTTGTGTTCTTGGGTATGAATCCAATGCTGCAATCATTTGAAAAACCGATAGTGGCATTTGTTGCAATCATCATCATTTTCATGAATTGGTTGAGTAAGCATCCAATCATGAAGAAAGTCCCTACCGGCTTATTACTGATCATCGTTGGTACTGTCATTGCTTGGGTGATGGGGTATCAAGATCCTACTGCTGTCACTGAGTCTCTGCACTCATTTGGCTTTAATCCACCAGCGCTGCATTTAAATGGTTTGTTCGATCATATTGATGCTGCTGCACCATACCTGTTGGCTGCCGTGCCACTAGGCTTGTCAAACTACATTTTTAATCTGGAAAACGTTGAAGCTGCCGCAGTTTGCGGGGATGAATACAAAACCAGAGACGTTATGATTGCCAATGGTATCTGTTCTGCCATTGGCGGCTTCTGTGGTAACCCATTCCCGGTCACAGTGTATGTAGGTCATGCCGGTTGGAAAGAAGTGGGTGCAGGCATTGGCTATTCTATCGCCAGCTCTGCCGCTATCTTCATCCTGTCAATCTTGAGCCTGATGGGTCTGGTACTGGCGATCGTCCCTATTGAAGCCATTGTGCCGATGCTTGTGTTCATTGCTATTGTGACTGGGTATCAAGCCGTCAAGGAAGCGCCGAAATTTGAGGTGCCGGCCATCTTTGTGTGCTTCTTTCCTTGGGTTGCCAACTGGGCAACGATTCAGGTAAATAATGCCCTCTCCGCTGCGGGTGTTTCGGTTGGAGAGGAGGCTGGTCAAGTATCATCCGCTACCCTGCACAATAATGGGCTCTTTTACGATGGTATGGTTGCACTGGGTAATGGCGCGCCTATTACGAGTATTATTTGGGGTTGTATCATTATATTTACTATCCGTAACACCCCTCTCGGTGCCATTTATGCGACAGTCTTGGCATCTATTTTAACCTTTGCCGGCGTGATTCATACCAGCGCCGTTGGTTGGGGACAAGCACAGGGAATGCCTTTCGTTATTGGTTATCTACTCGTCGCCACATGCTTGATGTATAAGTACGTTATGAACAAGAGAGAAAATATTGGCCCTGTAACAGAATGAAAATTTTTATAGTCCAAGAGTAGGCAGATATTGAACCTGCGCTTGGGGACTGGTTTAAATATTTAAATGAAAAATAAAATTACTATCGCTGGTAAATTATGTGGAAGAATAAGTCATGGATTACATGAAGCTAGCAGTTGACGCCACTGTCTATGGAATGGATCAAAAAATTGGTGGTCCTTTTGGTGCTACAGTTGTCAGAAATGGGGAAGTTGTTGTTGCCATTAGCAACACGATGATGAGAGATTCTGACCCTTCCGCTCACGCTGAGTTAGTCGCGATTCGTGAAGCGTGCAAAAAACTGGGTACATTTGATCTCTCGGATTGCGAGATTTATGCAACCTGTGAACCCTGCCCGATGTGTGTATCTATCATCCTTTGGACAGGGATAAAGAAAGTATACTATTGCAACACTCATAAAGATGCCCACATTTATGGATTTTCAGATCAGCATCTTCGTGATTATCTATCAGGTAAAGATACAAGTCGCTTGGAAATGATAAACGTTGAAAAACGAGCGGATTGTGATCATCTTTTCGAATACTTTAAAAAATTAAAATAATATCATTTAACTAAATACAATATTAAATTTACATTTAAATTGATGCGCCACACCAATGAAATAAATAATGATGAATTGTTTTTATATTGTATTTATTTGGATAGTGCATATTCGGCTATCGCTGAACAGGAAAGGCTAATTGCCAGAAAAGGGGTTGCATCAGCTTTGTGACCATCAGATAGTTACTTAGGGCGTTGCTGGCTTATTTAGGTAACAACGCCCAAGATATGGTCCCTAACAAGTCTATTTTTTAATTTTTGGGAATGGTGAAAACCAAATTCAATTCAGCGGTTAATAAAACAAGACAAAGATATAAAGCGAATCGTGTCTAAGCTGCGACTCCAAATAGTCAATCACAGGAAGACAGGAGCTCAGTGAAGAAAGCGGCCCGGGGCAGACCGCCTTGCCTCTGACGTGATTTTAAAAGGCCTGTTGCAGTGGGTAGGCCATATATCGTCAATGATTGCCAGACACCGAACCAGGTTACACCATTCAGTCAGTTTAAATAGGGTTGTTCGAGCGCCATTTTATCAAGGCGTGACGCACCCTGGCATGTTTATCTTCGGTGAAGTTGTACCGTGTCATGATAATAATACGCATGATGCTGCCCAAGATTGGTACCAGAGATATACAGATAAACAGCCCATCCATCGTTGCTTGAGTCTGCGCTGTATTCGGTTGATAACCAAGCCAGATCAGCAGGGTGCCGGAGATCCCGCCCGCAATGGCCCAGGCTAATTTTCCGGTAAAGGTCTGCCCTGAGAAGGCGATGGCGGCGCAGCGGCGGCCGGACTTGAGCTCGGCATATTCGATGGTCTCGCTGAGCATGGCGGAGATCAGCGGGTTGGTGATGACGTTGGCGGCATGGATCAGGGCGAGGAAGCCGAACACCAATATCAGGTTGTCGTAACCCGCCGTGTAGAAACCGACGCGCAGGGCGATCTCCAGCATGGTGAGCATCAGGAAGAGATCACGTTTTCTGAAGCGCTTGGTCAACACCGGCACCAGCATGCAGGCCATGGAGGTGGCCACGCCTATGGTCCCCATCACCGAGAGCAACCCGGCGTCACCCATGTTGTAGGTGAAGAAGAAGATGTAGAGCCCGGTCGCCAGGTTGAAGAAGACATTGCAGAAGAAGGAGCCCAGCACATAAGCCAGCGGTTTGTTGGCCCGCAGGACGCGGAAGGAGTCCCTGATGGTGATCTTGTCATCCGGGTTGGGCTTGACGCGCTCCTTCATCTGGCTGGCGCCGATCACCATCAGCGGCAGGGCGATCAGCATCAGGCAGAGGGCGCCTTCCATGTAGCCCTTGGTGCTGCTGGTCGCGGCAAACAGCTCGGTGAGCTTCGGGAAGATGATGGAGGCACCGCCGATGCCGATATTGACCCCCAGCATGGCGACGGTCACGGCTTTGGCGCGCTCTTGCGGCTCCTGGCTCATGACAGACGACATGGTCCAGAACGGCACATCGGAGAGGGTGTAGATCATGCCCCAGGCGATATAGGTCACCGCCGCATAGGCCACCTTGGTCGCCATCGGCAGATCCAGGCCGATGAAGCTGAGGGAGGTGACGCCCGCGATCAGGAAGGGCACGCACAACATATAGGGGGTAAATTTGCCGCGCTTGAAATTCAGCGTATCCATATAGCCGGCAATGAGGGGATCGTTGATTGCATCCCAAATACGGGCGACGAGGAAAATGGCCCCGGCCGCAGCAGGCGATATTCCAAGAATATCGGTGTAAAAATAGAGAATGAAGGAACCCACCAGGCCGAAGCTGAGGCATTGCCCGACGGCGTAGCTGAAATATCCCGCCAGCTCTCTATTTTGTATCTTTTGGTCTGTCATCTGCCAACCTCTACGACATGAATGGGTTGTGAAGAGCGCCACTGCTGTGGCGTCCTTCTTGTGTTATGAGCGGGTCAATGCGCGGATAAGTGCTGTTTCGCTGGCGGAGTAGGGGGTGCCGTCCTCTTCCAGCAGATCATGGAACCAGACCCGGCGCCAGTCGGGGTCGATATTGCGAACGAAGGGCCAGGGTAAATGGGTCTGGGTTTTGCCTTTCACCAGGCCCCACTGATAGGCGCCAATCTTCAGCTCCTTGAACAGAGGTAATTGCTGCTCCACCGTGCTGCCGACATGGCGTGCCAGCCACTCGGTGCAGAGCATAGGACGGCGATAGCTGCCGACCACCTCCAGGGAGATCTTCAACCCCTCCATGCGCTGATAGGAGTGGAAGGTGATGACATCCGACAGCGCCATGGCCCGCCGGTCGGTGGGGTGGGTGAAGGTGTTTTCCGGGGTAAATTCCGCATCTCCCTGACCGATGCTGTAGGGGGCATGCCAGGCGCCGACGGTGAGCGGCTGGATGGGGTTCTCCTCCCGGGCCCAGACGAAGGCCAGTTCCATTAGATAGTGGGCATATGTCTCCAGCGATTCATCGAAACGCACCTCGACATCGCCTTCCGAGAAGATGCCGCGGTTGGTCGGCTCGTTGTAGAGATCCCAGATGAAGATCCGTTCGTCATTGGCGAAGGTACGCACCAGATCGCGGATGTAACGCTCCAGCTCGTGCCATTGGGTCGGGTCAGTGACGATGTTGCGGCCTGGACTTGCTGCCGCCTGACTGTTGTGAACATCGTCCCGCGGTGGTTTCTGGCTACCCAGATAGGGATGATCACCAGAAAAACCGCAGTCATCCATCAGGGTCATCATCACGCGGATATCGTGTTTGCCGCACAGGGTGAGGAATTGCTCGATCCGTGCGATCAGGCCATCACGATCATGTTGCCAGACAATAAACGGCAAATTGGTGCGCAGGGTGTTGTAGCCCAGTTCGCTGGCCCAGGCCAACTCCTGATCGATGATGGTGGGATCGAAGGTCTCGGCCTGCCACATCTCGGTCCAGTTGACCGCCGTACGGGGTAGGTAGTTGAAGCCCAGTAGCCAAGGTTGTTTATCCCACCACTGCCAAGCCCGTTCTGTTGACCACTGTTGTACCGCCATCTGAGATCCCCTTTACTAATTATTTGTGTCTATTTGCTAATTATTATTAGCTAATAACTTTGGTTGCAAATGATGAAGGATAGAATTCTGGGATCAGTCACAAAACGAACAAATTTAAGGTGTTCTCAAGCTGGAGTTGGTGAGCTGTTGTCTCCTCGGGGTTATCGCTTTGTGCCAGATAACTCCTGTATCGTCTCCGAAAGCGCTTGTACTACTTGCTCATGCCCGTAATCATGAGTCATGATGGAAGGTAAATAATTAATATTATTATCTGGGCGGTACCGCTCACATTATGGTCATACCGATGAACAATAAACGCATCACCATGAGTGCCATCGCCGCGGCTGCCGGCGTCTCCCAATCAACGGTCTCACTCGTGCTCAATGGCTCGACCACCATCAAGCTGGCGGACGAAACACGGCGCAGAGTGCTCGAGAAAGCGGTCGAGCTGGGTTACCAGCATAAGCGAGCCGAACATCTACCCAGGGGGCCATCTGCGCGAAAAATTGCTTTCGTATTCAATGGCCTCACCTCCTATGACCCTTTTCTCGATGCGATCAATGCCTGCAATGAACGTGCTTGGGAGGCTGATCGCATGTTGGTTACCTTCGATTATCGCAACAGCGCGGAGCTCACCAGACTGATCGAACAGGAGATCAATCAGGGGGATTATCTGGGGATGATCTTCGCCTCCTCCATGACAAGGCAACTCGCCGAGATGGAGCTCTCCCCACAGGTACCTACCGTGTTGCTCAACTGTTATCTGGAAGCCACGAGCTTGCCCGAGCGCTATTCCATCCTGCCTGCCGATAAGTTAGCGGGCTATAAGGTGACGGCACACCTGCTGGATCAAGGTTGCAAACGGGTTGCACTTATTCAGGGAGAGCCCTGGATGGAAGCGAACAGCCTGCGGTTGGAAGGGTATCGCCAAGCGCTGATCAACCACGATCTGATCCCTGAACCACAATGGGTGCGCGTGGGCAACTGGTCGCTGCACGAGGCCTATGAACAGACCCGGCAACTGCTGGCACTGCCTCAGCCGCCTGATGGCATCTTCTGTTGCAGCGATTACATGGCCCAGGGTTGCTATCAGGCGATTGCCGAGGCAGGGTTGCGCATCCCGGAAGACATTCTGGTGGCCGGCCACGACAACCAGAAGCTGGCCAGCGAAATGGAGCCTCCTTTGAGTTCCATCGAACTGCCTTACGACGAGATGGGCAAACAGGCGGTGGATACCTTGTTGCAACTGGCGCAAGGAGAGAAGCCCATCGCTTTGCAGATGAAGTTGGAGGGCGAGTTGCTGATCCGCGCCTCGACCAGGGGCCGGCCAGTTAACCACGTTTGACCCCCTCTCGATGGCCTGTGGCACAGCGACGTCTTATGCCACGGATCGTGCTGAGATTTATCCCGTCATGCCCGCGAAAGTGTGTGGTAAGAATCAAAAATGAGAAGCCCATGATGGGTACTGAGTGGCCTCGTCCACCACTCGGTCAGCTAATGAATGCGTAGATATTCGTTTTTCAGTTTGAGCAGCAACACTGTGCATGCCAAGGCCAGCGTGATGGCATTGGCAATGATAAGGGGGATGTCGCCGATCTGAAGGCCATACACCAGCCAGCACAGCACGCCGCAACTGAACGCGAGATACATGCTGTTCGAGATCGCTTTGGTCTCCCTGGTTTTCAGTATCTGCAGCACTTGTAGTGCAAAGGATCCTGTGGTCAAGAAGGCTGCGCATAGGCCGAGATAATCGGCATCAAGCCATAATACCGAGACGCAAAGCACGACTGATATCGCAATGGCGCGAGGCCATAAAGCTGCGGGCAGCATGTTTTCGTTCCTTTTCTGTGTTGAATGCGGTCATGATGAAGCCGATGGGCGGAAGAGGTGCGACAAAGGGGCGACTTGACGCGCCCCTTCAATGAGTCACGCCACGGCCGGGATGAGCCGATAACGGGTAACGTGTTGATAACGTTCACCTGGCATCAACCAAGGGTCGCCCAATTCTGGACGGTTCGGGCTGTCTGGCAATTGCTGCGCCTCCAGACAGATCCCCTGATAGTTTCCCCAATGCCCACCCCCGCGCTTGGGCGCGCCGGCCAACCAGTTGCCGGTGTAAAGCTGGACGCTCGGCTGGTCGGTATGCATCTCCATGAGCAGGCTGCCATCCCCTGCCATCAGAGTGGCCTGTGGTGCGGACGAGGCGTCATCAAACAAGAAGCAGTGATCGAATCCCAGGCATTTCTCCTGCTGCGAGTGGGTCATCCACTGCTCCCCGACCCGCTTGCCATGCCGCAAATCGAATACCCCTTCGACCGGTGCGATGCCAAGCGGCAGCGAGTGTTCATCGGTCGGCAGATAGCGATCCGCATTGATGGTGATGCGATGGTCACGCACGTCACCGCCATCCAGATTGAAATAGGCGTGGCTGGTGAGGTTGACCGGGGTCGGTGCATCTGTGGTGGCGCTCAACGCGATCACCAGATCGGTCTGCTCCAGTCGGTACTCCACCGTCACGTCCAGATTGCCAGGGAAGCCCTGCTCGCCGTCGGCCAGCCGGGTTTGCAGACGGATGCGATCTTCGGCCAGCTCGGCCAGTTGCCACTCCCGGTTGTGCAGGGAGTGGCTGCCCCCGTGCAGGCAGGTGGTGCCCTCGTTGGCATCGATCTGCCATTCTTGCCCATCCCGCTCCAGACGGGCGTTGCCGATACGATTGGCGAAACGCCCCACGATCGAGCCCAAATAAGCACGCTGCTCGGGATAATCCACCGGATCACAGGCCAGCAGCACATTGCGAGACGTGCCGTTGACCGGGATCTCGAGGGCGGTGAGCGTTGCCCCGAAATCGAGCACGCTCAACCGCAGACCCGCTGCATTTCGCAGATGGAACTCTTTCATGCGATGACCCCCGCCCCGGCGCTGGCGCGGCAGACATAGCAGTCCGCCTTGAGGCCAAACCTGGCCGGGTACTCGGCCTCGACTACGGCGATCACCTCGTTCACCCGCTCCGGGCGCAGCAGGGCCACCACGCATCCGCCGAAGCCGCCGCCGGTCATCCGCACACCGCCTTCGCTGCCGATCTGGGCCTTGATGATCTCCACCAGGCCGTCGATAGGGGGTACCGTGATCTCGAAGTCATCGCGCATGGCGGCATGGGATTGACCCATCAGCTCGCCGAGGCGCACCAGATCGCCGCTCGCCAGGGCGTCGGCGGCGGCCAGGGTGCGGGCATTCTCCCCCACCACGTGGCGGGCACGGCGGTAGCAGGCCTCGTCCAGTCCGGCCTTACCCGCCTCCAGTGCGGCCAGACCCAGGTCACGCAGGGCCTTGACCCCGTAGTGACGGGCGGCGGTCTCGCACTGCTGGCGGCGGGTGTTGTATTCGCTGTCCACCAGGCCGCGGCGCACATTGGAGTTGACGATCAGCACCGCCAGATCCGCGGGCATGGGGATGAGGCGGGTCTCCAGGGTGCGGCAGTCCAGCAGCAGGGCATGATCCCGCTCGCCGCTGGCGGAGATCATCTGATCCATGATGCCGCAGTTGCAGCCGACGAACTGGTTCTCCGCCTGCTGGCCGTTGAGGGCGATCTCGGCCTGGCTGATGGCAAGCCCCTGCGCCTCCTTGAAGGCCTGACCGATGGCCACCTCCAGGGAGGCGGAGGAGGAGAGGCCGGTGCCCTGAGGCACGTTGCCGGAGACCACCAGGTTGAGGCCGCGCAGGGCGTGGCCACGGGCCTGCAGATGCTTCACCACGCCGCGGATGTAGTCGCTCCAGCGCTGGTCCGGGTGATGGGTGATGGGCTTGTCCAGACTGAACAGATCCCGCTGGTTGCCGTAGTCGGCGGCGATCACGTGCACCAGGTTGTCGCTGCGCAGGCCGATGGCGACGCAGGTCTCGTAGTCGATGGCACAGGGCAGCACGAAGCCGTCGTTGTAGTCGGTGTGCTCGCCGATGAGGTTGACGCGGCCGGGGGCGCGCACCAGCAGGTCGGGTTGTTGCTCAAACTGCTCGGCAAACACGGCGCTGACGCGTTGGCTGGGGGTCATGGGGTCACCTCATTGGCTTTGTAATGAACGGGGGAGAGGGAACGCAGGCGCTCGGCGGCTTGTTCCGGCGTCAGGTCCCGCTGGGTTTCGGCCAGCATCTCGAAGCCCACCATGAACTTGCGCACGGTGGCGGAGCGCAGCAGGGGCGGGTAGAAGTGGGCGTGCAACTGCCAGGCCTCGGGGCAGTCCGAGTTCGGCGGCGCGAAGTGCCAGCCCATGGAGTAGGGGAAGCTGCACTCGAACAGGTTGTCGTAGCGGCTGGTGAGCTCCTTGAGCGCCACCGCCAGATCTTCTTGCTGCTCCTGGGTGAGATCCAGCAGGGAGGGCACATGGGCCTTGGGCAGCAGCAGGGTCTCGAATGGCCAGGCCGCCCAGAAGGGCACCACCGCCAGCCAGTGTGCCGTCTCCACCACGATGCGGGATCTGTCTTGCAGCTCGCGCTCTACATAGTCCAGCAGCAGCGGGCGGCCGTGCTCGGCCAGCCAGGTGCGCTGGTGCTGCTCTTCGCGGGCTATCTCGTTGGGCAAAAAGTCGCTGCCCCACAGCTGGCCATGGGGGTGGGGGTTGGAGCAGCCCATGACGGCGCCCTTGTTCTCAAAGACCTGCACCCATTCCCACTGGCTCGACAGCTCGGCGACCTGGCTCATCCAGGTGCGGATCACCGCCTCGATGGCGGGCAGGGGCAGCTCGGGCAGGGTCTTGCCGTGATCCGGCGAGAAGCAGATGACCCGGCTGGTGCCGCGGGCGGCTTCCAGCTTGAGCAGGGGATCCTGCTCGCCGCCGGCGGCCGGGGTGTCCTGCATCAGGGCGGCGAAGTCGTTGGTGAAGACGAAGGTGTCCCGATAGTCGGGGTTCTGGTCGCCGGTGACGCGCTTGTTGCCGGCGCAGA
>NZ_JBGLRL010000041.1:0-10831 GCF_041402505.1 Aeromonas sp. S2(2024)
TAGTTCGTGGTTAAACATGGGGATAGTCTGTTGGGTATTAGCTGGTCAAGGATGGCGATCATACCTCAGAAGCCGCGCCACGCCTCGCTCATATGAGGGGATGGTTAAGGTTGGGCTGAACTGGAATCTGGCCCGCCATTATGGCGTAGTGACAGAGTTCAGTGTTGGTCCTGAACGAACCAGCATGGTCATGATGCTGGACTATCGATGGTAGGCAGAGCCATGATGACCAAGCTTTATTTATATTGGGCGGAGCTTCGACGGAACAACAATTATAATGTTAGAGGTGTCTAACGGTTATATTAACCATCGTATGCTGATTATTCATATTTATAAATTTTCAATAGATTTCGTGATATGAAGGTGTCCGTATTTCTGCGTTGTCGTGGGAGAATATGTTGAAAACAAATCGGTGTGCATTGATTTTTATTATGTTAATGGTTGCAGGTTGCAGCCATTTAAATGATGAACAAAAGAGTATAAAGCAACAGAACATTAATGACATGGCACGCAACACTATTACGCAGTTGCTCGAGCGGGATGAAAGACTCACTAAAGCATTCGATGAATCGTTAGCTTATATGGTTGTCGACATGAAAGTAACAAAAATTCCTGCTGTTGGAGTAGGTGGCGGCGAGGGGGTGCTTTTCATGAAAGCAGAAAATAAACCCACTTTTTATCGTGTTCAGCGTTTTGATCTGGGCACTGGTTGGGGGGCTCGTTCCTATAAGGCTTTAGTTTTAGTGTCGTCACAAAACATCATGGAAAAACTAAAAGAAGGTCTCTGGGTATTTGATATCGGCGGAGAGGCTTCCGCTGGCACTGCTGCTATGGCAGGTACATCGAGTGACATTATTCCTGAGTACTCTGTACACATCTTATCTGATGGTGGCGTGTCAGCTTCAATTACAGCAAGGGCAATCAGAATCAGTAAAAGTGACCTCAATTGAACCTGAATATGAGCTGAAGGCTCCCTTTAGAGAGGACTACTGCTGGCTGCCGGGGTGCTCGCCGAGCGCATCAGCTTCAGCTCCGATGCCAATGCCAGCCTGCCGCGTTTCGATGGCGAGGGGCGCCTCATCGAGTTGCGCTGCGGCCAGATTGCCAGCCTGTGGCAGGAGTGCGTCCGCGCCTGCGCCCTCGGGGTGTCGTTCGAGGTGGCTCTGGGAGTGGTCACGGCCAATCCGGCGCGGGCCCTGGGGCTGGCAGGCAAGGGGGCGATAGGAGTGGGGCTGGATGCGGATCTGCTGCTTATCGACCCGAATACGTTGGCCATCTAGCGGGTGATGAGCGGCGGTCAGTGGCGAACCTGAGCCAGTGTGCGCCCGTCAGTAAACAGAAAGCCCGGCACTGCTGCCGGGCTTTTGTTCGCCTAGGTGTTATCTCCAGGCTCAGATAGCCAGGAAGCCCAGGATCAAAATGGGGCCGAGCAGGCTCAGGATGAAGCCCGAGACGATGGCCACCGGCACCACCTGGATGCCGCCGGATTTCTGGATCACCGGCAGGGTGAAGTCGAGCGCCGTGGCGCCGCCGTAGCCGATGGCGGCGGAGGGGTGGCGACGCATCAGCACCGGAATGAGGAGGATGGCGATGAGCTCGCGCCCCAGATCGTTGATGAAGGCGGCGGAGCCGAGCACTGGCCCCAGCTTGTCGGCCACCAGGATGCCCGAGAGCGAATACCAGCCGAAGCTGGAGCTCATGGCCAGCCCGTGGGCAAAGGGCATGCCCAACAGCTGTGAGGCCAGCAGGCTGCCGAGCCAGCTGCTGAGGATGACGGTGGCGGCTATCTTCATGCCCCAGGGGTTGAGCAGGATCTGGCGCAGGCGCATGCCGGAGTTGCGCATCTGGATGCCGATGAGCAGCAGCAGCAACATCAGCGCCCACTCGCTCCACTTGTCGATGGGCAGGGCGCGCAAGTCCACCAGCAGCCCCAGCAGCACGCCGCCGAGCACCACGAAGCAGAGCTGGAGAGACTCCCACAAGAGGTGCAGCTTGCTCGGCATCTTGCCGTCGCTCGCCTCATGGGTGGGCGGACTACGCCTGTCCAGCCACCAGAGCGCCAGCAGGTTGCAGGCGGTGATGGCGGCCAGCATCACCCCGGCCACCTTGAAGATCACCGCCAGGTTGCTGCCGAGGTTCTCCACGTAGGCGAGCCCCAGCCCCATCAGGAACAAGATGAGATAGACCATCTTGCCCAGCGATTGATTGACCAGCTTGATGAGCCGCTGACTGGAGAGGGGAACAAGATAGCCGATGGCCAGGGGTAACAGGATCAGCAACACATTCAGCAACATTGGGGCCTCGGTCACAAAACTGGTAAAAACGGCACCTTATCACGACTTGTTGCATCTGTGTCACATATCCGTGTATTTGAATGCCCCAGACGGGGCTTTTTTATCACATTGTTATGTTTTTTCGATGACTGACGAAATGGACTGGCTGCGTGAAACGGGGGATCATCACCAGTAAAATCAATTCCATCCTCATATAATTGTGCGATGGCTTCACCAGAGGAGGATGAATAAAGTCGTTTTGGGTGACATCTGGTGTGGATAGTGGAATATTCTTGCCAGCAGGGCGTTGCAGGTATAACAGTGCGGTATCCGAGAACCGACTGAAAATGGATTTTATGCAGACAAAGTGCTGAAAAATACCGGTGAGGCCAATAAAAATACAGATAAAACACCAAATACCTCGGTTCTGTATTGTTTTTTGACTACCTGAATGATATTTTCGCTGAAGGTTGCCATCGGTTAACGTTTTGTTAAATGGACGATGGTGGGATCACGCCGTAGCGGCGTCTAGGGACAGACAAGGTTGTAATGGATGAGCGACGTTGCCGCACTGGAAGTTCGTGAACTGCACAAGTATTTTGGCACCCACGAAGTGCTCAAGGGCATCGATATGACGGCCCACAAGGGGGATGTGATCTCCCTGATCGGCTCCTCGGGTTCGGGGAAGTCGACCTTTCTACGCTGTATCAATCTGCTGGAAACCCCCTCTTCCGGCACGGTTTCCCTCCATGGCGAACTGATCCGCATGAAAAGCAATCGGGCCGGTGAGCGCCTGCCTGAGGACATGCGTCAGGTGGAGCGGATCCGCAGCCGTCTGGCCATGGTGTTCCAGAGCTTCAACCTCTGGTCGCACATGACCATCATGCAGAACATCATCGAGGTGCCCATCCAGGTGCTCAAGGTGCCCCGTGCCGAGGCCATCGCCAAGGCGGAGCTGCTGCTCAACCGGGTGGGTCTGTGGGAGCGGCGCGACTACTACCCCGGTCATCTCTCCGGCGGCCAGCAGCAGCGGGCGGCCATTGCCCGGGCGCTGGCGGTGGATCCCGAGGTGATGCTGTTCGATGAACCCACCTCGGCGCTCGATCCCGAACTGGTGGGGGAGGTGCTCGGCCTGATGCGCGAGCTGGCCGAGGAGGGGCGCACCATGCTGGTGGTCACCCACGAGATGTCGTTTGCCCGTGACGTCTCCAACAAGGTCATGTTCCTGCATCAGGGGCGGGTGGAGGAGGAGGGCAATCCCAAGGAGATCTTCGCCCATCCCAAGTCGGAGCGATTCAAGCAATTCATCTCTTCCATCTATTGATGGTCGAGCTGTATTTTCAACAATCTGCGTTTTCAATGATCGACGTGTTTATCAAGGAGAGATACATGAACAAGCTGATGCTGGCGACTGCCGTGATGACGGCCCTGTGTTCCGGTAGCCTGATGTCCAAGGAGTGGAAAGAGGTGCGGATCGGGGTGGAAGGTGCCTATCCTCCCTTCTCCTGGACCGAGCCGAGCGGCGAGGTGAAAGGCTTCGACATCGACATCGCCAACGCCCTGTGCGAAGAGATGAAGGTGAAGTGCACCCTGGTCAAGCAGGACTGGGACGGCATCATTCCGGCGCTGTTGTCGCGCAAGTATGACGCCATCATCGCCACCATGGACATCACCGAAGAGCGCAAGAAGAAGGTGGACTTCACCCAGAAGTACCAGCACATTCCGGCCCGCTTCGCCGCCAAGAAAGGCACTGACGTGCAGCTTGACAAGGCCTTCATGGATGGCAAGACCATCGCCGTGCAGCGCGCCACCTCCATGGACACCTACATCACCGACAACTTCCCCAACGCCACCATCAAGCGCTACGGCACCGCAGACGAAGCCTATCTCGATCTGAAATCCGGCCGGGTTGACTACGTGATGGCCGACTCCGCCGCCATCAGTGATGGCCTGCTGAAGAAAGAGGGTGGCGATGCCTACGAGTTCGTCGGCCCGAAACTGACCGATCCCAAGTGGTTTGGCGAGGGTGCCGGCATCGCGGTACGCAAGGCAGACAAGGATCTGAAAGAGAAATTCAATGCCGCCATCCTGGCCCTGCGCGCCAACGGCAAGTACAAGGAAATCAACGACAAGTACTTTGATTTCGACGTGTACGGCGAGTAACCTCCTGGCGCGCTACCCCGGGTAGCCGCCGAAGGGATTGCGGCGAATCATCACGACAGGTTGACCCTCGTCTGTAGTCACCGGGCCCGTTGTCTCTCGCAAGGGAGCGATGGGCCCGCTTAGTTGCAATGGAGCTGCATGTGTTTGGTTTGAAAGGATATTGGGACGGGCGATCCCGCTCAATGCGTTGCAATGGAGCCGCATATGTTTGATTTGAAAGGATACGAAACCTCCCTGCTGGAGGGGGCCTGGGTCACCCTGGAGGTGGCATTGGCCTCTCTGCTGCTGGCGCTGCTGCTGGGCATGCTGGGTGCGCTGGCCAAGCTTTCCCCCTACAAGTGGGCGCGCGGCATCGCGACCGCCTACACCACCGTCATTCGCGGCATCCCGGATCTGGTGCTGATGATGCTGCTGTTCTTCGGCGGCCAGGTGTTGATCAACGGGATCTGCAGCTGGGTCAACGAGGCCTACAACAACTACCTGCTGGAGAGCAACCCGAGCCAGGAGTGGGTCTCCCTGCTGCCGGATTACATCGACATCAGCCCGTTTGCGGCCGGGGTCGCCACCATCGGCTTCATCTTCGGTGCCTACATGACCGAGACCTTCCGCGGCGCCATCCTGGCGGTGGACAAGGGGGAGCTCGAGGCGGCGCGCGCCTTTGGCATGCGGGCGACCCAGGTGTTTGTGCGGATCCTCTTCCCCCAGATGATGCGCCACGCCCTGCCGGGGTTTGGCAACAACTGGCTGGTACTGCTGAAAACCACGGCGCTGGTCTCCATCATCGGGCTCGATGACATGGTGCGCAAGGCGTCGCTGGCGGCGGGCTCGACCCAGCAGCCCTTCACCTTCTACATGGCGGTGGCGCTGATCTTCCTGATCTTCACCGCAGTCTCCACCTCGGCGCTCAAGTGGGCCGAGCGTCACTACGCCATCAAGACGAGGTAAGCCATGTCGTATTCAATGCAGTCGTTCGTTTACTGTGATCGTCGCGGTGTCAGTGCCGAGCGTATCTACATCACGATCAAGATGAGGTAAGCCATGGATTTCTCGATCATTCTCACGGAGTGGCCCACCTACTGGGAGGGTTTCTACACCACCATCTGGCTGGTGGCGGTGTCCCTCATGCTCGGCCTCATGCTGGCGGTGCCCATGGGCATTTTGCGCAACAGCCGCAACTGGCTGATCAAGGGGCCTATCTGGGCTTATATCTACTTCTTCCGCGGCACCCCGCTGCTGGTGCAGCTGTTCATCATCTACTACGGCGCCGCCCAGTGGGAGTGGCTGAAAAACGGCCCCGCCTGGGCGCTCTTCTCCGAGGCCTGGTTCTGCGCCCTGCTGGCGTTTACCCTCAACACCGGAGCCTACACCGCCGAGATAGTGCGCGGCGCCGTGCTGAACATGCCAAAGGGACAGATCGAGGCGGCCAATGCGTTTGGCATGAGCCGCTGGCAGACCCTCACCCGCATCATCCTGCCCAACTCGTTTCGCCGTGCGCTGCCCGCCTACAGCAACGAGGTGATCTTCATGCTGCAGGGCTCGGCGGTGGCCGGCATCATCACCATCGTCGATCTGACCGGTGCGGCGCGGATCATCAACTCCCGCTACTACAGCCCGTTCGAGGCGTTCCTGACCGCCGGCCTGCTCTACATGCTGCTCACCTTCGCCATCGTCTGGCTGTTCAAGAAGTGGGAGGCCCGCTGGCACGCGCACCTGCGCCCCCGCAGTGTCTGACCTGATACAAAAGCCAGAGACAAAAAAGCCCGCAGTCGCGGGCTTTTTCTTGCTCGGCATGAGCTAGAGCATGGTCACCGGAGTGAGCATCTCCTCGGTCAGGAGGCAAAATGCACTCAGGATGGCCAAGGCCCCGACAACGCCGGAAGGTGTTGCCGCGCGTTTACTCTTCTGGGCAGAGAGGGCCTGCACATTGTGCTGCTGGATCTTCTCCACCACGGCCATGGCACCCATGTCCAGATGACGGTAGAAGCTGGCATTGAGCTGGGTCAGATGCAGCAATGACTGGCGCATCCGTTCGAAGGTCTTTTTGCAAACCGGATCTTGTTTGTGCCAAAACCCCTCAAGGGAGCCTCTTGTCGTCAGACCTGGCAGATCATAGAGGGCCCGCCCCATGCAGAAGGTCGGCACCTGGTGCAACAGGGCGGAGAGGCCTACCGTGCTGTTGATGGTGATAACCCCTTTGAGCAGTGGATAGAGGGTGGGCAGTGGCAGCTCATAGCCATAGAACACCCGCCCTTCCAGCCCGAGCAGTGTCACCAACCGGTTGATCTGGGATTGATAACTGACATAGCCCCGATCCATGGGGTGGTGCTTGAACAGCAGCACATCCTCACGGCGGGCGTGCTCGGCGAAGGAGTTCATCACCTGGGCGACCATCTCTTCCACCCCGCTCAAATCCGAATGCTCCCGGATCTGAAAGTCTTCGGTGACCTGCAGCGGCACGAAGAAGATATGCCCCTTGTGCCGGGGCAGGGCCTTGAGCAGGGAGTGGTCGCTCCATCTGTGCTTCCACTTCACCAGGCCCCCAGCGACCCAGCCCCTGGCCTCCTGATAGAGACTCCAGGGCCTGTGATTGACGAAATGGGGGTAGCGCCAGCGCAACAGGTTCTTGTTGATGTGGTAGCGGCTGGCATACCAGGCCCGGCGGGCGAAGGTCTTGCCCACCTTCAGCGGCGCCTCATAAGGCGCTGGCCATGTCATCTCGGCCAGCGAGTCACGCTTGGCATAGAGCGGGCTGAAGGCATTGACGCCCCCTTGCTCCAGGGTCACGAAGTCGGGACGCAGGTAGCCCTCCTCCATGGCCCAGACACGGATTTTTTTCAGCTTGCAGATACGGATGGCCTGCTGATGGTAGTAACGGCAATCACCGTAACAGATGAGACTGTCGATGCCATGGCGCTTGATGAAGCGGCGAAAGAAGGTGTTCCAGGTATCCGGCTTGCCGGTGAAGCGTTCGCTATGGCCCACGCAGCGCCAGCACTCATCCCCCCCGTTGAAATGGATCTTGTAGACCTCGTGGCCGGCGTCGGAAAGCGCCTGGCTGAGGGTCTGAAAGAAGGGGCCCAGCGGTCCTTGCAGCAGCAAAATCTTCATGTACGACTTATCTCATCAACTGGGGAAGGGAGGGGCGTTGCAGCAGGGTCTGCACCAGATAACTCAGCTTGACTTGCCAGCGCTGCCAGCGGCTCGACTTGCGGGTGGATGATTGGCCTTGTGTGGCCAGTTGGCGGATCAACTGCTCCGGACTTATCCAGAGTCCGCTCTGCCAATCGATATAGAGCGGATAGGCCACCAGGGTCAGATAGACCAGTGCCGCCAGGGGGAGCTTGCGCTGGCGCCGGGCCGGGGGATGGGCATCCGTGGTCAGCCCCCAGCCGCTGTAGAAGGGCTGGCCCCAGGTCGTCACCTTGACCCCTTGCACCAGCGCCTCGAAGCCGCTCAGGGAAGTCATGGTGTGCAGCTCGTCCACGTGGGCATAGAGGCTGGTCAGGCCGATATCCAGCACCTGGCTGTCCACGCACTCCGCCAGGCAGGCCGCAGAAATGGCCCCGGCCCGATTGCCCGCCACCACATCCGGGTGGGGTTTGTAGAGGATGTGGGCCTCTGGCTTGGCGGCGCGCACCGCCCACAGCAACTGCTCGTTGCTGCGAATGGTCGGGCTGCCGGTCAGGATGGAGGCATCCCCATCCACCTGGCCCACCACCAGCACCAGGGGACGGCCATCGGCGGGGGGCGTGAAGTGCGCCGGGGCGCCGACATTGTATTTGCTCACCTTGTTTTCGCGCAGCAGGGTGAGCAGTTGCTCACCCCGGTCGAGCTGTGACCGGGTCAGCTCCTGGTAATTGAGCAACTGCTCGAGCCCGCTGGGGCTGCGGCTGTCGAAATAGATCCCGACCGGATCCAGCGACAGGGAAGAGGGGCGACACAGGTTGGAGCCAAGCCCCTTGGAGCGGATAAAGCCATCTTCCACCCGAATGGCCGAGGTGAGCTCGGGGTAACGACTGCCCCACACCAGCACCTGCTCGTCACCGGTCAGCCGTTTTGGCGGCTTGCGCACAAAGCAGAGTTCCTCGGCCAGGGGCCGGCAGAAGGCCTGCATAAAGGCGCGCTTCCACAAGGAGAACCCCACCAGATAGAGCCTGCGCCAGCGGGGAGCGGCCTTCTGCTGACGGGCGATGATGGCGATCACCTCTTCCACCTCGCAGCGTTGGCCAAGCACGGGATCCAGATAGCGGGGATAGCAGATCAGCGCCGCCGCCACCAGTTGGGCCAGTGACACCTGAACGTTGCGGCGTTCGCACGGTTTGCTGTCCTGGGTCAGACCCCAACCCGCATAAAACGGCATGCCGAAGCAATACACCGATTTGCCAAGCAGCAGCGCCTCGAAGCCGAGCTGGGATGACACCGTGTAAACGGCGTCCACCAGGTTGAGCAGGGCATGGGGATGACAATGGTCGGCAACGATCTCTACATCGCTCAGTTTCAATCTGGCCAGCACGCCACGTTTCTTGCCAAAGCGGGTGTCCGGGTGGGTGCGAAGCAAGAGGCGGGCATCGGGATGATTGCGCCGCGCCGCCTCCACCATGGCGATAAAGTCCGCCTCGCTGGCCAGAGCGCCGGGAATGGAGAGATCCCCGGCCACCTGATCCACCAGCAAGACTCTGGGTCTGCCATCTTGCAGCAGGCGCTGGGCCAGTGCCGCAGGCAGCCCGGCGACATCCTTCGCCGTCAGGCTGGTCGCCGAACAAGAAGAGAGAGAGGTGGGTCGCCCGGCATAGCAGTTGTATTTGGTGACCCCAAGGCGCACCAGCTCATGGACAAGCCGCTCGGCTCGCGCCAGCATGGCGGCGTCACAGGGGGTGGCGATCAGCTGTTCAAGCTGGCTGGGTTGGCGGGCATCGTAATAGATACCGACAGGATCGGCGATAAGGGACACCGCCTTGCCACCCTTGGCCGGATGGCCGATATAGCCAATAAAGCCATCTTCCAGTTGCCAATAGGGCAGGCCCAGTGACGTCGCTTTCCGCCTTATTTGATAGGTATTGGCCTTTTGACCCCAGCCCACTATCACGTCATTGTCAGCAAACGGCATATTGTCGTGGAAGAGATGTAACTGGCAGCCAAGCATAGGTTCAATATTTGCTTTTCTGGCCAGGATGCCTTTTGAACCTGTCAATAATTTCATTTTTGCTCTACGTGGTAGAAAACTCCCCGTGTCGGAACGGGGAGTGGAATTCAGATAAATAGATCTGCATCGAGTAATGACTTGGCAACGCTGTCTTTTGCGGATGTAATGATATCGCAATCCAGAGCCGGCCATTCAATTGCAATGGAGTCATCATTCCACTTAATGCCTCGATCACTGCTGGGGGCATAATAATTGGTAGTTTTGTACAAGAACTCAGCAGTGTCAGTCAATGTGATAAAACCGTGGGCAAACCCTTCCGGGATCCACAGCTGCCGCTTGTTTTCCCCAGAAAGGTGAACCCCCACCCATTGTCCGAAGGTCGGCGAGCTTTTACGGATATCTACTGCTACATCAAACACCTCACCCGCGACACAGCGCACCAGTTTACCCTGGGCGTGGGGAGGCAGTTGATAGTGCAAGCCGCGTAATACGCCTTTGGATGATTTGGAGTGGTTATCTTGTACAAAGGTCACGCTACGGCCAATGGCCGCTTCGAATTGTTGGTGATTAAAACTCTCAAAGAAAAAACCACGGTCATCGCCGAACACTTTCGGCTCAAAGATAAAAACATCGGGGATCTTGGTTTGAATAACATTCATCATGAATACCTGGTGTATAAATGGGGCTGATAGCCCCATGGGGACATTATTACTTCAGCATTTTCAACAGATACTGGCCGTAGGCGTTCTTTTTCAACGGTTCTGCCAGCTTTATAACTTGCTCGGCAGTGATAAAGCCTTTGTGGAACGCAATTTCTTCAGGACATGCCACTTTCAATCCTTGGCGATGTTCGATGGTCTGAATAAAGTTGCTCGCTTCAATCAGGCTTTCATGGGTACCGGTATCCAGCCAGGCATAGCCACGGCCCATCATGGCCACCGACAAATTACCCTGCTCAAGGTAGATGCGGTTCACATCGGTAATTTCCAGCTCACCACGAGGAGAAGGCTTCAGGCTCTTCGCAATCTCCACCACGCTGTTATCGTAGAAATAGAGGCCGGTCACTGCATAGTTGCTCTTGGGTTCGAGTGGCTTCTCTTCCAGAGAAATCGCCGTTCCCTGTTTATCAAATTCCACTACCCCATAGCGCTCTGGATCATGTACGTGATAGGCAAACACGGTGGCGCCATAAGGCTTGGCTGCGGCTGCCTCCAACTGTTTCTGCAGGTCGTGGCCATAGAAGATATTGTCA
>NZ_JBGLRL010000042.1:0-9572 GCF_041402505.1 Aeromonas sp. S2(2024)
CCAATGCGGTCTTGTTGATGGATAAATTTATCTACTACCTGAAGCAACACCGCTTATATACCCGCCCACTTGGAATTATTTGAGTCTCTAAAAATGAGGGGATCTCTGAGGGCAGCCACAGGCTGCCCTCGGATGAATGGGATTCAAACCGGTTACTTGACGATAATCATGTCCCGATTCGCATCCAGGGTGGCGGGCCCTATGCCACTCACCTCCGCCAGCTGATCCACCGAGGTGAACTTGCCCTGTTTCTCGCGGTAGTCGACGATGGCTTGCGCTTTTTTCTCGCCGATGCCTTTCAGCGACGCGAGTTCATCGGCACTGGCGGTATTGAGGTTGATCTTGCCCACCTCCTTGGCGCTGGTGACCATGGTGGTGGGTTTGGCGGCTGGCTTGTCGGCGGCCAGCAGGGGATGGCTCAGCAGGGGCAGGCAACCCAGCAACAGGGCGGCAATCAGAGTCTTTCGGTTCATTTCTTCATGTCCTTATGTAGTGTCAATTGACTATTGATAATTAGCCGAGCTGCGGCACTTTTTGTCTGTCATTTCTTACACTTTATAAGTCAGTGCAAACGGCTATAAGCCAGCTAAGCCTGAAGCAGTTACACTGGCTAACCATTTGAGCGAGATATCTTTTCTATGTTTTTACCCGCCATTTCCGCACTGGAGCCCATCGCCCGCGCCGCCGGTGACGCCATCCTGGCCATCTACTGTCAGCCCTTTGCGGTGGAGTACAAGCAGGACGAGAGTCCGCTCACCGCCGCCGATCAGGGGGCGCACGAGGTGATAGTGCAGGCGCTGGCCCGGTTGACGCCGGATATTCCTGTGCTGTCGGAAGAGTCCGACGCCGAGACAATGCAGGTGCGGTGCAGCTGGTCCCGCTACTGGTTGGTGGACCCGCTCGATGGCACCAAGGAATTTGTCTCCCGCAACGGCGAATTCACCGTGAACATCGCGCTGATCGAGGAGGGCAGGCCGGTCTGGGGTCTGGTCTATGCCCCTGTGCTGGATAAGCTCTGGTATGGCGGTAAAGAGATCGGGGCCTGGCGTGTTGCCGATGGTGAGTGCGAAGCCATCCAGGTCCGGCCTCACCGGGAAGGTACGCCCTGGCGGGTGGTGGGCAGCCGCAACCATCTTTCCCAGGCGACCCTGGATTACTTGGCGCCGTTTGGTGAGATTGAGCTGGTCTCCATGGGCAGCTCCCTCAAGTTCTGCATCATTGCCGAAGGGGGCGCCGAGCTCTATCCGCGTCTTGCCCCCACCTGCGAGTGGGACACGGCGGCGGCGCAGGCTGTGCTGGAAGGAGCGGGGGGCAGCGTGACCCAACTCGATGGCTCAGCGCTTGCCTACAACAAGCCGGATATCCTCAACCCCTGGTTTGTGGCGCGGGCCTGATTGCCGTCGCTAGGGCGCGCAGATGTAAAAAGGCCGGACAGTGTCCGGCCTTTTGCATTTTCGCGTTCAATGATGCCAATCGTTTCCCGATTCAGAACACCTTCTTGAACGGCTTGATGGTCACCCTGGCATAGACGCCAGCCGCCACATAAGGGTCGGCATCGGCCCAGGCCTTGGCGTCGGCCTGGCTGGAGAATTCGGCGATGACTGTGCTGCCGGTGAAGCCCGCATCGGCCGGGTCCTCGGCATCTATGGCCGGATTGGGGCCGGCCGTCAGCAGGCGCCCCTCATCCTGCAGCGCCTGCAGGCGGGCGAGGTGAGCGGGGCGAGCCAGCTTGCGCTGGGGCAGGCTGCCGGCGACATCTTCGGAATAGATGAGATACCACATGAGAGGATCCTTTCTGGTTGCGGTTATTTTTTCTGTTCTGCCTTCTGCTCGGCCGGCATGTGGCGATAGAGATAGACGCCACTCAGCAGGGTGAACACCAGCGTCATGCCCAGCAGGCCGAAGACCTTGAAGTTGACCCACATCTCTTGCGACAGGTTGAAGGCCACATAGAGGTTGAGCAGGCCGCAGAGGGCGAAGAAACCGACCCAGCCGAGGTTGACGTTGTCCCAGATGCGGTCGGGGGCCTGCAGCTCCTTGGCCAGCATCTGCTTGATGAGATTCTTGCCAAAGCCGTAGCGGCTGATGAGCAGGGCGAGGGCAAAGAGGGCATTGATCACGGTCACCTTCCACTTGATAAAGGTATCGTCATGGAAGAAGACGGTGAGACCGCCGAAGAAACCGACCAGCAGGAAGGTAAACAGCTGCATCTTCTCGACCTTGCGATACCGCACCCAGCTGTAGAGCAGTTGGAGACCGGTGACGACCACCAGGGCGCCAGTGGCGGTGTAGATGTCGTAGAACTTGTAGACCGCGAAGAAGACGATCAGGGGAATAAATTCAATAAACTGCTTCATGCTGGGCTCTAACCTCAAAATTTCACTCAGTGTACCTGCCCATTAGGCAACGGCAAATGAATAAGACCGTTCATTTAGTATGCAGTTCCCCGCTGCGGGGCCGCCACCCTTCGGGGTGACGATGATTCTTGTTGCGCCATCTAGCCGAACAGCTGACTGGCAACGAGGCTGCCGAGCCGCAACTGGTCATCCAGCAAGTCACGGATATGGCGCTCCTCGATGAGGGGGTTGAGCAGGACGGCGCGCAGCAGGGTGAGCGGCTGTGCTCCGTAGCGGCTCACCGCACGCTGGGTGCGGGAGACGAAGCTGTGCCCCTCGGCGCGTTGGGCCTTCTGCAACGCCACGTTGAAGGCGTTGATCTGCTCGTTGGCCGCCTCGTCCGGTGCCTTGCCTTGCAGGTGAGGTGGAATGCAGCGATAGGAGAGCAGGTTCATCACGGGAGCCGACATCAGCTCGAAGGCGGGGTGGGCATCGATGAGCTCTGCCATCCGCCGCGCTCTGTCGTAATTGGCTTCGATAAGCTGGGCATAGCCCTGCCGGCCCAGCAGCTGGAAGGCGGCATCCAGATAGAGTGCGTTGGCGGGGCGGGTGCCCTCCAGGGTGAAGCGACCCTGATCGAAGGAGCTGGCGCGAATGGCGTAGGGCGCCTCCCGCTTCACCGTCATCATCAGATCTGGCTGGCGGCAGAGCAACATGCCGGTACCGAGTGGTACCAGCAACTGCTTGTGGCCATCCAGGGTGACGGTATCGGCTCGCTCGATCCCCTCCAGCAGCCCCTGGTAGCGGGGGGAGAGCAGGGTCGGGCCGCCCCAGGCGGCATCCACGTGAAAGTGGATCTGCTCGCGCCGGGCGATGGCGGCGAGCTCGGGCAGGGGATCGATGGAACCAAAGTCCGTGCTGCCGGCGACCCCTACCAGGGCCAGCACCTTGAGCTTCTGCTCCCGGCATCGGACCAGTGCGCTCTCGAGTGCCGAGAGGCAGAGCCGGTTATCGGCATCGGTCTCGAGCCGCCAGACGCGGCAAGCCCCCAGCCCCAGCAGATCCATCCCCTTGTCGAAGGAGTAGTGCATCAGCCTGGACCCCAGGATCACGGCGCCTCGATAACCCTGCTCATAGAGGGAAAACAGATCGTCGCCACAGGCCCGGTTGCGGGCCAGCCAGAGAGCGGTGACGTTGGCGATGGTGCCGCCGCTGGTCATGACGCCGAGGGCGGCGTCTTTGGCGTGCATCTGCGCCTCGTAAAAGCCGTCGTCCTCGCGATAGACGAGACGATGCAGCTTGGCCAGTACCTCCCGCTCTAGGAAGCTGAGCAGGCGGGAGGACTCCATCTTCATCGGATTCTGATTGAGCATCACCAGCAGTCGGGAGAGCTCGGCGGTGAAGGCTGGCAAGGGGGCCGTCATGTGTCCCATGTAGTGGGGCGAGGTGAGATGGGAGGCGCCTGGTACCAGGGTGGCAAGGCGGGCCAGGTAGGCCTGGGTGCTCATGCCGATGGCGGGCATGGACGACTGATCGAGTTGATGGACGAAGCTGTCGCGCTGGTAAGGTGCCTGACTGTCATCCGAGTGATGGAAGGTCTCCAGCAGGGCCGTCATGGCCTGGCCGAAGTCAGGATCCGGTTGTGTAAACAGTTCAGTCAGCTTCATCAGGTTCTCCAGACCAGCCTGTCGGGCAGAAAGTACCGGGCGCGCGCCATGCCGGACAGACACGGCCATCTGCGCGGGTGGCGTCGGCCGCAGAGCATACACCAAAGGGGCGGGGGGAACAGCCACCTCCTCACCCCGAGACTCCCTGGCCAGTCCCTTTTATTTTGAGCTAACACTTGTAGCCTGAAATGCCGGCCGCTAGAGTGGATCGGGTCTTGGTTGGAGGTAATGATGATGGATGTAACGGGGTATTCCCCACGGGAAGAGTGGGCCAATCGCCTCAGCCATGGGCTGGGGTTGCTGCTGGGAGGCCTGGGGCTTGTCTTGCTGCTGCACAAGGGATGGGATCAGGGCCCTCGGGTATTGCTGAGTTACGGCCTCTACGGCACCAGCCTGGTGCTGCTCTACCTCGCCTCGACCCTCTACCACAGCATGAGGTCGGCGGCGGCCAGGCGCTGGTGCAAGCTGTTCGATCACTGTGCCATTTACCTGCTGATCGCCGGCACCTACACACCCTTCCTGCTGGTGGCGCTCGATACCCCGCTGGCGCGGGGGCTGATGGTGGTGATCTGGGGGTTGGCCCTGGCCGGAGTGCTGTTCAAGCTCTTGTTCATCAACCGCTTCAAACGCCTGTCACTGTTCACCTATCTGATGCTGGGCTGGCTGTCCCTGGTGGTCGTCTATCAGCTCTACCTCCATCTGGATGGCACCGGGCTCATGCTGCTGGGACTCGGCGGACTGATCTACAGTCTGGGCACCATCTTCTACATGGCTAGGCAGATCCCCTACAACCACGCCATCTGGCATCTGTTCGTGCTGGGCGGGAGCGTTTGTCACTTCATGGCCATCTATGGCTATGTCGCCTGACTAGCCCTTAATTGGTATTTTTGCGCTCATGAAAGCCTGAATTCGTGCGGTATCCCACAGTTGCCCCCTTCGTTTGCTGACAAGCTAGGGTCAGTTCAGCTTGGAAAGGATGCAAATAATGAGTGAGATCGCGCTTTCCATCAGCATGTTGTCGCTGGTGGCGGTGCTGGGACTCTGGCTGGGAAACTGGCGAGTCTATGGCGTTGGTTTAGGGATTGGCGGTGTGCTGTTCGGCGGCATCATAGTGGGTCATTTTGCCGGGCTATCCGGCTTGAAGCTGGATGAGCACACACTTCATTTTATTCAAGAATTTGGTTTGATCCTGTTCGTCTACACCATAGGCATCCAGGTCGGTCCCGGTTTCTTCTCTTCCCTGCGCAGCTCGGGGCTCAAGCTCAATGGCTTTGCCGCTCTGCTGGTGCTGCTCGGCTGCGTGGTGGCCGCCGCGCTGCACCAGCTGTTCGACGTGCCGCTGCCGGTGATCCTCGGGGTCTTCTCCGGTGCCGTGACCAACACCCCTTCGCTGGGGGCGGGTCAGCAGATCCTGGCGGAGCTCGGGGCAGATCCGGGCTCCACCGGCCTGATGGGGATGGGTTATGCGGTGGCCTACCCGTTCGGGATCTGTGGCATTTTGCTCACCATGTGGCTTATTCGCATGTTCTTTCACATCAAGATCGACGAAGAAGCAGCCGAGTTCGAGCAACAGGCAGGCAAAACCAAGGAGAGCCTGCAAACCATCAACATCGCGGTGCGTAACCCCAACATGCACGGCCTGATGCTTGGCGAGATCCCGAGCCTGGACGAGGCCGATGTCATCTGTTCCCGCCTCAAGCGCGGTGACGAGTTGATGGTGCCCAGACCTGACTCGCGCATCGAGCTCGGGGATCTGCTGCACCTGGTGGGGGAGCGCCACGCCCTGCACAAGGTGCTGCTGGTACTCGGGGAGGAGGTGGATACCTCCCTCTCCACCCGGGGCACGGATCTGCGCGTCGAGCGGGTGGTGGTCACCAACGAGCAGGTGCTCGGCAAACGGATCCGCGATCTCGACATCAAGCAAAAGTATGACGTGGTCATCTCGCGCCTCAACCGGGCTGGCATCGAACTGGTTCCGACCAGCCAGACCAGCCTGCAGTTTGGCGACATCCTGAACCTGGTGGGGCGGCTCGATGCCATCGAGGCCGTGACCAGTGTGGTCGGCAACGTCCAGCAGAAACTGCAGCAGGTGCAGATGCTGCCGGTCTTCATCGGCATTGGATTGGGTGTATTGCTCGGCTCCATTCCCTTCTATCTGCCGGGATTCCCGGCGGCGCTCAAGCTGGGTCTGGCGGGCGGCCCCCTGGTGGTGGCCCTCATCCTGTCTCGTATCGGCAGCATCGGCAAGCTCTACTGGTTCATGCCGCCGAGTGCCAACCTGGCACTGCGGGAGATCGGCATAGTGCTGTTTCTGGCGGTGGTGGGGTTCAAGTCCGGGGCCGGCTTCATCGACACCCTGATCAACGGGGATGGTCCTGCCTGGATGATGTACGGCGTGGCGATCACCCTTATCCCGCTGCTGGTGGTCGGGGTGCTGGCGCGCCACTATGGCAAGGTCAATTATCTCACCCTGTGCGGCCTGCTGGCTGGCTCCATGACGGACCCCCCCGCTCTGGCCTTCGCCAACGGCATGCACCCCACCAGTGGTGCCAGTGCCCTGTCATACGCGACCGTCTACCCCCTGGTGATGTTCCTGCGGATCATCTCGCCACAGCTGCTGGCCATCCTGCTCTGGGCCGGGGCCTGAGCCGACATGAAATGGGAGCCATCTTGGCTCCCATCTTCGCACGCTCATTTTTGATGCTATTGATTTAGTTAATTTTATTTCCCATCAAACACCCTTCGTTTTCGGCGCCAATCTAAGTCTCATTTCGGTCTGTTCGTTCGATTTTTCTCACTGGTTTCTGGTCAGACTAACGGGCACATTGGACGCTGGAAATCTATGCCCATTGATATTTCAGGAGAAACCATGAGCAGCAAGAACATCGTACTGGATCAAGATGTCGTCGTTACCCAATTGCAAGGCAAAGTCTATCTGATTGCCGCTGACGGGAGCCAGACGCTTCTTTCCGAAGGCGATGTGCTGCCCAAGGATGCGGTCTTGCTTGCGCCGGAGGGGGCCAGCTTCCAGGGTGGAGAGACCACCTTTACCCTGAGCCCGAGCAACACTCCCGAGGCGGAGGAACCCCAGCTGGCGCAGCAGGGGCAGGCGAATGTGCCTGACGATATTGCCGCCCTGCAGCAGGCTATTCTGGCGGGGACGGATCCGACCCAGGCATTTGAAGCGTCGGCGGCGGGCGGGGCACCCGCTACAGGCAATATCGGCGGCATTGCAGGCGCCAGCGGCAATGGTGGCTTCGTCACCATAGATCGTACCGGTGATACCACCATAGCGGCGGCGGGTTTTGATACCGCTACCCAGGCCGACACGGGTGTGATTGGCGATGCGCTCGCGGGTGAGGAAGATCAGTTGATCGACCTGGTGCCGCCGGTGATCACAGTATCGGCCCCTGACAATACCAATGACACGACTCCAACCCTGACCGGTACCACGGATGCCCCGGCGGGGAGCACGGTGACCCTGCTGGTCACGGATGCCAATGGCAATCAACAGACCCTGACCACGACCGTCAATCCGGACGGCACCTTCAGCGTGGATGTCACCACACCGCTGGCGGATGGCTCCTATACGGTCACCGCCAATGTGACCGATCCTGCCGGCAACACAGGCACTGCCACCGATGATGGCAGCGTGGATGGCACGGCTCCCTCTGCTCCCCTGGTGGAGATCCAGGATGGCGCTGACAACATCATCTCCTCCAATGAGCGCGAGAACGGCGTGAATGTCATCATCCGTTTGCCAGCCGATGCCAAGGTCGGTGATCGCCTTGACGTGGACTGGAATGGGGATGGGGTGCCTGACGCTAGCTCCATCCTGACGGCTGATGACATCGGCAAGACCCAGATTACCCTGACTATTTCCACCACGGATCTGCCGGTCAATGGCGCCATCACAGTGGATGCCACCCTGACCGATCCTGCTGGCAATACCTCACCCAAGGGCACTGACAACAGCGTGGTGAATGCCGCGCCTGTGCCAGGAGACGACCAGTTCACCGTGGAAGAGGATGGGACGGTCACCATCAACGTGCTCGGCAACGACTCCGACCTGGATGGCGATCGCCTCAGCATCACCGCCATCAATGGTCAGGCCATTGCCGAAGGCGGCTCGGTGGCGATCGGCAATGGTTCGGTCACTCTGACCAACGGCCAGCTGGTCTTTACGCCATCCCCTGATTTCAATGGCAATATCTCGTTCGAATACACAGTCACAGATGGTTTGCACAGTGCCACTGGCGGCGTGACCGGGACTGTCACGCCGGTTAATGATGCTGCCATCATTGCCGGCAGCGACACCGGTGGCGTGACCGAAGACGAGAGCACCCCGCTGCTGACCGAGACCGGCACCCTGAGCGTGACCGATCTGGACGGGGCGGATGAAGCCAAGTTCCTGGCCGGCAACGGCACCCCGAGCGCGGGTGCGCTGGGTAGCCTCGCCATCACCGAAGGCGGTGCCTGGACTTACCAGGTCGACAACAGCAAGGTGCAGTACCTGGGCGAAGGGGAGACCAAGGTCGAGACCTTCACCGTGCAGTCTGTGGATGGCACCGAGCACACCGTCACCATCACCATCACCGGCGTCAACGATGATGCCGTCATTACCGGCACCGACACCGGCAGCGTGACCGAAGACGAGAGCACTCCGCTGCTGACCGAGACCGGCACCCTGAGCGTGACCGACGTGGACGGCGCCGACGAGGCCAAGTTCCTGGCTGGCAACGGCACCCCGAGTGCGGGTGCGCTGGGTAGCCTTGCCATCACCGAGACCGGCGCCTGGACCTACCAGGTCGACAACAGCAAGGTGCAGTACCTGGGCGAGGGGGAGACCAAGGTCGAGACCTTTGTGGTCACCTCCGTGGATGGCACCGAGCACACCGTCACCATCACCATCACCGGCAGCAACGACGCGGCGGTGGTGAGCAGCGCGAACGTGACCCTGACCGAGACCGATGCGCCGCTGGTGACCGGCGGTACCCTGACCGCGACCGACGTGGACAACCCGGACAACACCTTCACCCCGATCACCGTGGTGGGCCAGTACGGCGCGTTCACCCTGGCGGCCAACGGGGTGTGGAGCTTCACCGCCAACAGCGCGTTCAACGCGCTGAACGTGGGTGACCAGCTGAGCGAGAGCTTCGCGGTGACCAGCGTGGACGGCACCCCGTCGAGCGTGACCGTGACCATCACCGGCAGCAACGACGCGGCGGTGGTGAGCAGCGCGAGCGTGACCCTGACCGAGACCGATGCGCCGCTGGTGACCGGCGGTACCCTGACCGCGACCGACGTGGACAACCCGGACAACACCTTCACCCCGATCACCGTGGTGGGCCAGTACGGCGCGTTCACCCTGGCGGCCAACGGGGTGTGGACCTTCACCGCCAACAGCGCGTTCAACGCGCTGAACGTGGGGGATCAGCTGAGCGAGAGCTTCGCGGTGACCAGCGTGGACGGCACCAAGTCGAGCGTGACCGTGACCATCATCGGCAGCAACGACGCGGCGGTGGTGAGCAGCGCCAACGTGACCCTGACCGAGACCGATGCGCCGCTG
>NZ_JBGLRL010000043.1:0-6537 GCF_041402505.1 Aeromonas sp. S2(2024)
CTCGGCCCAACGGAGCGAGTGAGCGCTGCAACTCCCAGCCTACCTGGCCATTCTTGCCAAACAACAGGATATGCATCAGGCACGCTCCCCGTAGTTTTGCTCGATCCAGGACTGATAGGCCCCGCTCTTGACGTTGCCAACCCACTGCTGATTGTCCAGGTACCACAGCACGGTTTTGCGGATACCGGATTCGAAGGTCTCTTGTGGTTGCCAATCCAGCTCGGCGCTCATCTTGCTGGCATCGATGGCATAACGACGGTCGTGACCGGGGCGGTCGGCCACATAAGTGATTTGATCACGATAGGACCCTGCTTTCGGCACCATCTCATCGAGCAGATCGCAGATGGTGTGTACCACCTCCAGGTTCTGCTTCTCGTTGTGGCCACCGATGTTGTAGGTCTCACCCATCACCCCCGTGGTGACCACGGTATAGAGTGCACGGGCATGGTCTTCCACATAGAGCCAGTCACGGATCTGGTCCCCCTTGCCATAGACCGGCAGCGGCTTGCCATCCAGGGCGTTGAGGATCACCAGCGGGATCAGTTTCTCGGGGAAGTGATAGGGACCGTAGTTGTTGGAGCAGTTGGTGACCACGGTCGGCAGGCCATAGGTACGGCGCCAGGCACGGACCAGATGGTCGCTTGATGCCTTGGAGGCGGAATAGGGGCTGCTCGGGGCATAAGGGGTCGTTTCGGTGAAGAGCGGCAACGCCTCACCGGGAGCAACTTCATCGGGATGGGGCAGATCGCCATATACCTCGTCGGTGGAGATATGATGGAAGCGGAAGGCCGCCTTGCGCGTCTCGTCCAGCACGTTCCAATAGGCACGGGCGGCTTCCAGCAGCATATAGGTGCCGACGATATTGGTTTCGATGAAATCGGCAGGGCCGGTGATGGAGCGATCGACGTGGCTCTCGGCCGCCAGGTGCATCACGGCATCGGGTTGGTGGGCGGCAAAGACCCGATCCAGCTCGGTGCGGTTGCAGATATCTACCTGCTCGAACACATAGCGATCGCTGCCTGAGACCTCAGCCAGGGACTCTAGGTTGCCCGCATAGGTCAGCTTGTCGAGGTTGACCACTGAGTCTTGGGTATGCTGGATGATATGGCGAACAACCGCAGAACCGATAAAACCGGCACCACCAGTCACAAGGATTTTCATATCGTTTCTCTCTTTTTTCTGCGCTTAAGGGGTTAATAAAGATTTAAGTTGCTCGATTTCTGTATCTTTCTGGGCGAGCTTATTCTCATAAGATTGAACTACCAAGTCCAATCTTTTTTGAATGTCTGCGACTTGGTTTTTATATTTCTCCTGAATTTTAAAGTCTTCGGGGGTGAAATCTGTGTCTTGATTGCCATGAATATTCGTGTAAACATTTTTCAGAGTTTTATCAGAGCAAAAAGACATCCTTTGAATGTTATTTACACAAATATCGCCTTTTGCGAACACAGCGATATAATCACTCCATCTGTCTTCTTGCAAATGAGAGAATTGTGCGCTGGTAAATGACTCCAGTAGCGTCACACCATAGCCACAACGACGCCCCCAGGTTTCTAAAGCCTTTCCTGAATCAGGGTAAAAGCGCCAGCAGTCGACAGGGTATCTATGTATGTATCCGTTACTTGGAACATTCATATAGATAAGGCCACCAGGCTTCAAAATTCTGAGCATTTCACTGAATGAGAGCCAAAATAGCTCTGAATGCTCAAGGCAGGAGCTGGTCACGACAACATCGGTAGATGCATCTTCGACAGGGAGCCGGTAAGGATCGCTGATCAAGATATCAACACCTTTCCCTTGGGTAAAATCCAAGCCGGTATAGATAATATTATCTTTGCATACAAAGAAATCTCTGATACTACCATTCACATCTTGCGAACCTATCTCAATTATATTGAGAGGCTCTGGAATATCTTTAATGTAAGTATCGAAGAATTTCTTGCCAAAATATAGAGCAGATGGGTGCATAAAATCCTTTTTTAATACAATATTAATAGGTGGTTAAACCTTAACCTACAAGGAGGCTGGCACGAGGAGGTAGAATTTTATTTAAGGTAATACCCCGTGATAATTATATGTCATAGTCGTGAGCAGTATAATGATAGGTGTTTTTATTGCTTGACATCAATGTTTAGCAAGAGCGTATGGCCGATTGCTTGGCATTATGGGTAAGTTGCATTCTTTTTTCATGAGAGTGAGCCAGTGTTTTAATTGCATTTACCCATAGTTCACTGTCATTCTCAAGCAAAATGCCATTGACATTCTGCGTCACTACTTCTTTATAGGGGGCTCGGTTGCTATATATTCCTACCGCGCCCATACGGACAAAATCATAGAACTTGACGGGCCCTCTCCCGGCATTAAACGCAGAGTCAAGCAAAGGGGCTAAACCGATATCTATACGTTGAGTTTTGGTATATACCAAGTAGTTTTCCCAAGTCATGGGATGAAGTACAGTCACTCTAGGTGTATTACGATAGAGTTTGTATATATCATGTTCGCCAAATATTTCAAATGTAACATTATGGCAGAGATTCATGACTTGGTTAATAACTTCATACAGCCAGATTTTTTCATCCCGATGAGAGCTGGTGCCATGATATGCAATTCTCAGCATGGGAGTGTGCTCAAGTAAAATGTTGGAAGGCATCGGGTTGATAATTTTTGGATCGAACGCAGAGTACTTTTTTTCTAGGTAGGGTGTGGATACCCAAAACTCATCACAATACGCGGTAATCCACCTGTGCTGAGCCGAGGCGCGGCGCAGTATTTTCTTGCGATATTCTTTAGGTAGTCGTTGCAATGCAGTTGGATCCAGCAAGTCATCATCCATGAAATAAATGATTCTTGATAGCTTATCAATGTCCAACTCAATTTTAGCCTGCCAGTGTGAAGATATAAATCTGATGATGACGATAGCATCGTCAGATTGGATTGAAAGATGGCTAAGGTCGTTACCGTCTTTTAGTATTACCTCTATATCTTTAAACTGTGCAGCTATACTCTGTTGAAAATAGGCCAGTGTCGGCGAATTCCCTTCATGTAATATAATAACACGTCGACATGGGCCATGTAGTAGAGAGCTAAGACTATGTTCTTTTTTATTTAATTTTCGGTATTTTTTGAATAATACCTTTCTGATCATTTCATCCATGGCAATACCACATTGGGAGCATGACTAAGCGAGAAATCCGGGCGGTCATAGCTCAAATTGGGATTATAAGCAGGATCGTGCTTCAGCCGCTGCGCCCAGCGTTTTTTCATATAGCGCAGTTCCTTTTGTGCTCGTGCCAACTGCTGTGGCGTCACGTCCTTGCCACGAGAGACCGACTCATGGTGATAGAGTTCGGCAAACGGGGTCCAGACAATTCGCCAGCCAGCCTCACCAGCCCGTAGGCAATAATCCACATCGTTGAAGGCAACGGGCAGATTGAGATCATCAAGACCACCCAGTGACAAGAACAACTCTCGATGGGTCAGCAAGCAAGCTGCAGTGACGGCAGAGAGTTCCTGCGCACAGACGGCCCTGCGCTGATAACCGGGGTCATCAGCGGTGAGGCCTGCATGAAAGTGATCGGCGCAACCACCAGGACCGACGGCATCGCCACCATGCTGTACTCTACCGTCGCCAAAATAGAGCTTGGCACCCACCACGCCGACGCCTTGACGCAGCAGATGAGAGACCATCTCTTCCAACCAGCTCGGACTCATGACTTCTGTGTCGTTATTGAGCAGGCAGATGAGCTCACCACTGGCCTGGCCCACGGCCGTATTGTTAATGGCCGAATAGTTGAACGGATGATCATAAGGGATCACCCGCACCCCGTATTCCTGGGCTGCATGGGCCAGATAGGCCAGGGTATCGACCTCGTCACTCTGGTTGTCCATCACCAGGATTTCCAGATTGGGATAGCGTGTCTGCCGTACCAGACTGTCAATGCAGGGCTTGAGATGAGCCAGGCCATTGCGGGTGGGGATGACCACCGATACCCGAGGCAATTGGGCTGGCAGTGGCCAGTGCCAACGACAGATACCGTGGGGCGCAGGGGATAGCGTCACACCCGAAGGCATCACTTGGCTCGCCTGAGCGATCAGCCCATGATCATCCTGCTCTTCACCGGGTTGATGCATCATCAGCACCGGAATATGCGCTATCTGTCCTGCATCCAACTGCCGGGAAAGTAGCAGCCATTGGTGATGACAGCTGACCCGGTCGGCAGGCACGAGAGGTTCACCTTGCTCGCGCCACAGGGCACACCAGCCTATGTAGTTCTGGCCGTGCAGCAGTGTTTCATTCCAATCCGGTTTGAAGTGGGGAGAGTGGCGTTTGCCACTGTCATCCAATAGATCGTGATCTCCGTAGATCCATTTTGCGTCCGGAGTCAGCCGTAGTTGATGGGCGACCCAAAAGAGTGCTGCAGGCGCGATCTCTGCCCCAAGGGGGATGGCCCAATGCCAGATTTCGGCAGTGTGCTCCGACTCAGGTTTGTCAATGCCTGGCTTAAGCAAGGTGACATGACTTGCCGGGTAGCAGAGAGCCTCAATGCTGGCAAGGGTACGCTGCTGGGCTGTGGTGTCTCCCTCACCCACCAGATGCAGGCAGACATGGGGCAAGTTGTCCCAGCGAGTCAGCAAACGCGTGATCATCTGACGATCACCTGGCTGCAAGGTATCGAAACTGGCCAGCCAGTGCTCGTAGGCGTGCAGGGATCTGTCATCACGCAGTTTGCCAACCAGTTCATATGCCAGAGGGAGATTGGTTAACCACAGATGCCAGGATAACCCCAGCCTCTTGCGCTTTTGAGCATTCAGTCGTCCGTAGAAGGGCAATACCCGGCGCAGACGCCGCCAGAGGCTCTCGATGGGGGATACCTGACGAGTCTGAGTGATCTCAACCAGGCAATCGGCCCCCTGATTGCTTGCCATCAAGGCGAGCTGACAGGCTCCCATGGGGAGATAGACCAGCTCTTGCAATGTGCCACGGCGCGTTACGGGCAGTGTCTGCTCGTACCAGCGCCCTTGGCGGCATTGCCAGCGTAGCCGGGTTGCTCCCCGTGGCTGGCGGGCATTCACTTTGCCCTGAATAAAGAGCCAGCCAGATCGCAACGAAAAAGAGTCTGGCAGCGCCAGGGGCTGCCAATGGCCATCACTATGCATAACAAGTTTCACAATCTGAAGAAGAGGGCACCCAGTTTGGTCGCAGGCGTGACCAGGAAAACGTGGGCAAGAGACGCACAATACTGCGATATCAACCCATCCATTTCTTCATCTGGATGCCGATCCAAGAGCTGCCCGAGGTTGACTCGGCGGCAGGGAGTGCCGCCAGCCGCTCACCAATGGCGGCCATTTCTGCCTTTACCCTGGGTGCCAGGGCGGCAGCAAGCAGACAAGTTTCATCATTGCGATCATGGGCCTTGAAATAGGCCTTGTGCTTGACCCGGTTCGCGGTGGCCGCACTGCCCCGCAGATGCTTGCCGAGCAGAAACTCTTCCAGTGACTTGACGGCATAGTGATTGACCCTCACCCCACTCCAGAGCACCTCGGCACTGACCCCGTTGCCATGTTTGGGATGCAGTATCACGTCATTGCCCAAGGCATCGACATAACGGCCATAGCGCAAGTCGGCGTAATGGGGGTTATGAAAACGATTCACCCGCTGTGGTCTCACGACGCTTTTAAAATTGTGGTGAACATTGAAAGATTGCGGTGCCCGCTTGATAAAACGCTCCGTCACCAGGCCGTCTTCGGCAAACAACTCGCCATTGGAACCAAAATTGGACCAGTTCAGGGCGAGGGCACTGACGCTCTCATCCTGAAAGCGGGAAGCAAGAAAATCGGTCAGTCCAAGCCCATTGGTCAACGGCAATAAAAACTCATCGGCATCGATAAAGGCAAGCAGATCGACCCCAGGTGGACAGCTACGCAGAATACGCTCGTAGGCGGGCAATTGCGGTTTTTGATTATCCAGATTGGGCTGCTCAAATGTGCTCACAATCCCCAATCTGGCGAGAGAGGCAAGCAGTTCTGTACTGCCGTCGCGACTACCATTATCGGCAATCATAAATCCGGTCACACCTAATACTCGGTGAAAAGCAATCCACTCAAGCAGACCTGAATATTCATCTTTAATGATGGCAGCAATATAGAGGTTCAATTTTTCGTCCAATTGATAATCAGGGTGTAGTGCCGGTTTCATCTTATGGATGAATACCGGCACAAAGTAGTGCTGTTGCCTTATATGGTGGGGGAGAAGGTCAACTCCTCCAGCCAAGTAATGAGGCCATCAGACTCCAACCCCAGGGTGATACGGTCAGAGAAGGGCACAGCGATATTGAAGCCGCAGCACAATCCTGTGTGATTGTCTGTAGGTTGCTGCAAGATGGCAGCAACAACGTCAGGGCGTTTGGCATTGAAAGCAAAGCTATACCTGATTACCCATGATTAGCAGTCAGTTACCACGAACTATACTGATCTTACGTACAGTTATCGAGGTGCGAGATCATGGCCAAAAGCAAAATCCAATTCCAGAAAGGCTAC
>NZ_JBGLRL010000044.1:0-3149 GCF_041402505.1 Aeromonas sp. S2(2024)
CGACACTTCTTGGGGTTGTATGGTTAAGTGACTAAGCGTACATGGTGGATGCCTTGGCAGTCAGAGGCGATGAAGGACGTACTAACCTGCGATAAGCTGTGAGAAGTCGGTAAGAGACGCTATTACTCACAGATTTCCGAATGGGGAAACCCACTTAGCATAAGCTAGGTATCGTTGCATGAATACATAGTGCAGCGAGGCGAACCGGGAGAACTGAAACATCTAAGTACCCCGAGGAAAAGAAATCAACCGAGATTCCCTCAGTAGCGGCGAGCGAACGGGGATTAGCCCTTAAGTTTCTTGGAAGTTAGTGGAATGGTCCTGGAAAGGCCAGCGATACAGGGTGATAGCCCCGTACACGAAAACGACCTTGAAGTGAAATCGAGTAGGGCGGGACACGTGACATCCTGTCTGAATATGGGGGGACCATCCTCCAAGGCTAAATACTCCTGACTGACCGATAGTGAACCAGTACCGTGAGGGAAAGGCGAAAAGAACCCCTGTGAGGGGAGTGAAATAGAACCTGAAACCGTGTACGTACAAGCAGTGGGAGCCCTTCGGGGTGACTGCGTACCTTTTGTATAATGGGTCAGCGACTTACATTTTGTAGCGAGGTTAACCGTATAGGGGAGCCGTAGGGAAACCGAGTCTTAACTGGGCGTCTAGTTGCAAGGTGTAGACCCGAAACCGGGTGATCTAGCCATGGGCAGGTTGAAGGTTGAGTAACATCAACTGGAGGACCGAACCCACTAACGTTGCAAAGTTAGGGGATGACCTGTGGCTGGGGGTGAAAGGCCAATCAAACTCGGAGATAGCTGGTTCTCCCCGAAAGCTATTTAGGTAGCGCCTCGGACGAATACTACTGGGGGTAGAGCACTGTTTGGACTAGGGGGTCATCCCGACTTACCAACTCCATGCAAACTCCGAATACCAGTAAGTAATATCCGGGAGACACACGGCGGGTGCTAACGTCCGTCGTGAAGAGGGAAACAACCCAGACCGCCGGCTAAGGTCCCAAAGTTCTGGTTAAGTGGGAAACGATGTGGGAAGGCTCAGACAGCTAGGATGTTGGCTTAGAAGCAGCCATCATTTAAAGAAAGCGTAATAGCTCACTAGTCGAGTCGGCCTGCGCGGAAGATGTAACGGGGCTCAAACCAGGCACCGAAGCCGCGGATTCACACTTATGTGTGAGTGGTAGGGGAGCGTTCTGTAAGTCTGCGAAGGTGTATCGAGAGGTATGCTGGAGATATCAGAAGTGCGAATGCTGACGTAAGTAACGATAAAGGGGGTGAAAAGCCTCCTCGCCGGAAGACCAAGGGTTCCTGTCCAACGTTAATCGGGGCAGGGTGAGTCGACCCCTAAGGTGAGGCCGAAAGGCGTAATCGATGGGAAGCAGGTTAATATTCCTGCACGACTTGTAATTGCGATGGGGGGACGGAGAAGGCTAGGTGGGCCAGGCGACGGTTGTCCTGGTGAAAGTGCGTAGGTGGTGTTTCTAGGCAAATCCGGAGACACAACACTGAGACACGAGACGAAGCCACTACGGTGGTGAAGCCATTGATGCCCTGCTTCCAGGAAAAGCCTCTAAGCTTCAGATTACAAGTCATCGTACCCCAAACCGACACAGGTGGTCGGGTAGAGAATACCAAGGCGCTTGAGAGAACTCGGGTGAAGGAACTAGGCAAAATAGAACCGTAACTTCGGGAGAAGGTTCGCTCTTGACAGTGAAGTCCCTTGCGGATGGAGCAGTTGGGAGTCGCAGTGACCAGATGGCTGGGACTGTTTATCAAAAACACAGCACTCTGCAAACACGAAAGTGGACGTATAGGGTGTGACACCTGCCCGGTGCCGGAAGGTTAATTGATGGGGTTAGCGCAAGCGAAGCTCTTGATCGAAGCCCCGGTAAACGGCGGCCGTAACTATAACGGTCCTAAGGTAGCGAAATTCCTTGTCGGGTAAGTTCCGACCTGCACGAATGGTGTAACCATGGCCATGCTGTCTCCACCCGAGACTCAGTGAAATCGAATTCGCCGTGAAGATGCGGTGTACCCGCGGCTAGACGGAAAGACCCCGTGAACCTTTACTACAGCTTGGCACTGAACATTGAACCTACATGTGTAGGATAGGTGGGAGGCTTTGAAGGCGTGACGCCAGTTGCGCTGGAGCCGTCCTTGAAATACCACCCTTGTATGTTTGATGTTCTAACGCAGGGCCCTGAATCGGGCTCGCGGACAGTGCCTGGTGGGTAGTTTGACTGGGGCGGTCTCCTCCCAAAGAGTAACGGAGGAGCACGAAGGTTGGCTAATCCTGGTCGGACATCAGGAGGTTAGTGCAATGGCATAAGCCAGCTTAACTGCGAGACGGACAGGTCGAGCAGGTACGAAAGTAGGTCATAGTGATCCGGTGGTTCTGAATGGAAGGGCCATCGCTCAACGGATAAAAGGTACTCCGGGGATAACAGGCTGATACCGCCCAAGAGTTCATATCGACGGCGGTGTTTGGCACCTCGATGTCGGCTCATCACATCCTGGGGCTGAAGTCGGTCCCAAGGGTATGGCTGTTCGCCATTTAAAGTGGTACGCGAGCTGGGTTCAGAACGTCGTGAGACAGTTCGGTCCCTATCTGCCGTGGGCGTTGGATGATTGAAGGGAGTTGCTCCTAGTACGAGAGGACCGGAGTGAACGAACCTCTGGTGTTCGGGTTGTCACGCCAGTGGCACTGCCCGGTAGCTAAGTTCGGAATCGATAACCGCTGAAAGCATCTAAGCGGGAAGCGAGCCCTGAGATGAGTCATCCCTGACCCCTTGAGGGTCCTAAAGGGCCGTTGGAGACCACAACGTTGATAGGTGGGGTGTGTAAGCGCGGCGACGTGTTGAGCTAACCCATACTAATTACCCGTGAGGCTTAACCATACAACACCCAAGAAGTGTTCTGGGCCTTGTAGCAAATCGAAGAACTACTTACCTAATTCAGTGATAGTGACAAGCCAAGCGCAACATCACTACTCACGTCAGCTTTCCAGATGAAGTTTTTTGCCTGGCGGCCATAGCGCCGTGGAACCACCTGATCCCATGCCGAACTCAGAAGTGAAACGCGGTAGCGCCGATGGTAGTGTGGCATTCGCCATGCGAGAGTAGGACACTGCCAGGC
>NZ_JBGLRL010000045.1:0-2496 GCF_041402505.1 Aeromonas sp. S2(2024)
TGTTGTGATGCAGGAACGCGAAGCAGACCTGAATGAGCGAGAGGCCGCCTTTGAAGAAAAGCTCGAAGAGCTGGACAGGGTGCTAGATGAGCGTGACAAGGCCCTTCAGGAGCGCGAGAAGGCCCTTCAGGACAATCCCCCTAACCCTGAGCTGAAGCAACGGAGCAAAGCGCTGGATGCGATTGTAGGGCTTCTACCGCGCGAGCTGTACGATCGCCTATCCCCCGATCATCAGAAGCAGGTCAGATTGGCGAAAATGCGGAATGAGGGGCAGGAATACAACAGGTAAAAAACCACGTTTAGCCCACATTTGCACACCTAAGAGGTGAAAGATCGCATTTTGGAGGATCCAGATCTGGATCCGGCACCGCGATCGGATGTAACGTAAACGCCAGAAACGAAAAAACCGCCCAGCAAGGCGGTTCTTTCGAAGGTGTCAGGAGCAGCAACTCCCTTCACCTAGGTAACAGGGTCAGGCGTGACCGAGCTACCGAATACCCCATCAGTTTAGCGGCCTTCGGCCCCATCAATCAAGCTCCTCACGCCTAAAACCCAGTTACCTGCTTGCAAATGCGTAGCGGGGCTTTGTCGTACCCGTTCGGCCTTGAGCCGTGTGGTGTGTTTGGAATCAAGATGCTTTGGACACACGCAGCGTACTGCTACCGATCAAGGGTCACTGAAGGTAGCCGGAACCAACCCATTGGTGAATGTTGGAATAGGGAACTGTGCTGCACGTGCTAGGCATGGGGGAATCCCGAATGAAATAGCCAATGGGGAGGCCCGCCGCAGGGGGCGCTAACGCGCACAACGGGCCAGCGTAGGGCACGCCGGAAAGGGATATGACAACCCAGACGGAGACGCCGAAATGACCTCAGATAGCCTCAGCATTACTGCTGTCTGGCTAGGGGTCCGGCGTAGCCGGAAAGGGCTGAAAGCGCCCCGCGCAGCCTTCTCCCGCCCTGTCCTTCCTCCCTAGGTTTTCCATAGAGAGAGGATCTTGGCGAGGTGGGTAACTGCGCCCGTCCGTCCATCAGGGGCTTGTCCCCTGTGGGCGGCAGCAGTTATCCATGGAGCGGGGTGCTCTTGACCCAAAGCCCCTCATGGGCCAGAATCAAAATCCAAATTTGATTCATCAAATAGGCAATACGATGGAAGAGCTACAGGCCAAGTGGGTGTTCGATCAGGGCAATTTCTCCAAAGCCATGATTGTGCCCACCCCCATGGGCGCCGGATACCACCTCCATCTGGTGAAGTTCGGTCGCCAGAGCGAGACCGTGGTGCTGGAACGGCAGCGCGGAGGGTGGCGGGTGTTCAAGAGCATTGATGCCGCCGCCAACACAGCGCATGGCATCGGGTTCCGGCGTATCGAGATCGATCTCAGCGGTCGCTGAGCAGGGGTCGAGGGGGTTTCCCCTCGCTCACGAAGGCCCTCTTGTAAACCGCGAAGCGGTACAAGAGGGCTAGTGAGTGTCCTGCTTGTTTGACAAGCCTCCAAAAGCGATCTCTACTGGGCCTCACATTCGGGAGGCCCGCCATGTCCAACTTCGTCATCATCAGGCACAAAAAACTCAAGTCGGTGGGCCATGTGCAGGCCGCAATCAACCATAACGACCGCACAACAGAGCCCCTGAATGCCGACCCCAGCCAACGCCACCTCAACAAGGTTGAGGGCGGTGGCATGGTGAAGCTACGTGAAAATCTTGCCTCTGTGACTCAGGCCAGTACGGCAAAAGAGCCCGTGCCGGCCATCGAGTACATCGTCTCGGCAAGCCCTGAGCAGATCAACGATCCGAGCTTTGACCGCGAGGGATATTTCAAGGCGGCCAGGGCGTACCTGGACAAGCTCGTGGGAGCTGACAACCTGATTCACTCGGCAGAGCACTATGACGAACGCAGTGCCCACGGCCATTTCATTTACACACCGATCATCGAATTAGAAGCCAGTACTCGCCGCCGTTCTGTGGTCGTTGGCAAGACAGAGGACGGCAAACAGAAACGGGAGGTGAAGGAGTTCCCAACGCAGGCTGGCAGGGCTTTGAACGCGAAAAAATTCACTAGCAGAGCGGCGTCGATCCAGCTCCAGAGCGACTTTGCCACGCAGGTTGGGACGCCCTTTGGACTGCGCCGTGGCATCGAGCGGAGCAAGGCCAAACACACCGAGATCAAGGCATTCTACGGCCAGATGAAGCAGGAAATGGCGGCGATAGAGGCCCGAATGCAGCGGCTCACGGAACGGGAGAGCTGGCAGAATGATTTCCAAGACAACCTCGACCAGCGGGGGGTTGATCTGTACGCCGCAGAGAAGGCTTTTGAAAGGGAACGGCTGGCCTTCGATGAGAGGATGGCGAAGGTTAAAGAGCACATCGCCCAGTTCAACGAGTCGGTTGTTGTGATGCAGGAACGCGAAGCAGACCTGAATGAGCGAGAGGCCGCCTTTGAAGAAAAGCTCGAAGAGCTGGACAGGGTGCTAGATGAGCGTGACAAGGCCCTTCAGGA
>NZ_JBGLRL010000047.1:0-1767 GCF_041402505.1 Aeromonas sp. S2(2024)
CAAGGGGTTGCTGAAAAACGATAACCAACTGGCGATGTTATTCACGCTGGCCAACCTGTTTCGGGCGGACCAAATGATACGTCAGTGGGAGAGATCTCACTAAAAACTGGGGATAACGCCTTAAATGGCGAAGAAACGGTCTAAATAGGCTGATTCAAGGCATTTACGGGAGAAAAAATCGGCTCAAACATGAAGAAATGAAATGACTGAGTCAGCCGAGAAGAATTTCCCCGCTTATTCGCACCTTCCCCAGCAGGGGCGGTTGTTTGGTTTCTTTGAGACCGGGCGTGGGGTGGTGGATACAGTGGTCGCCTTCTGTGCGCTGGGGGTCTTCGCCTATTTCGGCAGCGACCTGAGCGGTTTTAGGGCCGGCATCCTGTTCTACTCCTGTATTGTCATCGTGGTGGGGGTCGGCATCCTGTTCCTGATGAACGACGAGGAGAAGACCGGGGCCGAGCAGAAGGCGACGCGTACCGGCGAACTCTCGTCTGTGCTCAGAGACAAGCTGGTGTGGCTCATAGCCCTCAACATCTTCTGTGTCTACTCCGTCTATTGTGGCCTGACTTTTTTCATCCCCTTCCTGAGCAAGATCTACGCCCTGCCGGTGGCACTGGTTGGTGCCTATGGCATCATCAACCAGTACTGCCTGAAGATGGTCGGAGGCCCCATCGGTGGCATCATAGCGGACAAGGTGCTGAAGTCCCCCAGCCGTTATCTCTGCTATAGCTTCATGGTCAGCACCGCCATGCTTGGCCTACTGATCGTCTTGCCCCATGAGCAGATGTCCGTCTACCTCGGCATGGCCTGCACCCTGGGCTTTGGTACCGTTGTCTTCACCCAGCGAGCCGTTTTCTTCGCCCCCATCGGTGAGGCCAAGATCAAGGAGGACCATATTGGCTCCGCCATGGCGATGGGTAGTTTCATCGGCTATGCCCCGGCTATGTTCTGCTTCAGCCTCTACGGCCATTTGCTGGATCAGTACAGCGGCTTGTTAGGGTACCAGATAGTGTTTGGCATCATGGCGTGTTTTGCCTTCGCAGGAACCGTCATCTCCACTCTGCTGGTGCGGGAGATCAAGCGAAAGGACGCTGCCGTCGCGACCGAACAGATCGTCGCGAGCTAAGGCTGGACTAGGGCGATCGACCGACCTAGTGCCATGGGAGAGGGGAGCCAGTGGCTCCCCTCTTTTTGGGCATCCGTTCTCGCTGGTGAGAGGTGCTATTCGCTGGCTTGTCCCAGCTGCTTGCGAATATGGTGTTGCAAGACCGCCAGCATGGAGGCGCCGGAGAGGCCTATCATCAGGGCGCCGTTGACCGCTTCCAGCGGCCCGAGCATCTTCCACTGCGGGCTCATGACGATGTCGCCATAGCCCAGGGTGGCGAAGTTGACCCCGGAGTGATAGATGGCCTCCTGCAAGGTGTCGAACTCGCCGAGCCACAGGAAGAGCCCTCCCCAGACGCCGATCTGGGCCAGGTTGCCCAGCATCACCAGAGTGATGGTGCCAAAAAGGGCCAGCATGCCAGCCAGGGCACCCTCGCGTTGATTGAACCGCTTGATGTAGAAGCGGATGCACCAGACGGCAACCAGGGATTGCAACAGCATGTTGACCAGGATCACCGGGATGCCGACCATCAAAATGAGAAACATGTCAGTCTCGTGACTGCTCCCCGCCGCAAGCGGCGAGGCTTCCCACTTCTTAGGCCGCTACTGCCGAATTGGCAGATTGACGCTGGCCTCCATGGGTAGAAACGACGAGTCCCGCCGCCT
>NZ_JBGLRL010000048.1:0-1736 GCF_041402505.1 Aeromonas sp. S2(2024)
CGCTGGCATCTCGATAGGCGTCAAATGCATAAGTTCTCAAACCACTTCCACCTCGGAGAGGCGGGAGTGGTTTGCATGCTCATGCACTTGTTGCGCGTTCACCTGGTACGCTCCCTTAGCCCGTTCACCTGGTACGCCGCCCTGGACGGTTTCCTGGTACGCGTTCTCCAGTGCGTCCACCTAGGGCTTCTGCGTCAGGGTCCCAGTAACACCCTGACTTTGGTGCGCTAACCCGCACTAATATCCCAGTAAATAGCGTTACTGTGACGGAAAATATCTTGTTAATTAACGTTACTGTGACGATAATTAAGGGGTTCAAAGGGGTTCCCCCTTGCCAGCTCCAGGATGTAATACGGGTAGGCTGGCTAACCATCGTTACCGAAGGGCCTAGCATGAAAGACCAGCACGATACGCAGACTGCCGATCTACTTCCCACCAAGCGCCCTCGCGGGCGTCCCCGGACTGGTGTCGCCCTCTCTGGTGCCGAACGCCAAGCCAGACACCGCGCCAAGCTGGCAGACAATACCGTCACAGTGACGTTTATTCGTGATGATCTGCCAGCCCTCAAGCTGCTCCTGGCGAACCCGAACCCCGCTCTCCAGGTTGACCAGGACACTCTCGATCGCTTGGCTGCTACGTTATTCGCCGCTGCCATCTGACCCTACCGGAGGAGGACGGGCGAGCGATCTAGCGAGGAGGACGACGGAGGAGGGGCTCTAGCCCCTACAAGGCGCTCCCGTTACGTCAAATTGGATGACGTAGTCGAACGCCGGAACATGCCCATGCAGACCAAAGACTGGATCCCCCCCTTCCCTGATAAACCGGATTTTGAGGATCTCAGATTCAAAGGACTGCGAACGCCATAGCGCCCCTGGATCGGTCGATTGACGGTCCGAGTCCCAGTGACACTCGGACTTTGGTACGTTAACCCATACTAATGTCCGCTTTTAGGGCTCTCCGTGGATAAGCCCTATTGCCCACAGGCCAAACACACGGCCTATGGACAACCCTTCGGGATCGGGCTTAACCACCTCGACAAGATCCTCTCTCTAATGACTTTCTAGACGGGCTCCGGCCTAACGGCCTGCGCGAAAAAGGAAGCGCCAAGGCCTTGCTTGGCAAGGCTGCGCCCTCCTGTGTAAAACAGGCTTGCGCGACCATGATCGGACTGTCGGACGAACCCAGCGTTTCCGCTGAATTGCCGCCCCTCTGCACGCTCCGATAGAGCACCTCCAACGACATCCCACTATCCCGATTCAGAAGCTCCTGGGAGCCTCTAGGCCTGTTTTCTCATACCTGCCTATGGGTGTGCCTTGCTGAGGTGCGCCGCTGCGCGTATGGGTCGTTTGCAGAGTCTCCCCGTTCGACCCGACTTACACACCTGGAACGGCAACAATCTCTTGAAGTCCAATCCGTCCAGGTACGACAAAGCGCCAGGGTGTAAGCCTGGTAACAGTTACCGAAAGGGGATCTTGATAGATAGGGCGCTTCGCCGCTAAACTGGTTGGGTATTCGGTAACTGATCCCCTTTCTGGTTCTGTTACCTGAAGCCCTAGGTGGTGGTACACCGAAGGCTTCCGAAAGCCCGCCTTTGGCGGGTTTTTTCGTTTACGGCTATCAGATTACGCTGGCATCTCGATAGGCGTCAAATGCATAAGTTCTCAAACCACTTCCACCTCGGAGAGGCGGGAGTGGTTTGCATGCTCATGCACTTGTTGCGCGTTCACCTGGTACGC
>NZ_JBGLRL010000049.1:0-1581 GCF_041402505.1 Aeromonas sp. S2(2024)
TTTGAGCGTGTAGGGTTTAAAATTCGGACCCTACCCAGACCCTACCGGCAACCCTACTTCCTACCCCTTACACTCATCAGACCAGGTGAAACATCACTACCAATTCGAGTCATACCCTGCGGGTAGGGATAACGCTAAAATGTAGGGTTTGGGTAGGGTTTAAAAATAATAACCCTACCTGCCTCTATCCCTTGTGTAGCAAGGATTTCAGCGATGCTGGGTAGGGTGGGTAGGGTTTATTTGTAAAAGTCCTACGTATAGTGAGACGGTAAACGCAGAGGACGACACTCGGCAGCCCTCGTTTCCTTCTGGCTGGCGTCATTCATCCCCAACATGGGCTGCCTGGGGCATGAACAACTCGGCCGCTTCGGTTGGTGTCACGTTCGTCTGTGCCTTGCCCTTAATCGTCCGGCTACTGTACTGGGTGCCGTACTCCTTGGCAGCAGCCTTGACCGCACGGGCAAACCCCTGAACGGATAGCGGACGACCCAAGCCATGATAATCCATGAAGGCAAGGTAGAGGTGGTAGAGATAGCGCCGTGGCTCCCGCTTGATCTCGGGATTGCCTCCCATCATCAGCCCCCTGGGTTCATCCAGAAAGGCCACCAGCCCGCACAGGTCGATCACCGGGTCGGTGGCCCGCTTGATGGTCAGGGCGTCGTCAGAGTTGCGCTGATCCAGCAGCAACAAGCGGGCTCCTTCAGGTTTGGCGAACTGGGTCAGCAAATGGCGGATCACCACGGGAAGCTCGGCGGCTATCTTGTCCCCGATCATCGGGTCTTTGTTTGCCTCGTCCACTACCCGGTTAAAGGTGAAGATCACCCGGCGCCGGGATACGCCCCCGTTGCGCTCGGTGATGATCATCGGTTCGTTGTTGGTGACCAGCACCACCGCCTGAATGACTGTGCTGAACTGCTTCTCATACTTGCCATCTATCTCGACCAGATCACCACCGGTGATCGCCTTGATGCCGCTGCCATCACCGATGTATTTGGACTGGTCAGGCAGGGCGATCAGCCGCTTGTCCACGAACTGAGCGCGGCCTCGGGCGGTGTCCAGTGCGGCCATGTTGCCGGAGCCCGTATTGCGCGGGCCACCAGCCAGCAGAGTCGCTATCCGGGCAAAGATGCTCTTGCCGCTGCCCCCTTCGCCAGTCACCTCAAGGAATAGCTGCCAGTCATAGCGGTTGGCCAGCACCATATAGAGGGCGGCTTTGATGCGAGCCATCTTGGTGGCGTCATCCTCTGCGGCATGGCTCAACCACTTGCTGAAACTGGGCGCGTGTTGCTCGATGGATTCACCAGGGCGCGGGGCTGCATACTCGATGCCGTTGTGGTTAAGCAGGCCATCGGCTGGCGAGTGTGGCCTAAACCGGCGTGTCGCCATGTCATAGACCCCATTGGCAAAGCCGATCAGCTCTTTGGTGGGTTGCCCCATGACAGGGATCATCAGCTTCATGGTAGAGACGGCGGCGGCTATCCCCTTGTCACCGAACGGGGCGCCATGTTCGGTAAAGATGGCGGCCATCTCGCGACGCAACTCGGTATCCGACAACGGCTCCCACAGACTACCGCTATAGCT
>NZ_JBGLRL010000050.1:0-1486 GCF_041402505.1 Aeromonas sp. S2(2024)
CCATAGCGCTCTGGATCATGTACGTGATAGGCAAACACGGTGGCGCCATAAGGCTTGGCTGCGGCTGCCTCCAACTGTTTCTGCAGGTCGTGGCCATAGAAGATATTGTCACCCAGCACCAGGGCACAGGGGTCAGAGCCAATAAACTCTTCCCCCAGAACAAAGGCTTGTGCCAGGCCATCCGGGCTCGGTTGTACCTTGTATTGCAGATTCAAGCCCCACTGGCTGCCATCACCCAGCAACTGCTCAAAACGAGGGGTATCCTGCGGAGTACTGATGATCAAGATATCGCGGATCCCCGCCAGCATCAGAGTACTCAGCGGATAATAGATCATCGGCTTGTCATAGATGGGCAGCAACTGTTTGCTGACGGCCATGGTGACGGGATAGAGACGAGTGCCAGAGCCACCGGCCAGAATAATACCTTTACGTTTGTTCATAGTACTTGATTTCTTATCTTTGAATTATGTAACCCATCAAAGTGAGTGCGCTTGCATAACACTCATTTTGCGTTTTATCCCTACTGGAGCGTGAAACCGTATACCCACGCTATCTTTATTTTCTTATTTTCCGATGATCTCGGTCAGCATTCGCTCGACACCGACAGTCCAGTCCGGCAGGCGCAGATTGAAGGTGCGCTGGAACTTGGTGGTATCGAGTCGCGAGTTATGTGGACGTTTGGCCGGCGTTGGAAACGCGCTGGTCGGTACGGCATTGACGTGTGTGACCGCCAGTTCAACCCCGGCAGCCCTCGCTTTGGCAAACACCAGCTGGGCATAGTCAAACCAGGTCGTGGTGCCGGAGGCGATCAGATGGTAGAGCCCCGCCACCTCAGGTTTGGCTTGCGCCGTGCGGATCGCATGAGCGGTGCAATCGGCCAGCAGTTCGGCTCCGGTCGGAGCGCCAAATTGATCATGGATGACCGACATTTCACTGCGCTCCTTGCCAAAACGCAGCATGGTCTTGGCGAAGTTAGCGCCACGGGCGGCATAGACCCAGCTGGTGCGGAAGATAAGATGGTGAGCACAAAGCGCTGCTGCCTGTTCCCCAGCCAACTTGGTCTCCCCATAGACATTGAGCGGAGCTGTCTCATCGCTCTCGACCCAAGGACGTTCGCCACTGCCATCGAATACGTAATCGGTGGAGTAGTGCACCAGCCAGGCACCCAACACCTCAGCTTCTTTGGCAATCGCAGCCACGCTGGTGGCGTTGAGCAGTTCGGCGAATTCCCGCTCGCTTTCCGCCTTGTCGACGGCGGTGTGAGCCGCAGCATTGACAATCACATCCGGCTTGAGCAGGCGCACTGTGTCGGCTACCCCTGCCGGGTTGCTGAAATCACCACAATAATCGGTGGAATCGAAGTCGACGGCGGTGACTCGGCCCAACGGAGCGAGTGAGCGCTGCAACTCCCAGCCTACCTGGCCATTCTTGCCAAACAACAGGATATGCATCAGGCACGCTCCCCGTAGTTTTGCTCGATCCAGGA
>NZ_JBGLRL010000051.1:0-1336 GCF_041402505.1 Aeromonas sp. S2(2024)
GTGACTGCTCCCCGCCGCAAGCGGCGAGGCTTCCCACTTCTTAGGCCGCTACTGCCGAATTGGCAGATTGACGCTGGCCTCCATGGGTAGAAACGACGAGTCCCGCCGCCTTTAATTCCAATATGCCTTGCTGCTGGATATTCATGGCTGCGTTGATGTCGCGGTCATGCTCTGCATCACACGCCGGACATGCCCACTGCCGCTGGTGCAGCGGCATATCCGGCATCTTGTGGCCGCAATCGCTACACAGTTTCGAGCTGGCAAACCACTGATCGAGTTTGATTAGGTGGCGACCCGCCGCTTGAGCCTTGTACTCCAGCTTCATGATGAAACCATGCCAGCCAGCATCGCCTATGGCGCGGGCCAGTTTGTGGTTTTTCATCATGTTCGCTGATTTCAATGTCTCCACGATGATCGCTTGACTATCGTCAACCATCGTGCGGGAGAGTTTGTGCTGAAAATCGGCGCGGGCATTGGCTACCCGTTCGTGCAGGGCTGCCAGTTGCCGGCTTGCCTTGCCACGGTTGGCGCTGCCCTTTTTCTTGCGAGACAGTGCCTTTTGCTTGCGCCGTAGATTGCGGCTGGCATTGACAAGGTGGCGCGGGTTATCCGTTTTCTTTCCGTTGGACTGGATGAGATAGTGGGATAGCCCCATATCACAGCCGGTCACGTCGGTGATGAAGGTGGGCTTGGCCGGGGCCTCGCAGCCATCATCGCAAAGGATGGACGCATAGTATTTCCCTGTCGGGCCACGGCTGACTGTGATACTGGAGACCACGCCGATTATGTCTCGGTGAATGACCGCCCTGATGGGCGTCATCTTCGGTAACTGGATAGCGTCGGCCAGCACTTTGCCATTGGGGTGATAGCTCGATTGCCTGCCCCGTTTGCTCTTGAACGTTGGCATTCGCGCCTTGAGCTTGGGGTTGAAGAAGTTGACAAACGCCTTGTCCAGATTGATTACCGCCTGCTGCAAGGCGAGTGAATCGTACTCTTTCAGCCAGCCGTATTTGCGCGACTTTTTTGCCACTGCCAGCAAGGGCTTCAGGTCGCGTTTCGGTTTCAGTGAGACCCCGTGACGCTTGAACATGTGGCTTTGAATATGAAGGGCCTTGTTGTACGCGAACCGCACCGCGCCGAACTGAGCATTCAAAAATGCCGCCTGTTCGTCAGTGGGGTAAATCCGTACTTTTGTGGCTCTTTTCACCGGCAAACCTTAAATGTCGAGATACTGTAATTATATACAGTAAAAATATTACCACTCAATAGAAAACATTGAGTTACCGCCCCTTATATCCCCGCCCGATTGGGCGAGGGTTTACGGGGCATCTGCTAA
>NZ_JBGLRL010000052.1:0-1261 GCF_041402505.1 Aeromonas sp. S2(2024)
CTCAGAGATCCCCTCATTTTTAGAGACTCAAATAATTCCAAGTGGGCGGGTATATAAGCGGTGTTGCTTCAGGTAGTAGATAAATTTATCCATCAACAAGACCGCATTGGCTTCTTTCATTTTAGGTAGCAACTGGTAATAGATGACCCCTTGCCGAAAGAACGAATAGGTTCGGCTCTTGCTGGTATTGACCTTGATCGTTCTCTCTAGACCGACACTGTCTCCAGCCTTACCCAGCAGCGTCAGCAAGACGATGGCCAGGGCACTGAATAAAAACAGTCGGTCGCGCCGGACCGGATTACTGATGTGCACATCTCCCATACCCATGCCGAATTTGTAATCTTTGATATCACGAAAACTGGTCTCGATACCCCAGCGCTGGCCGTATAGTTGCAACGCCTTGGCGGCGCTCAGGTCGGTCCGGTTACTGGCCAGAAACCACGCGTCTTTCATGCCACTCTTATGACAACAATAGACCCGTTCGACAGGCTGTCGCTGCCCAGTTAGCTCCACCGCTTTGAGGGTTCGGGTGCGCCCGGTCGGCGTTAGCCAGTCCCGAGCTGGAACCTGCTCTACACCAGGGTAACCAACCAAAACATTTCCTTTAAATCTAATGAGATAAGCAAAGCCTAGCTCTTGCTCCAGGCGTTCGAACAGCTCCATGTAACCAAAGCCGCGGTCAGCTACTACCGTCACGAAGATACCCTCTGGCAACGTCTGCTTGAGCTTGGTGAGCAGCTCTTTCTCATGGGCATTGCGTTGCCCTTTGAGCAACGATTTCCGATGGGTTTTCCACAGCAGCGGAGTACTGCGACCGTGGTTGGTTTGCAGGCTGATAACCAAGGTACTGTGATCATCGGCATCGAATTCGGTCCAGTCCATGGAGACTACGATCTCGGTACGTTCACCGACCACATAGGGCACCCAATCGTCAAAGAGGCTCCAGACATTGAGCTTGGTGTTAGTGAGCAGGCGATCCACCTGTTTAACCGCATGTTTACGTTCGAGACCGTTGGCCAAGGAGAGGCCACTACCGATGGCGTGGATGGCCAGTGAACCTGACTCGATAACCCCGAGGGTAGCATTGGCGAGGGAAAGAACACGCTTGGCATGCATGTCCTGTCCAAATATATCGTCGATGTGGTTGAGGATTAGTTCGTGGTTAAACATGGGGATAGTCTGTTGGGTATTAGCTGGTCAAGGATGGCGATCATACCTCAGAAGCCGCGCCACGCCTCGCTCATATGAGGGGATGGTTAAG
>NZ_JBGLRL010000053.1:0-1239 GCF_041402505.1 Aeromonas sp. S2(2024)
TGTAGTGGTCAACTAAATCCGGACACTTGGTTAGGCCGATCCTCGGCTTTTGCTGGCGCGATCCCGTCATTGTGTTGATGTGGACGCCGCCAGTTGTAGTAATCCATCAGGTAATAGCTGATATCCCGCTTCGCCTCCCGCAGGTTCATATATCCCGTTGTCGGGAGCCACTCTGTCTTCAGACTCCTGAACAACCGCTCCATCGGTGCATTATCCCAACAGTTGCCACGCCGACTCATACTCTGGGTCATGCGATAGCGCCACAGCCGCTGCCGAAATACCCGGCTGCCATATTGGCTGCCTTGGTCTGAGTGAAACAGCACACCTGATGGGCAACCCCGCTGCTGATAGGCCATCTCGAGCGCTTTTATTGCCAGCTCTGCATCAGGCTTGTCAGACATCGCCCAGCCCACGACTCGGCGGGCATAAAGGTCGAGCACCACCGCCAGATAATTCCAACGACCACCTGCCCAGACGTAGGTGATATCGCCACACCACACCTGATTGGGCTGCTGGACATCAAATTCACGGGCCAGCAGATTGGGAATATCCGGTCGTTCAGACCGGGCGACCTGATAGCGATGAGCGCCCGGTTGCTTGGATACCAGACCGACCTCCTTCATCAGACTGCGCACTTTGAATCGGCCAATCTGATGCCCCAGCTCACGCATCATCGACATCAAGGCGCGGCTGCCCGCTGAGTTCCGGCTCTCTTTGAACAAACGGCGCAACTCGCTGCGTTGCTGCATCCGCTCACGGTTAATCGTCCGCTTGCGGGCCAGATAGTCGTAAAAACAGGATGTTGGAACATCGAAAGCACAGCAGACCAGAGTGATAGGGGCTTGCTCTCTTAATCGGTCTATCAGCGCGTACGTTTGAACTCGTCCGTCATCAAGAGAGCCGTAGCCTTTTTTAGAATGTCCTTTTCGCGCTCGAGCCGGTTGATGCGGGCTTCCAGCTCCTGGATTTTCTGCTGCTCCGGGGTCAGCGCTTTGCCGATTGGGGTGGTGCCGGTTCGTTCGGATTGAAGCTGCTGAACCCATCGGCGAAGTATGGTTTCACCGACATCCAGTGAACGGCTGGCTTCGGGGACAGAGTATCCCTGGTCGAGTACCAGGGATGCGGCTTCGAGTTTGAATTCAGCAGTAAATGAGCGACGTAATCTTGTCATTGAACACCTCAAGTCATGGTGGCGACTGTACCACCTAAAATGGTGTCCGGGATGATTAGACCACTACA
>NZ_JBGLRL010000054.1:0-1031 GCF_041402505.1 Aeromonas sp. S2(2024)
CCTGATTACCCATGACCCTCAGCCAGCTTCAAGAGCCGATATGGCATCGGAGGGCTTGCCACGACTGCATGCCCCAATTCAACCAACATGCTCTTGAGGTCAAAACGATGATTAAACCGGAAGCAGTATTCCGCAAGATGCCTTGGTAAATGCTTCGCTCCGAGCGTATGGCAACTGCCCCGCAGCGAGTTTTTCACATTTCCTATCATCGTGTTTACCCAGTTGAATGCCGGATGATCCAGCCAGTCCAGGTTGCCCCCGGTGACAACACCCAGGTGCTCACAATTGGCCTCCTTGACCGCTTTGAAACAGGCCAATCCATCGGATATCACCGCGCTACCACTGGCAATATGCCGTTTTGTCCAATCAGCAACGGACTTGGTTTTGAAACCATCGACCACCGTCATCCGCATCTTGATTGGATGTCCTTCCTTGTTCAGGGCCACTGCTGCCACAAACGGCGTCTTGCCTGCCGCGCCCCGACCCCGTTTGCCACCACGGCGCTCGCCACCCCAGTAGACATCATCGAGCTGAATGATGCCGCTGATGGGCTGCTTGTCATCGGACTCTTTCATGGCTTGCAGCAGCTTGTGCTTGAGCATCCAGGCGGTGTCATATTTGACGCCCAACTGGCGCTTTAGCTCCATCGCTGACAAGCCTGTTTTGGTTTGTGACAACAGGTGCATTGCCAGAAACCACTTGGTCAGTGGGAGCTTGGTGTTTGCGAAAATCGTGTTTCCAGTCAATGACATCTGGTGACGGCAGTGATTGCATTGCCACACACGTGGCCGCCTTCTCAGGCGACAACAGGTCTTGTTGGCACATTCAGGGCAGACAAAGCCGTTAGGAAAACGCCAAGTGAACAGCGCGTTTTCGCACTGAGCCTCAGTGCCATAGTCCTTGAGAAACTCAAACAGGCTGTAGCCTTTCTGGAATTGGATTTTGCTTTTGGCCATGATCTCGCACCTCGATAACTGTACGTAAGATCAGTATAGTTCGTGGTAACTGACTGCTAATCATGGGTAATCAGG
>NZ_JBGLRL010000055.1:0-974 GCF_041402505.1 Aeromonas sp. S2(2024)
ACCTTCGCCGACAGTGAATTCAGCAGTAAGCGCCGTCAGACCAGAAAAGAGATTTTCTTGTCCCGCATGGAGCAGATTCTGCCATGGCAAAACATGGTGGAAGTCATCGAGCCGTTTTACCCCAAGGCTGGTAATGGCCGGCGACCTTATCCGCTGGAAACCATGCTACGCATTCACTGCATGCAGCATTGGTACAACCTGAGCGATGGCGCGATCGAAGATGCTCTGTACGAAATCGCCTCCATGCGTCTGTTTGCCCGGTTATCCCTGGATAGCGCCTTGCCGGACCGCACCACCATCATGAATTTCCGCCACCTGCTGGAGCAGCATCAACTGGCCCGCCAATTGTTCAAGACCATCAATCGCTGGCTGGCCGAAGCAGGCGTCATGATGACTCAAGGCACCTTGGTCGATGCCACCATCATTGAGGCTCCCAGCTCGACCAAGAACAAAGAGCAGCAACGCGATCCGCAGATGCATCAGACCAAGAAAGGCAATCAGTGGCACTTTGGCATGAAGGCCCACATTGGTGTCGATGCCAAGAGTGGCCTGACCCACAGCCTAGTCACCACCGCGGCCAACGAGCATGACCTCAATCAGCTGGGTAATCTGCTGCATGGAGAGGAGCAATTTGTCTCAGCCGATGCCGGCTACCAAGGGGCGCCACAGCGCGAGGAGCTGGCCGAGGTGGATGTGGACTGGCTGATCGCCGAGCGCCCCGGCAAGGTAAGAACCTTGAAACAGCATCCACGCAAGAACAAAACGGCCATCAACATCGAATACATGAAAGCCAGCATCCGGGCCAAGGTGGAGCACCCATTTCGCATCATCAAGCGACAGTTCGGCTTCGTGAAAGCCAGATACAAGGGGTTGCTGAAAAACGATAACCAACTGGCGATGTTATTCACGCTGGCCAACCTGTTTCGGGCGGACCAAATGATACGTCAGTGGGAGAGATCTCACTAAAAACTGGG
>NZ_JBGLRL010000056.1:0-759 GCF_041402505.1 Aeromonas sp. S2(2024)
GAACGGTGCGAGTGTTCTTAGAAAATTTTGGGGTCGAGGACTCTGGCAGAACAGGACCACTACATACGGACTGGTCGCATGGCTGACCACACTACGGGCGCCTTGAAAATGATACAGGTTGTAACCCTGACACCACCGCGCCAGTAACATCGCTCAATTTCACTCCACGAGCCCAGCCCTCGCGTCCTGTCTCTTATCCACAACTCCCCACTTCATCGGTGTGGAGTTTTTTTGAGCACAATTGGCTATGTATCTACATATTTAGTACCCATGCCAGCGAGCGGCAGCAAAGGCACAAATCTGTCGATGGCGACCAATCTAGAAATCATCAGATCACCCTCACAGTCGTTTGTTTGGCACGTTGGATTTTGAACCTGGAAAATCGTCAAGGGTATGTTTCGGCGGACGGGAGCACATCTGCCCCCCCCCCTTTGCCTTCCTTGATATTGCCACTAAAGCCATGGCTGGCGCTGCTTTGCGGCCTTTCTTGGCTCGTTTGCTTATCTGATCAGGTGGAGTCCTTGATCATATACTTCGCTGCCATTAAAGGTGTCTTCTGATCCGTAGTCTGATGCCCTCCGGTGAACAAGTTTGCGGCTTTTTAGCCCTACCCACCCTACCTCGGCTGCAAGCCTTTCCACGACTGGATTTGAGCGTGTAGGGTTTAAAATTCGGACCCTACCCAGACCCTACCGGCAACCCTACTTCCTACCCCTTACACTCATCAGACCAGGTGAAACATCACTACCAATTCGAGTC
>NZ_JBGLRL010000057.1:0-663 GCF_041402505.1 Aeromonas sp. S2(2024)
ACCGACTTCTCACAGCTTATCGCAGGTTAGTACGTCCTTCATCGCCTCTGACTGCCAAGGCATCCACCATGTACGCTTAGTCACTTAACCATACAACCCCAAGAAGTGTCGTCGAAACGACGCGACTTGTTGTTGTACAACAAGGACCAAAATAAATTTTGGTTTTCGCCAAGAAGTTTCCAAAGCACTTGTAACAAATGTTTGAGAACTACTTTTTAAATCAGCTTTCCAGATTGTTAAAGAGCATGTTTGCAACGGCGCAAGGCCGAAGAAAACAGAGTTAAGAATCAGTTCTTAACTCTGCATTCTTGTTAGCAAGAAGAGAAGTGGCGTCCCCTAGGGGATTCGAACCCCTGTTACCGCCGTGAAAGGGCGGTGTCCTAGGCCTCTAGACGAAGGGGACCCGGATTTGTCTTTGCGCTTGCGCGCAGGTGATTGGGTAACGGCTTGCGCCATTATTCACATCCCAACACCCAACAAAAGGGCTTCTCTCGTTTGGCTTTCACCAAACAAGCACTGACGCTTGCGCATCAGGTCTTTGCTCTAACTACTTTGAATCAAGGCAATCTGTGTGAACACTCAACAACTTCGACATCTTAAGGTAAGGAGGTGATCCAACCCCAGGTTCCCCTAGGGTTACCTTGTTACGACTTCACCCCAGTC
>NZ_JBGLRL010000058.1:0-627 GCF_041402505.1 Aeromonas sp. S2(2024)
ATTAGTTCGTGGTTAAACATGGGGATAGTCTGTTGGGTATTAGCTGGTCAAGGATGGCGATCATACCTCAGAAGCCGCGCCACGCCTCGCTCATATGAGGGGATGGTTAAGCCAACATACCGGATGACCTGCCAAAAACAAAATCCAAGATAACTCTCTCTATTCATATGCCATTTTTCTATATATCTTTTCGCGGTCACATACAGGATTTAAATACCCCCCCTCACATTTCTTGTTTTTCTGTTTACATCCACCACAGCATATGTTCCTTAACTCACAATTACTGCATTTATATGAATTATCAACATTTGTTGAAACATTTAATTCATCAAAAATACTAACAATATCGCCGCAATCATTAATCGTAAATTTTGACTTTTCAGAAAATTCATTACAGGGATACAACCTACCATCATAATTTATTATTATGGATGAGCCTATTCCACAATTTTTATATAGAATCCCTCTTTTTCCAGCTTGTTCATAATTAAAACCAAGGGAATGGATCTTTTTTATTACCTGATTACCCATGATTAGCAGTCAGTTACCACGAACTATACTGATCTTACGTACAGTTATCGAGGTGCGAGATCATGGCCAAAAGCAAAATCCAATTCCAGAAAGGCT
>NZ_JBGLRL010000059.1:0-624 GCF_041402505.1 Aeromonas sp. S2(2024)
GACTGGGGTGAAGTCGTAACAAGGTAACCCTAGGGGAACCTGGGGTTGGATCACCTCCTTACCTTAAGATGTCGAGTTGTTGAGTGTTCACACAGATTGCCTTGATTCAAGTTTAGAGACAGTACACGAAGTGGGTCTGTAGCTCAGGTGGTTAGAGCGCACCCCTGATAAGGGTGAGGTCGGTGGTTCGAGTCCACTCAGACCCACCACTTCGATTACGGGGCTATAGCTCAGCTGGGAGAGCGCCTGCTTTGCACGCAGGAGGTCTGCGGTTCGATCCCGCATAGCTCCACCATATCGTACTGTGTTTGTCAGAAGACAAAGCCATGAATTGGATAGCAATATTCAGTTAATGCCTTTGACTTCTTTACGAAGTTTGCTCTTTAACAATCTGGAAAGCTGATTTAAAAAGTAGTTCTCAAACATTTGTTACAAGTGCTTTGGAAACTTCTTGGCGAAAACCAAATTTTATTTTGGTCCTTGTTGTACAGCAACAAGCTGTGCCGGTTTCACCGACACTTCTTGGGGTTGTATGGTTAAGTGACTAAGCGTACATGGTGGATGCCTTGGCAGTCAGAGGCGATGAAGGACGTACTAACCTGCGATAAGCTGTGAGAAGTCGGT
>NZ_JBGLRL010000060.1:0-552 GCF_041402505.1 Aeromonas sp. S2(2024)
CGCCGGCGGCCGGGGTGTCCTGCATCAGGGCGGCGAAGTCGTTGGTGAAGACGAAGGTGTCCCGATAGTCGGGGTTCTGGTCGCCGGTGACGCGCTTGTTGCCGGCGCAGAGGAAGCAGTCCGGATCGTGGGACTGGCTCGGCGCCTGGCTTATTTTTTCGACCTGACCCTGCCAGGGGCGCTTGGCCCTGTGGGGGGAGACCAGCACATACTGGCCGGTCAGCGGGTTGAAACGGCGGTGGGGGTGATCAACAGGGTTGAACATCATCACTCCAGTCAATGAGTTGAGAAAATCGTAACGGGCAGGCCGGCAGGCCTACTCCTCGTAACCGTTCGGGTTGGCGAGCTGCCAGCGCCAGCTGTCGGCGCACATGGCGGCGAGATCCCGGGTGGCATGCCAGCCCAGTTCGCGCTGTGCCTTGGCGGGATCGGCCCAGCATTCGGCGATGTCGCCCGGGCGCCTGGGCTCGATGCGATAAGGCAGTGGCTTGCCGCAGGCGGCTGAGAACGCCGCCACCATCTGCAGCACGCTCTGGCCCTGGCCCGTGCCCA